>CAUQMF010000071.1:0-10303 GCA_963518965.1 uncultured Campylobacter sp.
GGGTATATTGACCCCATATATAGTAGCTTAGCAACTGTTTTGAATAGTCGCCGTTTAAATTTAGATTAAATACAGCCATTGTTTATCCTTTGTGTTGAAATTTTATTTTTTGATTTGAAATTTGCTTAGTAAATTTCAAATGATCAGGCTTTTCAGCCGCCTTTTGCCTCTCTACTACCTAAATAATACTCTTCTAATGGATAATTTAGATTTCCGCAATTATCCAGCTCAAAACCCTGTTTTATATCAAACGACGCCTTGTTCCTCTCCTGATAATATTTTTTGATTTTTTCGGAAAAATTCATTTTATCAAATAGGTATTCGGAATGATTACGTTGTATATAATTTTCATAAATTAAAACAAACTTATCTAGTAGTATATGAATATTTGGTCCTTTACCAGCACCGTCTAGAGTAATTATAGGTCTATCAAATCCAGCACTCATATCGTTCAAATTTATTTTTAAATACTTCTTTGGGTCGGTTTTTTTAGCTTTTAGTTTATTCATAAAAATTTCTTCAAACGTCCCATTGTTGTCATGATGCGTTTTTAATACCTCAAACCAATTCGATAAATTTATGTTCTCTAGTTCATAGTATGCAATTTCATGTGAGCTACGCCAGGAACTGCCATAAGTATAGACCCTATAATCATTAATCATTTGATCTAGTTTTAGCTCATAATCTAAAAACTGCCCTATCGCTCTTTTATACAGCTCCTCTCTCGGTAAAATTCTATCCTCTTTGAGGCAGTATCCTTGCTTGTATTTGTCGTAGTCAAAAATAGTAACGACGGCGAAGCCTCGTGAAGTGGAATAATCGGGGATTATGCGGATAAATACGGTGCAAAGTATTGCCGTAAAAAGCACTACCGACCAAACTATCTTTTTAAGTTTGCTACCGAAGAGTTTTTGTTTTAAATTTAAGTTCAAAATTTGCCTTGTTGTTTTATTTTTATTATGATTATATTGTGATTAAACTTAGGTGTTTATAAGCGGGTATCGCTGTTTTAAAATTTAATTTTGCAAGGGTCTTTTGCCAGAGCTTAGACGATAGGCAAATTTGACGACCTAGTCGCCAAATTTGCCTTTCATAGCGTAAATTTAAGCTTCCTCCGCGCCTAAATTTCCCTCGCCAGCGACCAGCTGGGCCGCTAGCTTTTTGCTTGATTTAAAGTCCACTTTACCGGTTCCCAGCACCGGTACGCTATCTACTTTATAAATCTTTGAAGGCTGCATGATGGACGGTATCGCAGAAGCTCTGATGCGCGCGGCCACTTCCTCCTCGCTCATCTCGCCGCTAAAGAGCATGACGACTTGCTCGCCCTTTTTCTCGTCGGCGACGTTAGTGCAGACAAAGGTAACCTCATCGCCCAGCACGGATGAGATTTGAGCCTCTACCGCGCCTAGGCTTATCATCTCGCCGCCGATTTTGGCAAAGCGAGATAGCCTATCCGTGATCGTTAGGAAGCCCGCCTCGTCTAAAAAGCCGATGTCGCCGCTGTTATAGTAGCGCACGCCGTCTAGCTCGACGATTGCTTCTTTCGTGCGCTCCTCGTCCAGATAGTAGCCCTTCATCACCTGGTGGCCGCCGATTAGGATGAGGCCAGCCTGCCCATTTTCTAGCTTTGCTAGGCTCGTTGGATCGCAGATTCTTATTATCGTGCCCGCAGTCGGTAGACCCACGCTACCCTCTTTTGAGAAAACAAGCTCTTTAAAAAACTCGGGCTCTAGCACGTTTGCGGTATTTACGCTGACAACTGGCGAGGTCTCGGTCGTACCGTAGCCTTCGTAAATTTCGACGCCAAATTTCATCTTAAACTCGCGCTTAACGGCCGCGTTTAGCTTCTCCGCGCCGGCGATGGCGTAGCGGATCGTAGAAAACATCAGCGGATTTAGCTTTTTGTTTTTGGTATAGAGCCTAAAAAACGTCGACGTGCCAAACATTATCGTCGCGTGGTATTTAGCAACCATCTTGCCCACGGCAAAGGCGTCCGTGGGATCAGGCACGTGAGCGGAGGCGATACCTTCGCTAAGCGGGAAAAAGGTCGCCGCGGTAAGCCCGAACGAGTGAAATATCGGTAGCGACGCTAAGATAACGTCGTTGCCGTCCGTGTTTACGATCTCCGAAATTTGCTTGATGTTAGCCATTATGTTTTTATGCGTTAGCACGATGCCCTTTGGCGTGCCTTCGCTGCCGCTGCTAAAGAGTATCGTAGCATCGTCGTCGATGCGAACGTCGCGAAAATATATAAGCTCAAGCAGCCAGCGCGGCATCAAAATCGCCTTTAGCATCGCGCAAATTTTATCAGCCTTGCTTATGCCTTGCGCGACGTCTTCGAGATAGATGAGCCTGCCTTTTAGAGATTCTTCCAGCTCAAAGCCGCGAGCCTTTAGCTTGGCGATAAACTGGCGCGACGTGATTATGCTTCTTAGCCCCGCCTTGTCCGCGCAGCCGATCAAATTTTGCTCGCTAAGCGTGTAGTTTAGATTTACGCTTATCTTGCCTCTGATAAATAGCATCAAATTTATAATGCTACCCATCACCGAGGAAGGCAGTATCACGCCGACGTTTCGCTCTTTTAAAAACGAGAATTTAAATTTAGACAAAAACACAAGCACCGTAGCGATAACCTTGAGATTGTTTAGATCAGCGCCCGTGCTATCTACCATCGAGCGTTTAAACAGATTAGCTTTAGCGTGTTTTAGCCAGCTAAACTGCATAGGCTCAAGGGTTTTTAGATACTCGGCCCAGCTAAAAAACGACAGCTCGACGACCTTTTCGCGCACCTGCGGGGCTTTGGTTTCAGGTGCCAAAGGCGCGCCGAAGCTCACCCTGATAGCGCGCTTGCCGTCTATTTTGCGGCTGATTTTTTGGTAGTATTTTTGAGCGCGCGAGAAGCTCGAACCCCAAAGGCCGCGTAGATAAAACGGCACGATGACGGAGTTCGTATCGCTTGCGGCTATCTCGTAACCGTGCTGGAACTCATCTATCTGGCCGTTATAGCTGATATGACCCTCAGGAAACAGCGCCACCACGTCGCCCGCGTCTAGGCACTCGCGGATCTTTTCTAGCGCGCTTTTACTCGCTCCCGCGCCGATAGGGATCACGTCAAATAAATTTAACAGCCATTTTAGGTACCAAATTTCATAAAAGCTCTTATGCATCGCAAATCTGATCGGACGCGGAGAGGCCATCTGCAGCACCGCCCAGTCTATCCAGCTCATGTGGTTGCCAAGTAGCAGCACGCCGCCTTTTTGCGGGATATTTTCGATGCCGTCGACATTGATCGTATATCCGATCCTAAAAAACGGCATGATAAGCAAGCGAGCAAAAAGATGCGGTAGGTATTTTATCGCCGCCAGCGCGCAGATAAGCACGCAAAACGACGTAATAACAAAAATCTCCGGCGTACTAACGGCAAATATGCTAAACGCCATCGCAAGCAGCAAAAACGCCGCCATAAAGATGTTTTGGATAAAGTTACTGCCCGCTAGCGTGCGGCCCATCTGCTCTTCGGGGGTAAAAAACTGGATATTTGCATTTAACGGCACGATGAAAATGCCGCCGCTAAAACCGAACAAAAAGGACGCCAGCGTCATAAATGCAGCACTTGAGCCCTGCGCGAACATAAGCAGCGAAGCAAAAAGCCCAAGCGCCCCAAAAGGCACGATGCCCATCTCGATGTGATTTTTCGAGTAGCTGCCCGCTAGCGCTGAGCCCACGACCAGACCGATGGTGCTAACGGCTAAAATCGCCTGCACGATCATGACGTTGTTATCCGCGCTCATAGCCTTGTAGTGAGCGGGGAAAACGGCGATAACCAGCTGCGCCACCGCCCAGAAAACAGAAAGCCCAAGCGTACATAAAAAGGCGTTTTTGTTGTTAAAGATATGCCTCGTGTTTTCTTTTAGGTAGCCTAGTTTAAAGTACTTTTTCGCGTCAAATTTAAGCCCGGCGTCGGTTGCCTCGAAAAAAGGAATCTTAAACGTAAAAATCGTCTCGGCTACCGAACAAACGAAAAGTATCGCGCCGATAAACCAGACTGATTTTATCATCTCGCCTGCATCCGTGCTCTGCGCTGCGTACATCTCAAAAATCGCCGAAAAAACAAACGAACCAAGCAAAATCGCCACGATAGTAAAGGCCTGAACGATACCGTTTGCAGCGCCTAGCTTTTCGCCGCCTACGATTTTTTTGATTAGTCCGTATTTTGCCGGGCTATATACCGCGCTTTGCACCGCTAGCAGCAGCGTCGTACCGAACGCCACGTAAAACCAGCCGCAAAGGTAGCTTATAGTGATAAAAAGCGTGAGTAAAATTTCGCTCGCCGCCGCGTATCTCGTGATGCGGGTGCGCGAAAATTTATCGTTTAAAAAGCCCGAAACGCTAAAAAGCATGATGTAGGGCAACAAGATTAGCAAATTTACGAGCGAAGTCAGGATGATCTGTAAATTTTCATCCTCGATGCTCTTAAAAAGTATGTTTTGGATCGTGATCTTGTGACCAAGATCCACGACCGCGTTGATAAACATAACGACCAAAAAGGGCAAAAAGCCCCTAACCGAAAAAACGCCTTTCATTTGTTCTCCTTTTTGTAGGCATCGAAGGTGTGGAAATTTAAGATGTAGGGTTTTAGGATCAAGATATTATCGAAAACGAGCTTTAAGGCCGCATTTTTATCCTTTGCTTTCGCGTAAATTTCGCGCGCGCACTCGGCTTCGATTTTGGCCATTTGCTTGGCTAAATTTATATAAGTCTGTAAAATTTCCCGCCCGCGCTCGCTTTTTTGGGTTTCTAGCACGATTTGCAGGATTTCGACCTCTTTTTCGGTTAGCTTGCCGCCTCGCATAAAGATAAATCCGTCTTTTATAAATTTATCCAGCTCAGCCTCCGTAATACCCAGCCTCTCGCACGCCTGCTCGGCGCTTAGCGTCTGGGCGAAATTTGACCCCATAAAAGTATCGAGCGAATCAAAAAGCGCCTCGTAGCAGCGCTTAAAGCTAAAGCCCTTTTGCTGTGTGAGCGCCTTGACCTCCTTAAGGCTTAGGTGGAAGTTGCTCTGGACGTATTTGATGAAATTTAGCATCAAAAGCGTGTCCTCGCCGTACTGATGCACGTTGTCTTTTACCTTCACGGGTTCTGGCAAAAGCCCCTCCTTGACGTAAAAGAGTATCGTTGATTTGGGCGTTTGCGATAGTTCGCAAAGCTCGCTCATCTTGTAGCTCATCTCTTTCCTTTCGTTAAATTTGACGAAATCTTACGCAAATTTAGCTTAGAAAATCATAAAGCGTAAAGCACCACTTGACACTTTTTAAAATTTAGGCTATGATTTCGATAAATTTTAAAAAGGGAGAAACGATGTTTCGAGATGATTTTTACCGCGCAAATGAGCGCTTGGACGCCTTGGGTTTTAGTACAAATTTGATAGACGGAAAAACGGCGACAAATTCTCGCGCAAATTTAGGCAGTCTCGCTGAGCCGTCAAAACAGAACGCGCGGGTAAATTTAAGCTCAAATCTAAGAGCGAGCGAGACGGCTACGTCAGAAACGCTCGGGTTTTGCCAAAACGCGAGTCAAATTTACGCCAAAGATAAATTTGCCGAAACGAGCGTAAATTTAACCGCAAACGAAGCAAATTCGAGCGGGTTTTCGCGGGGTAAATTTAACGAAATCGCCGTGCGGGAGAGCGAACTTAGCGGCTTGCAAAACGCAAATTTAATGCAGATAAAAACCGTCGATATCCACTCGCACTTGCTTAGCGCGGACGTAAAATTCGACCGATTTTACGACAAACTAGCGCTTGCGTTTTTTGCCAAAAAATTCGACATAAACAGGAGCGAGCTTATAAAAAACGGTTTTGAAGGCTACAAAAGCAACTTCGCGCGGCTGATTAAAAGCTCGAATTTCGTCCAAAAGTCCGTGGTTTTCGGCGTCGATGCGAAATTTGACGAGAGCGGAAACCTCGTGCACAAGGACAAAACCGTCTGCGCCTCAAACGAGGACGTTTTTGCCTTTTACGAGCAAAATCCAAACGAGGTCGTGCCGTTTTTTAGCGTAAATCCAAACCGCAAAGACGCGCTAAATTTGATCGAAAAGTACCACAAAATGGGCTTTAAAGGCGGCAAGCTGCTGCACTCGTACTGGGAGACGGATCTAAACGACAAGCGCTATGAGCCCTATTTTAGGCTGCTTAGCGAGCTTGGGCTACCGCTGGTGATCCACGTGGGCGACGAAAACTCGCTGGCGTCAAACAAGGCGCTTGAGAGCATCGAGCAGCTAAAATCCCCGCTAAATCTTGGTTGCCGCATCGTCTGCGCTCACATGGGCGCCTCAAGCGACGGCGTTTTGTCCATGTTTTCGCGCGATCCGGAGAAACTGGGCGCAAACTACTTCACTCTACTTCGTTGGCTGCGCGAGTTTGACGGGCTTTATGCCGACGTTTCGGCGCTGCTTTGCATAAACAAGGCCCGCATACTGCCGCATCTAAAAACCCAAACGCAAATCCACGACAAAATCCTTTTTGGCACCGATTTTCCCGTGCCTTTTAGCGTGATTTTAAGCAGCTACGACCTGCCGTTTCGCGAACGACTGGCGCTAAATCGCATCCAAAATCCGCTCGATCGCTACGTGTGCGCGATGAGTTTGTATTTTGGCGAGGACTCGCCGATTTTTAGTAACTATAAAAAGATTTTGGGGGAGATTTAGAGCAAATTTGACGATCGGCGTGCGAAATTTGACCCACAAATTTAAAGGCGAAGAATTTGCAAATTTTAGGATAGCGGCTAAAATTTAAAGCCAAAATCCTAAATTTTAAAAGCGACTTCTACGGCAACGTTAAATTTGCGCGCTTCAAGCAAAGCAAACCTGCGCAAAAACAAACTAGCTCCGTCTTTTGCGCCTTGCTTTTTTCGTCCGTTTGGGATACGGCTCGTCGTCCCTGTCAAAATCCTTATCCTTAAGCATCCAATAAATCGCCGCAAAGATTACGCCAAACAACAAAAACTCCGTAAGATAGTGCGACCCGCTACCTCGCAGTATGAGAAAGCATGCGATAAGGCCGCCAAGATACGAATACGATACCTTGCCCAAAAAGTTTCCAAACTTAGCAAAGCCCAAATTTAAAGCCGCCGAAGCTAGCACAAATACTATAATCCCGTAAAACAATCCCATTATAAAAATATAGCCCGGATCGGGAACGTAGGCTTCGTCGCTTTGCTCTATATCAAATTCTATCATCTTACGCCTAAAGGCCGTGCTCTGCACGGACTCATCGTCAAAACTAGGGTCGCTGCTAAGTATTTTACCTGCTAGATCTATGCTTTGCTCGGGCGTCCTTCCCGAAAATTCGTAAAACGCGGCTATCAGCTTGCCCTTCGTACTTTCATTGACGTTTAAGTCTTCTTTTATAAATTTTAGCAAAGCCTCCCGCGCTTTTAGCCCTTCGTAACCTCTCTCGTATAAAATAGCCTCGGCAATCTTTTGTACGCCTGCCTTTATGCCGCCGGCTACATCGCCTTTAGCGAGTTTTGGGATTATGTCCCTGCTTATGATATCTTTACTTACCTCGTCTTTTAGTACGCCGATATATCCGCTTCCAGCCTCGATATATGCTTTTTTATCGTCCGTAACTACTATCAGCAAGGCTTTTTTGCCAAATATCCCCCACCTTCCGGCTAACTGCGCGCCGTACCACTCTAGCCCATCTTTAGGGGTGCTGCTTATCGTGGCTACGATGATTTCAACCTTATCAAACCTCTCCTGAAAATATAAAATTTCCTTCAACTCCTCTTTTTGGGCAGGACTTAACGCCCCGGCGCCGTCTGCTATTTTGCCGGTTAAAATCGGAAACTCCAAACGCTCATCTACCCCGGTCTTAGCGGCAAGAAGCGAAGCCGTAGTAAAAGCGTAAAACAAAATAATCAAAATGCGCTTCATATCTTTCCTTGATTTTTACGGATTTTAGTCAAATTTATATTTGCGTATTTTTGGGCTATTTGCGTAATTTAGCGGATTTAAAGCCGTTTGCTTGCTTGATTTTGGTTAAATCAGTCCCTTGCCGCCCGCTTTTTCTTTTGCGAATTTGCAAAAAAGGCTAAAAGCCAAAACATTAGTTAGCCTCAAATTTATCGCTAACGGCAGCGCCGATACGACTAAGCTAGAACCAGCAAAATTTAGCAAGCGTTCTGGCAAAATTTGACGCCAAATTTTAAAGCGACTACCACCTGCCGCTAGCTCCGCCGCCGCCGTAACCTCCGCCTCCTCCGCTAAATCCGCCTCCCGAGCTTCTGCCTCCGCCAGAACCGCCGCCGTAGCCGCCAGAGTAGCCAGAACCTCCCGAATTTGCGCCGGAGCCGGGTTTTATATTTTTGGTCAAATAAAAAAATAGCATGAAAAGCGCGAACATAACCACGCCTCTAAGGGCAAAATCTTCTATACTAAACGCTCCGGCGACGACGGCTGAGGTAAAGCCCGATAAAACCGCGCAAACCCCGATACGCACGAGCGCCGCGCCCAAAATCCCCGACGCGAACAGCAGCGCCATGCCGGCTATTATCCCGTAAGCCTCCACAGGCGTTTCGTCCTCTTTGTCTAGCTGCCGTTTTACGCTCTCGTCGCCCTCAAGCACGGCTAAAATCTTTTGCGCGCCGATCTTTACGCCGCCTTCTATATCGCCTTTTTTAAATTCGGGGATGACGTAGCGGTTTATGATAATGCCGCAAAGAGCGTCCGTTAGCACGCCTTCTAGGCCGTAGCCGACCTCGATACGCACCTGCTTGTCGTTTGGCGCGACTACTAGCAGCGCGCCGTTATCTTTGCCTTTTTGCCCGATACCCCAGCGTCTGCCAAGCTCTAGCGAATACTCCTCTATCGCCTTGCCGCCCAGCGACCGGGTCGTTACGATAACTAGCTGATTAGTCGTATTGTTTTCGTGAGCGGCGAGCGCAGTTTCTAGCTCTCGTTTTGCCGCAGGGCTTAAAACGCCCGCTTGATCGACTACTCTACCGCTTAGAGCCGGGATATCGCCGCTTTTTTCGCTTATTTTAGCTGGCGCGTTTTGCTCGCTTACCGTCTGCCGGGCCGATAAATTTAGCGTAAAAAGCCCGCAAATCGCGCAAACGCAAAATAAAGCGGATAAAACGCGTTTCATCGGATTACTTGGCAAAAGAAACTTCAGGCGCGTTTTGCTCGGTAACGCTCGCCTCAAACGTAGCGCGCGGCTTTAGCTCCGGATATAGAGCTGCGGCGATAAATTTACCCGGGATTTTACGCAGCGCGACGTTATAGTCTTTGACCGCTTCGATATAGTCTTTTCTAGCTACCGAGATGCGATTTTCGGTGCCTTCTAGCTGGCTTTGCAAGGCTAGGAAATTTTGATCGGCCTTTAGCTGAGGGTAGCTTTCGCTAATAGCCATCAGGCGAGATAGCGCGCCGCCGAGGCTATTTTGCGCGGCTTCAAACTCTTTTAGCTTAGAGGGATCATCTATAGAGCTAACGTCGATCGTCACGGCGGAGGCTTTGCTTCTAGCTTCGGTTACTTCTTTAAACACGCTCTGCTCGTGGCTAGCGTAACCCTGAACGGTTTTAACGAGATTTGGGATCAAATCGGCTCTGCGTTTGTATTGGTTTTGCACTTGGCTCCACTTTTCCTTGACTGTTTCGTCAAGCATGGGAAATTCGTTAGCGTATTTCATCGCTACCCCGGCTAGGAGGAGGATAACTGCTAAAAAAGCGAGTAAATTTTTCACGGCTATTCCTTTTTTTAAATATAAACGCGATTATAGCCGTTTAACGCTTATTTGCCCTTAATGCAAATTCGTTTTAGCCCTTTGCGCGGGCAACCCGGTTAAATTTGCTCGCCCCCGACTACCGCTTTAGCAATTTTAAGGCGATTTACCGCTTTAAATTTAGCCGCCTTTAGGGCTACTATTTTGCAAATTTGATCATTGGCAAAAGGTCTGGATTTGGAGTTTTTAAATTTTTATTTACTCTAGCGGCGCAAATTTAAGTGGACGAAATTTGACGAGATTAGCCGCAAATTTGCCCACTAAATTTCAAATTTGACGAATTCTCGCCAAATACGCAAAAGCCAAAACGGCAAAAACGCGCCGCCGTAAATTTAAATATCCTAAATTTAGCATAGTCCCACCGAAGCCGACTAAAATCTCGGTCAAAAGCCCAAACAAAACTACAACAAATTTATCAAAAAGTTACGTTTGATAAATTTAGTTTCGATACGTAACACTTATCGCCTAAAATAAAAATATAAAAATAAATTTAAATAAAAATTTTTTCTAGGAGA
>CAUQMF010000072.1:0-10296 GCA_963518965.1 uncultured Campylobacter sp.
GAGATCCCGCAAGAGCTACAAAATGCAGTAAAAAGGTATATAAATGAAAAAAATAGCGATAATTTTTAGTTTGGCTGCGAGCCTGATGGGGCTTGATTTTAACGAGATAAAATCTCAAATAAAAACGCAAAATATCAGCGGCGATTTCGCGCAGACGAAGTTTTTGAGCGGATTTAACGTGGAGTTTAAAAGCTACGGCAAATTTGAACTCAGTCAAAGCGAACTGCTCTACGACACGCTAAGCCCGATCGCGGTGAGCATCGTCATAAACGAGCGCGGGATCTTCCAAAAAAGTGGCAATCAGCTCATAAAAATCGATCAAAATTTTGATAAAAAGCTCTTTTTATCCATCATAAAGCTCGATAAAGCCGAGCTTGAGAAGGAATTTATCTTTAAAATCTCAGGCGACAAAAACAACTGGAAAATCGAGCTAACGCCCAAAAATCTGCTGCTAAAGCAAATCTTTACGCGAATCTTAGTAGGAGGCGATAAATTCGTCCGTAAGATCGTACTAAACGAGGTTAGCGGCGATAAAACGGTAAATGATTTTTACAACGTAAAATGAAAAAATCCGCGCGTCTTTTTATCTTTTTAGCGGCGTTTTTAGCCGCGCTCGCCGTTTGTTTTACAAACGCGAAAAAGATAAACGCGGATATTTTTTCTCTAGTAAATTTTGAAAACTCTACCGAGCAAACCGCGCTAAAATCGATGCTTGATAGCGCTTCAGGCGAGTTTTTGCTGGCTTCAAATTCGCCCGAGTTTTTAGAAAAAAGCGAAAATTTAGCCGAACAAAGCGGAGTTTTTGAGGAGTTTGCCGCAAAGCAGGACGTGAATTTAACCTCGTATCTAGCTCAGCTAAACTCCCTAAAAATCGCGCTTTTAAACGAGCAAACCTATGAGCTTTTAGTAAAAGACAAAAACGAATTTTTTAAACAAAGCGCGCAAAATTTATTTAATCAATTCGCTTTTAAACCGCTTAACGCGAAGGACGATTTTTTCGCCTTAAGCTCGCACATGAGCTTAGAGAGCTCAAAAATCAGCCTAAATTTGTCAAATTTGATGCTAGAAGCCGCGCATGAGGGCGAGAAATTTTACCTCGTAAAAGCACGTCTAAAGCCCGGCTACGATCCGCGAAATTTGATCAAATTTTATGAAAGCGTACGCGAGATGGCGGCGCAGGACGAAGTGCAGGCTTACGCTAGCTGCGGCGCGCTATACGGAGCCTACGGCAAAGCTGGCGGCGATAAGGAAAGTGCCGTTATGAGCGCGGTTTCGCTTAGTCTTTGCGCGATTTTTTTGCTGCTCACGTTTAAAAATTTGCGCATTTTTTGCGTCGTTTTTGTCGCGATTTTCGGCTTTGCGTGCGGGCTTGCGGCTTCGCTTTTGATTTACGAGAGCCTTAGCGTCATGGTCGTGGTTATCGGCACGAGCCTGGTCGGACTGATGTTTGACTTTGCGCTGCATTGGCTGGGTAAAAATCAAAATGTGCCCGTGGTGGCCGCGAGCGTGCGTCCGATGCTTAAAATTTTCTTGCTCGGGCTTTGCATAACGATGAGCGGATACGGCGTTTTTGCCTTTTCGTCGCTTGAGTTGCTACGCCAAACCGCGATATTTTCGCTATTTACGCTGCTTGGGGCGTTTTTATTTACCTATTTTTGCTTGCCTTTTATATTTGAGGGCGCGACGTTTTCGCAAAGCGCCGCGTTTTCGAGATTTTTTGATAAATTTGCAGGACTTTGCGAGCGCGCGGCGGGAGCGGTAAATTTAAAAATTTTACTCGCCGCGTTTGCGCTTTGCGCGGGAATTTTGGCGCTAAATTTTAAAAGCCTAAGCGCGCCCGAGCAGATCAAAGACTACGCAAACTCGCCCGCGCAGCTACTGGAGCAGTCTAAAAAGATCAGCGAGATAACGGGCGGCGCGCCGCAAAACTCCGTCATCGTGCTAAAGGGCAGCGAAGACCAAGTCGGCGATGAAAAGCGGCTGATGCGCGAGCTAAAGCAGGCAAATCTCGTAAAAGATTACGCATCGATTTCTAAATTTATCCTAAGCCTGGCCGAGCAGGAAAATGTAAAAAATATCTTTAAAGAGGCCGCAAAGGACGAGGAAATATTTAAAATTTACGCTCAGTTTGGCTTGCCTAGCGAGCTGGTAAAATCCGAGCTAGAAAAGATAGCAAACGCTCAAACTATCGGCATTAGCGAGATTTTGGAGTTTGACGCGGCGAAAAATTTAACTCGATTTTTACCGAGCAAAAACAGTAGCGCGGTGTATGCCGAGGGGCTTGCGGGCGGCGCGAAAACGGATGAAATTTTAAAAGCAAACGGCGCTTTTAGCGTGGATTTCGCAGGCGCGCTAAATCAAAATTTGACCGAGGCGAAGGCCTGGGCCGCGGTGCTAAAGGGCGGCGCATTTTTGGTCGCGTTTGCGCTTTTATGGGCGTTTTTTGGAGCGGCGCGCTCGTTTTTGGTTATGAGCGTCATCGCGCTTGGCGTGCTGGTCGTGCTTTGCGGCTTTACGGCGCTCGGCGTTCACGTAAATATTTTTGCGATTTTCGGGCTTATCTTGGCAAGCGCGGTCGGGATTGATTATCTCATCTTTGCGCTAAACGACGACTTGTCGCGGCGGGAGCGCGTATTTGGGATATTTGCCGCGTTTATCACGAGCTTTATCTCGTTTTTTGCGCTTAGTTTTAGCCAGACGCCGGCAGTTAGCGTTTTTGGGCTAGCCGTTAGCCTTTGCGTCGCGTTTTACGGGCTTGCCGCCTGCGCGCTCGCTATGAAAAATTTGGCTTAAATTTAGTAAAAAGCGGTATAATCGGCGACTCTAGGGCGCGAAATTTAACCCGCACGGGCGCGCTAAATTTAATAAAACGGAAGAAAAATGCTAAAAATAAACGGCAAAGACGAGAGCGAGTTTATCGGCAAAACGGTAGCGCAGCTGCTCGCCGCAAAGGGGCTAAATCCGGGGCGTATCGCGGTCGAGCTAAACGGCGAAATCTTGCCAAAAGATAAATTTGATACGGCGCTAAGAGACGGCGACTCGGCCGAGATAGTGCATTTTGTAGGCGGAGGTTGAGATGAAATTTGACGAAAATAACGATATTTTAGAGCTTGGCGGGTATAAATTTAGCTCGCGCTTTATCCTGGGATCGGGTAAATTTTCGCTACCTCTTTTGGAGGCTGCGGTGCACGAGGCGGGCGCGCAGATCGTGACACTGGCGCTTCGGCGCGTGAACGAGGGCGGGGTAGAAAATATCTTAGACTTTATCCCAAATGGCGTGACGCTGCTACCAAACACCTCGGGCGCCAGGAACGCCGATGAGTGCGTACGTATCGCAAAGCTCGCGCGTGAGGCTGGCTGCGGCGATCTCGTGAAGGTCGAGGTTATCAGAGATAGCAAATACCTGCTGCCCGATAACTACGAGACGATAAAAGCGACTGAAAAGCTCGCAAACATGGGCTTTGTCGTGATGCCCTATATGTATCCCGACCTAAACGTAGCGCGCGATCTGGCGTCGGCGGGGGCTGCATGCGTGATGCCGCTGGGCGCTCCGATCGGGACGAACAAAGGCCTTTGTACGCGCGAATTTATCAAAATTTTGCTCGCCGAGATAGACCTGCCCGTGATAGTGGATGCGGGCATCGGCACTCCGGCGCAGGCGTGCGAAGCGATGCAGATGGGCTGTGCAGCAGTGATGGCAAACACCGCTATCGCGACTGCAGGCGACGTAAAAACGATGGCGCGGGCGTTTGGGCTAGCGATACAGGCGGGCAGGCTGGCGTATCTATCGGGGCTTGGGGGCGTAAGCGAGAGTGCGCGGGCGTCAAGCCCGCTGACGGGATTTTTGGAGTAAATTTAGCTTTAAATTTGACGGCATGAAAAACGGCGTCAAATTTGAGCCACGCGAGGATAAAATTTGCCTCGTTAAAATCCTGCTAATTTTAAATTTGACAATTTCGCGAGATTTTTAAATTTAGCGCCGAAAAGGCGCGGGTTTGGGTGCGTAAAATTTACCGCCTCGCGCCCCTAAAAACTATCAAATTTAACGCCTGAAATTTAGACGAAAAAACGGAGAAATATTTGAAAAATATAGACGTGATGGAGTATGCGCAGGGCGCCCAGCGTATCGACGAAACGCTGATGCGGCGGGTATTAGCCGCGCGAGAGGGCTACGACTACGCGAAATTTGACGCCGGCGACGTTAGGCGTGCTCTTGGCGAAGAAAATCTAAGCGTAGATGGCCTAAAAGCGCTTCTAAGCCCCGCTGCCGGTGCGTTTTTAGGCGAGATGGCGGAGGCGGCGCGAGATAGGACGCGCAGGCAGTTTGGCAACTCGGTGCAGTTTTTTACGCCGCTTTATATCTCAAATTTTTGTGACAGCGACTGCGTCTACTGCGGCTTTAGCTCGCGAAATAAGATCTCGCGCGTACGGCTAAAGGCGGACGAGGCTGCGACGGAGCTAGCTAATATCGCAAAAAGCGGACTAAAAGACGTGCTCATCCTAACCGGCGAAAGCGCGAAAAAAAGCGACCTAGGCTACATCGGCGAGGTTTGCAAGGAGGCGTCTAGGCTTTTTAGCAACGTAGGCATCGAGATCTATCCGCTAAATGCCGACGAATACGCGTTTTTGCACGGTTGCGGCGCGGACTACGTCGTGGTTTTTCAGGAGACTTACGACCCAGCGGCGTATGCGAAATTTCACCTAGGCGGCGTCAAGCGCTCGTTTGCCTACCGCTTCCACGCTCAGGAGCGCGCTCTCATGGGCGGTATGCGCAGCGTCGGATTTGCCGCGCTTTTGGGCCTTGACGACTTTAGAAAAGACGCGCTAGCCACCGCGCTGCACGCGCATTTTATACAGCAAAAGTATCCGCACGCCGAGATCGCGCTATCTTGTCCGCGCCTGCGCCCCGCGATAAACAAGGCTCACGTCGGCCCGCGAGATGTCGATGAAAAGGCGCTATTTCAGGTCATCTGTGCGTACCGCCTTTTTTTGCCCTACGCAAATATCACGATCTCCACGCGCGAGTCGGCCGGGTTTCGAGACGGCGTCATCGCAGTCGCCGCGAACAAAATTTCAGCCGGCGTTAGCACTGGCGTGGGGACGCACTCCGATAAGGCCAAAAAGGGCGACGAGCAGTTTGAGATCAGCGACGCGCGCTCGGTTGATGAGATACTGGGCGCCGTGCGAGGGCTAAATTTGCAGCCCGTGATGAGCGAGCATATTTACATTTGAGGCGGCGGCTCTTTGCTGCGGGTTTTGCGGACGTAAAATTTAGCTTTTGAAGTAGGGGCGATGGACTTTGGCAAATTTGAGCTCGTTTGGGTTACGAACCGCCGTTTGAGCAAGGATTTTTTCGCTGACGTTAGGCGCGTAGCGCAGGGTGGCAAGGCGGATAAAATTTTGCTTAGGGAGAGCGATCTGCCAGAGCACGAATACGAAAATTTAGCCCGCAAAACGCTTGAGATCATTGCGGAGTGCGGCTCTAGTACGGGCCTAGTTTTGCATACTCACGCAAGCGTCGCAAGCAAGCTCGGCGTGGGCGAACTGCATCTGCCTTTTGCTAAATTTATGGCATCAGGCGGCAAGCGGGCTGTAAATTTAGCGGATTTAAATTCGGCTAAATCAGGTAGCGGCCGTGCGGATAAAGATGAAATTAGCGGCACTTATGCGTCAAATTTGACGCAAAATCTCAAAATCGGCGTTTCGGTGCACTCTTTAGACCAGGCTCTAGCGGCGCAGGATCTCGGTGCCGACTACGTCGTGGCGGGGCATATTTTTGATACGCCGTCTCACGCGTTAGAGCGAGGCAGGGGGCTTAAATTTTTGCGGGAGATTTGCGAGAAATTAAGCATAAAAACCTACGCTATCGGCGGGATAAATTTTGAAAATTTAGGCGAGATCAAGGATGCGGGCGCGGCAGGCGCGTACATGATGCGTGGATTTTTAGGCTAAATTTAGGGCGCTTTGCCTACGCGCCGGTACCGAAAATCAGATCAAATCCTAGCCGTAGCGCAAAAATAAAAATTAGCCTTTGTTGCAAAAGCTTGTAGATTTCGTCGCTCTGCACGTCGCCGTTAAACCGCGCTTGTGGCGCGTTTGGCGTTTTAATACGCGTCGCGACTCTAAAAGACTTGAAAATTGGGTGCGCGAGCTAAATTTAAAGGAAATAAATGCGAGATAACGGGCTAGAATACGACTTTATCGGCGAGTTTTCAAATGGCGGTCTGGCTGCGATTTGCGGTAAAAGCAAAAAATGGGGGCTGATAAACTCAAGCGGCGAGGAGGTTTTGCCCTGCGTTTACGATAACCTTTGGTGCTTGCCCGAGTTTTTTACGCTCGAAAAAAACGGAAAGCTCGGCCTAGCAAACGCGGAAGGAAAAATCGTCTTGCCCTGCGAATACGGCGATATCGTAGGCGATGAAGGGGCGGGCTTGGAGCCTTTATTTCGTGCGAAAAAGGGCGAAAAATGGGGCGTCGTAGATAAAGACGGGGCCGTTTTGGCGCCTTTTGAATTTGATGAAATTTCCGAGGTCGGGCAGGATTTTATCATCGCCGCAAAAGGCGAAAAATGGGGCATAGCAAATAAACGCGGCGAAGCTCCAGGCGGGTTTTGTTACGGCAGCGCGAGCTTGGTTGGGCGCGGGGGTTTATTTAAAGTTTCAAAAGACGGTGAGTTTTTGCTGGTTGATATAAACGGCGAGGCGAGATTGCCCGCGAGCTACTATATAGATTATTTTTGTGACGGTTTTGCCGCCGTGCAAAAAGGCGGATCCGCTAGGCCCGTAATCGGCGGAAAATGGGGCTACGTAAATAGTCGCGGCGAGCTTGTTATCCCCTGCAAATACGACGGGGCAGAGTGGTTTTGCGAAGGGCTGGCTAAGGTTAAAAAGGACGGACGCGAGCTTTTTATAAACCGAAACGATGAGGTCGCGTTTTACTGTAAATTTGACGAAACGAGGGATTTTTGTAGAGGGTTAGCCGCGGCAAGGGACGGCGAAAAATGGGGTTTTATAGATAAAAACGGCGAAGCTATGATGCCTTTTAAATTTGACGAGGTCGAAGAGGTCTGGTACAGGGGCAAATTTTGCCGTGCAAGAACATGCGAAAAATGGGGCGTCATAGACAAAAACGGCGAAGCTATGATACCGTTTAAATTTGACGAAGTCGGTATACCGGGTAAAAACGGCTTTACGGTAGTACGAGAGGGCGAAAAGTACGCAATCGCGGGCAAAGACGGCATAACCGTCCCCTTTGAATACGATTTTTTAGACGAGTGCGAGGACGGCGTATTTATAGCGCAAAAGGGCGAAAAATACGGGCTAATATCAAGCACGGGCGATATACTCGCTCCGCTAGACTTTGACGATATAGACATTTTTGAGGATGGGCTGGCTAAGGCTGAAAAGGACGGCAAAGTCGGCTTTTTAGACGTAAGCGGACGAGTTGCGATACCGTTTAAATACTGCAGGGCAAGCGCTTTTAAAGGCGGTATCGCTTCTGCTCAAAAAGAGGACAAATGGTATATCGTGGATAAAAACGGCAAAACGGTCGCGCCGAGATAACATAGGCGCAAATTTAACCGTTTTGCGCGGCGCTTAAAAAGCGGTAATAAACTAAAACTAAACGCAAAGGAACAAAAATGGACGAAAACAAAAAGATAATCGTCGAAAAAATGATAGCCTACGAAAAAAGGCTGATTAGCCCGGATCATAATTTTAACGAAGATACGCTTTGCGCGTGGATTTTAGAGGCTTGCGAGTTTGCTTTTGATAACTTTAAGGAAAAAGATACTTTTGCTTTCGAGTATTTGTACGAGTACAGGGTTGCTACCGTAGGGCTACGGCTGATGATGGGTTTGAAGAAATTTTATCCGCAGCTAAAATCCTATCAAAAGGTCGTCGATACGATTTTAGCCGTCATAAAAAACGAAAAATACGGCGGCGGACGGCACGACTTTATCCTAGTGCTATGGGAAAACAGGCTAGATATCCCATTTATACAAATCGCTCAAAATCGTAGCGACTTTTGGGAAAATCCGCGGTTTGCAAGCACGATTATCTGGGGCTTGGTTAGACGCAAGATAGCGGGCTTTGCTCCGCAAATACAGGCCGCTTTGCAGCGATTTACGGATAAAAGAGGGCTGCATCTAGATATCAGAAAGGATTGTCAAAAGTATTTAGCTAACGAGCCTAAATACAAGCATTTTTCGGTATTTTTACAAAAGCAAAAATAATCTAGAGCTTTAAGCTTTGGTTGAGGTCGGTCGGCTTTTATTTTAAGATAAAGCTCTCAACTAGAAAATTTGCAAAGCCGCCCGTTTAGCCTCCCGGATACGCGCCTACTTACGGGCTTAGGCGTAAGCGGCTATGCGAGATTTTGCCAGAGCGGGTAAATTTATACGGGCGCTTTTGCGGCTTAAATTTAGGTTTTAAATTTAGGCGAATTTCGCTACTATTTGGGCTAAAATTTGATTTTAAAAATGGAGAAAAAGTGAAAAAACTAATTTTCGTAACCGTGCTTTGGGCGTTTAGTTTTAGCCTCATCGGCGAGTTTTTGGCGGGGCGAGTGGATAGCTATTTTGCCGCGTTTTCACGCGTGGTGCTTGCGCTTGGCGTATTTTTGCCCTTTATGATTAAGGATTTTGCCGCAAAAAACCTCGCCCTCTACGCTAAAGTAGCCGCGATCGGCGCAGTGCAAATCGGCGCTATGTATATCTTTTACTACAACTCGTTTGCCTACCTTAGCGTCGCCGAGGTTGCGCTCTTTACGATATTTACGCCGTTTTACGTGAGCGTGGTTTACGACGTGCTGGCGGGCAGGCTTAGGCTGCTGTATCTGCTTAGCGTCGGTATCGCGGTCTTTGGCGCTCTCATCATCAAATACGGCAACGTAAATGCCGGCTTTTGGCATGGATTTTTGCTCGTGCAGGGGGCAAATTTATGCTTTGGCGTCGGACAGAGCGCTTATAAATTTTTACTAGAAAAGCATGATTTTAACGAGCAACGAGGCGTTTTTGGCTACTTTTTCGTAGGAGCCTCGGCGGTTACGGGCGTAGCATTTGCTATGTTTGGAAATCCGGAAAAAATAAACCTTGATCTAACCCAAGGCGCGGTTTTGCTCTGGCTTGGTATCGGAGCTAGCGGTCTGGGATACTTTTTATGGAACAAAGGCGCGTGCGAGGTAGATAGCGGCACTCTAGCCATCATGAATAACGCTCTTATACCTGCGGCCATCATCGTAAATTTAGTGTTTTGGCATAAGGATGCGGATATACTAAGACTCTGCCTCGGCGGTGCTGTGATTTATATTTCTTTGCTGATTCACAACAAAATCATCGAGCATTACGAACGAAGCAGGGCGGCAAAACGGCTCTAAATTCGGCGCAGGATTGCTAAAACGAGTTTTTGGTTTTTGTTTATGAGCGCCGCAAGTTCGTCTTTGCTTTAGCCCAAAAGTTTTTGCCGTATAGCAAGCTTTGGCCGCATTTTATGGGTGCTGGATACGGCGATAAATTTAATCAAAAATACAAAAAATAAGTAAGCAAGAGCGGAAACAAAGGTTGCTAGCGCCTTGCTAGAAGGCTAGACAAACAAAAAACTTCAAAAAAGAATAAACCTTAAGCCCGCTTGCCGCCTTATCATCAGGCGGCGCTTTGCCAGTTTAAGCAAATTCGCCGCGGTCTTGGCTATCTTTTTATGCTTTTCGTCGCTTTTTTTTGAAATTTTGCTTTTAATTTTTCGGCATTGCTTGTTGGGCGCAACCGGTAGCGTAGCGGGACGAACCAGTCAAATCAAACTTTTCGCCTAAATTTAGACCAAATGTAACTTAACCGCATTTAACCGCTTCTCCTTGCTTATAGCCGTGTTTTGGGACTGCAAACGCAAGTGGAGCGACATTCTTTAAGATAAAACAATAAAAAATAATGCCATTAAATTTAGTTTATTAGCGTAACTCCGCCTACTTGCTGTAGCAAATGGGGGGGGGTCTAACTATTGCGCTCGTATGTTCTTTGAGAGGGATATTTTTGTTTTTAGCCTTGATTAGGCGTTATATGAGGCGTCAAAGCCGTTGTTGATTTTATGCGCTAACTCCGATTGCGTGGCTGTCTGGCGCCCGCCATAGTTAAGTTATAAAATTTACCTCGCATCTCATGCTGTGTCGGTATGCCGACAAGGGCCGATAGCATGCTAACTAACGCGCTATTTTACGCCATGACCTCGCCCGTGCTTTTCATCTCAGGACCCAGGATTAGATCCGCGCCAGAGAGCTTGTTAAACGGAAAGACCGCTTCTTTGA
>CAUQMF010000073.1:0-10268 GCA_963518965.1 uncultured Campylobacter sp.
GCTCCTCTAGGCTTGCAAATTTACGGTTGTCGCGCAGCCGCTTGATAAAGCAAACTTCGTCCTTCACGGCTCGCTCCTTTTAGCATTTGCGCCGGCGATATAAAGGTCGCACACGCCGACGAACTCCATAGCCTGCTTGATGTCGATGTAAATTTGACGCTTTAGCTCCTCTAGGCTTGCAAATTTACGGTTGTCGCGCAGCCGCTTGATAAAGCAAACCGCGACATTACCGGCATCCGCGATATTTTCGTTTAGCACGTGCGTCTCGACGCTAAAGTTGCCGTCCGTGCTCACGCGGTTGCCGATAAAGGTAACCGAGCCGTATGTTTTGTTGCCGATGCGAGTTCTCGTCGCATATACGCCCTCGCGCGGCAAAAGGTAGCTTTTGACGTCTAAATTTAGCGTCGGTACGAGCTCGCGCGATCCGAGGCCCTGCCCTTTTATCACGCGACCTTCGATTGAATATTCGCGCCCTAGCAGGCGGTTTGCCTTGTAGATCTCGCCTTGCTTGATATACTCGCGTATGGCCGAGCTGTGCACGCCCATGCCCTCGAAGCAAAACTCGTCTACTATCTCTACTTCGCCGTCAAAAATGCGCGCTAAATCATACTTATCCCACGCTCTACCGCGACCGAATCTAAAATCAAAACCGACGACAATTTTTTGCAGATTTTTAAAATCCCGCTTCAAAAGCGCGATAAACTCGTCGCCGCTAAGCCCTTTTATCTCGTTGAAATCATACAAAAAACACGGGTAGCGAGAGTATTCGGCGCGCTTTAGGCCGGGCGTTATGTTGGCCTTGTTTTTGTCGATCACGACCAGCCCGCCGTACTCGCCCAGGCGCTTTAAAAGCTCCTTGTGGCCGCGATGCACGCCGTCAAAGTGCCCGATCGCGACGGCCGTGATATTATCTTTTGTTAAAAGCGTAGAAAAATTCGGCATTTCCTTCCTTTCCTTTTACCTCGCATTCGAGCGTTTGGCGCATTACCCAGCCCAAATTTGCCGCCGCAATCTCAAATTTAGCCCTCGACTCGCGCACGGCTTTTGCGTCCGTTACGACGCCTTTTTTATTTCGCTTGGCCGTCCTGCCGACCTCAAACTGCGGCTTAAAAAGCAGGATAATGTCGCAGTTTCGGCCCGCTAGCGCGTCGATAGAGGGCAAAATTTCTTTAAGCGAGATGAAGCTCACGTCGCAGGTGATGAGATCAAATTTTGGCGCGACGTTTTTTGGGGTGCGAGAGTCAAGCTCGGCGCTTTGGGTTTTCGGCGCTAAATTTACGCCGGCCCAATTTGCCTCGTCCGTCTTGGCTCCAATCTGCGTTAAATTTGAGGACGCAAGAGCGTCTCCGCTTGGCTCATTTAAAAATCCGTCTTGTTGGGCAAAATTTGATTTGCCGGGATTAAAATTCGGCTCGATTCGGGTTTTTAAATTTTGCGCAGAGCCATCAAATTTAGCGTCTTCGGCCGAGCTTTGATGCCCCGCCGCAAACTCGCGCACATCGGTATTTTCGGCTACTATCACGCGCGAATCGGCTCGCAGGCTCTCATCTAACTGAGAGCTGCCCACATCAAGCGCCGTAACGCTTTTTACGCCGTTTTGCAGCAAAATTTGCACGAAGCCGCCCGTGCTCGATCCGACGTCGAGGGCGTTTTTGCCCCGCACATCAAGCGGATAAGCTACTAAAAAGCTTTTTAGCTTTAGCGCGCCGCGTCCGACGTAGATTTCGCCGACGAGCTCGATCTTTGCGCCGTTTAGGTTTAAATTTCGCTCGCCGTTACGAGCTTTTTCGCACGCAGCCTCGGGGGCGTCTGCTAAATTTACGCCACGTAAATTTTTAGTTTCCGCTGTTGCGCTCTTTTTGGCACCGCCGTTTTTGCCGTCATTTAAATTTACGCTTGCCGTACCGTCTAAATTTAGCTCGTCCGAGCCGTCAAATTTATCAGATTCGCCAACCTCAAAACTGGGCTTAGAACAAATTTTACCGTTTAGCAAAATTTTGCCGCTCTTTATGAGCTCGGCGGCTTTGTTTCGGCTGATATTTAGGCGGCTCGCGACAAATAGATCAAATCTCAATCATCTGCCTTAGCTCATCTTCCGTTATCGCCTCGACGCCTAGCTCGCGTGCTTTATCTAGCTTGCTGCCGGCCTCCTCGCCGTAAAGCACGAAGTCCGTTTTCTTACTCACCGAGCCGCTTACTTTAGCACCGTTTGCTTCCAAAACCCTTTTAAATTCATCCCTGCTCTTACTAAGCGTGCCCGTTATTACGAACGTTTTGCCGCTTATCGCGCTTTGTTTTGCTTCGTAAATTTGCGCGACAGGGCTAACGAAACGCAAAATTTCGTCCAAATTTTGCCTATTTACCTGCATAAACTCCGCGTAACTCTCCGCCATCGCCTCGCCAAACCCTTCGATCGCGGCGACTTCGCCGTAACTTAGCTCGCGCCAGTTTTGCGGGTAAATTTGCGCTATCTTTTTGGCAGCTACCTCGCCGATATGCTCAATACCAAGGCTCGCTATAAAGCTGTGTAGAGCCGGCCTTCGGCTAGCCTCAATGGCGCCGAGCAAATTTGCGATCTTTTTATCTTTAAAGCCCTCTAGCCGCGCCAAATCCTGCGCCGTAAGCTCGTAAATGTCGGCGATTTTAGCGACCAAGCCCGCTTCAAAAAGCTGATTTACGATCGCCTCGCCAAGACCGTCGATATTTAGGCACTTTTTGCTCGCAAAATGTATGAGCGAATTTATCACGCGAGCCTTGCACTCGAGGTTTTGACACTTGATAAAAACGCCCTCGTCTAGCAGCATCGACCCGCATACGGGACACTCGCGCGGCCTCTCTATCGGGGTTTGCGAGCCGTCTCTGCGCTGTTTAAAAACGCCCGTGATCTTTGGTATCACGTCGCCCGAGCGGATAATGCTGATAAAATCGCCCTTTTGCACGCCTAGACGCTCGATTTCGTCGAAGTTGTGCAGCGTGGCGGACTTTACGATCGCACCGTCGATATTTACGGGCTCTAGCACGCCCACCGGAGTCACGACGCCGCTGCGCCCGACCTGAAACGCTACGTCAAGCAGCCGCGTGGTCTTTTCGATCGCGGGAAATTTATACGCGACCATAAATTTAGGAAATTTCTCCGTGTAGCCCAGCTCCTCGCTAGCCGCGATGCTCTGCACGCGCACCACGAGGCCGTCCATCATAAAAGGCTTGCTATCTCGCTGCGCCACGAGCTGCTTATACGCATCCTCGATCTGCTCGGCAGTGCGGCAAATTTTAAAAAACTCCTCGCGCTCAAAGCCCTGCGAATAAATAAAATCCATCATCTGCGAGTAGGTTTCAAGGCCCAAATTTTGCTCGCCGTAGCCCCACGGCTTAAACCTTAGCCTGCGCGAGGCCGTCACGGCGCTATCTAGCTGGCGCAGACTGCCGGCGGCCGCATTTCTAGGATTTGATAGCTGAGGCTCGCCCCTTTGCGCGCGGGCGAAATTTATCTCATCAAAGTCGTTTTTAGCGATCACGACTTCGCCGCGGATCTCGATCCTGCCGTTATAGGCGATTTGTAGCGGGATATTTTTGATAACTTTTGCGTTGCTAGTTACATCCTCGCCCGTTATGCCGTCGCCGCGCGTGATGGCTCGCACGAGAGCGCCGTTTTCGTAGAGTAAATTTAAGCTCGCGCCGTCAAATTTAGGCTGAAGCGCAAACTCCAGCCCCTCTTTGTCGCCGCGCTTTAGCCACGCTAGCAGCTCATCAAAACTAAAAATATCCTCCATCGACCACATACGAGCGCCGTGGCGAGCCTTGACAAAGCCTTCGCTAACCTCGCCGCCCACGCGCTTTGTCGGGCTAAATATCGAGATATCGCCGGGATTTGACCTTTCAAAATCAAGTACTTTATGATAAAGCTTGTCGTACTCCTCGTCGGTGGCTATGGGCGCGTCGTCGGTGTAGTAGGCCTTCGCCCACGCGTTTAGCGTATCGACTGCGGTTTCGTACTCTTTTTTCGTCATTTTTTACTCCGAATTTTGCGTATTTATTAAATTTAGCGCTGCATTAGCTCGCTAGCGTCGCACAAATGCACGTTCTCGTAAACTCTAGCTATCTCGTCTCTAACTCTCATCAGCGCAAATCCCAGTAAATTTTGTCCGCGCCACTTTGCCGGATTTTGCGCGTTTTGCTCATTTGCACTCATGCCTATACCCCAAATTTTATCGTGAGGGCTAGCCTCGACTAAAATTTTATCCCTCGTAGAGAGCAAGAACTCGCGTAAATCCTCATTTTGGCTAAATTTTAAATAATTTGCGTTTAACGAGGCGCCAAATTTTATCTCGTCCCAAAAATCAGCGTCGAAGTCTCGCACCCGCCTGCCCAGGTCTTTCATCTTCTTTGGATCTTTTGCGGCTAAAATTTTCTCTAAAATCTCCGCATCGCCGAAACACTCAGCCTTTTTAGCCATCATGTATTGCTCGGCGCAAACGTATCTCTCGCTCTCGGTAAATACGGACGGATACCACTGGCTTAGGCAACTAGCGCCGATCTGGACTTCTTTTTGATGGCCCCAAAATAGCAAAAATTTGTCCGCCTTACCGGCGCCGTATCGCTTTTTGAGCCATTTTAGATCATATCTAGGCTCGCGCTCCCAGATGTCGATCAAAAAATCCTCGCCGTTTGCAATCAGCGCGCTCTCGTCCTCGCCCGCCGTATCGTTCCAGTATCCGCGCCACGTCGCAGGCTCGGGAAAAAGGCGCATATACTCGCGCCGCTTGTCTTCGCTAAGAGCCTTAAACCAATCGTTAAATTTAACCTTATAATCCTCGCCGTAGCCCATCCTCCAGCCGATGCTAAACGCTGAGATATGCGGAAATTTGATCCATAGCGGGGGCAATAGACTTTTCATTTTACCTCCTAGTTTTTGCAAATCGCCCGAATTTCGCCCTTAGCGTACCTTAGCTCACCGCGAGCTTTCTCATCGCGTTTTCCAGCCTAAACATCTGCGCATGCTCGGCCACGTCGTGCGTACGGATGATCTGCGCGCCGTTTCTAAAGGCCTCTAGATGCAGATAAAGACTACCCGGCAAGCGGTCTTTTATCTCGCTGGGGCTATAGAAATTTATGACCGATTTTCTACTAGCGCCCGCTAAGATCGGCAAACCGAAGCGCAAAAAATGCTCTAAATTTTTTATCAAAATCATATTTTGCTCCGCCGTCTTGCCAAAGCCGATTCCTACGTCTAGTACGATATCGCGACATCCAAGATCCTGCGCCGCGGCGATCTTAGCCTCAAAAAACGCGTCTATCTCGCCTAGCAAATCATCATAATGCGGGTTATCTTGCATATTTTCTGGGCTATTTTGCATGTGCATGAGGCAGTAGCTCGCGCCGTACCGCGCCGCTAGAGCGCAGAGACTAACGTCGCCCGTGATATCGTTTATCATCTTAAAGCCGTGATTTAGCGCGTACTCTAGGCAGTATGCATCAAAGCTATCTAGGCTAAATATCGCCTTTTCGTGCAAATTTAGGCGGTAAATTTCGGCGACTATCGTTTCCAGTCTGGCAAACTCGACCTCGCGTCCGACGTATTTGCTACCGGGCCTGGAGCTAACCGCACCCACGTCGATATACTCGGCACCCTGCTCGATCATCTCTTCGATGCGAGCTATGCCGCTTTTTTCGTTCACGCGGCTTGCGGCGTTAAAGCTATCTTCATTTACGTTTACGACACCCATTATCTGCGCGCGCTGCGGTTTTTTAAACGGAGATTTTAAAAATTTAGCCAAATTTTTTAGCCCGAAATCCTGAGCGGCCTCTTTTTTGGCAAGCGCAAGAACTTGCGCATCGGTAGCCATTAAAAGCGCGGCCGAATTTGCTCCGCCCAAAATCACGTCGCGGTTAGTCACGAGCTCCGCGCCCACGCTTAGCGCGTCTTGTTTTAGTATATTTGCGGCCGGCGAGCGCAAATCTTTAATCAAAAAAAAGTTGATCGCCGACTTTTTTTTCATCAAATTTCGCCCCTCGTCGCTAGGACGGATAATCTCGCAAATCTCGTTGAAACCCGTTTGCGGATTGATTTTAAAAATTTTCATCTAAGCCCTTTTTCGTAAATCATAAGAAGTATCGGCGTAAGAAGCGCGTGGCTTTTGGTGTTTAGCTCTGCTAAGCGCACGGCTTTGAAAAAATACTCAAGCTCTTCGGCGCTAAATTTAATCCCCTGTGCCGTAGCCTCGAGAGCTATGGCGGCGATTAGCTCTTTTAGGTCATTTTTACCGAGCTTCTCGGAGCGCTCTAGTGCTGATTTTTCATCGATAAAGGCGCAAATTTCTTTTAACTCCAGACGTTTATAATCTAGTCCCGTTTTTTCGCGTTGCTTTTTTTCGAGTCTATTTTCGGTAACCAGGCGCGAGCGAACGGTCGGCAGGAGCATATTTTTCGACTCGCAGGCTATGATAAAAAAGATATTTTTAGGCGGCTCTTCGATGATTTTTAGTAGAGAGTTTTGAGCTTCGACGCGGAAATTTTTAGCGCCTAAAACCAGTAGTTTAGGCTCGTTCTCGGCGATATAGGCCTCGGCGGCGACCTCTTTTGCGTTTTCTAGCAAAAAGTCCTCGGCGAAAAAAAATCTAACCGAATTTACGCCGTAAAGCCCTAAAATTTCCTCTTTTAAGGCTTCAAAATCGCTCGTGATTACGATTTTGCTTCGCATAGACTAAAGCGTTACTTTCGCAAATAAAGCAGCGTCTACACTCTTATCAAAGAGCCTAAACAGCGACAAGAGCTTGATATCTAGCGCGCCGTCGGAGGAGCTAAGATAAAAGCTATTTTGCGCCTGCTCGTCAAAAAGCCACATGTAGCTATCGTCCTTACCTTTGGCGATCTGCGAGCTTTTATCCGCGCTTTTGCCGACGTAAAAAAATACGTAACCGTTTGGAAAAGCAAGGCTAAGCATATCTAAAAGCAGCGAGACCTCCTCTTTTGAGACGATATTTTCAAAAGAGGGATAGAGCGCCTTTAGCGAGAAAAAAGGTAGCACGGGGCGAGCGTTCGTGGGCTTGTTTATATTTTTTAAAAAATACTCCTCAAACCAGTCGCGCTCGCTATCGGTTATCAAGATAAACGCGCGCCCTTCTAGTAAAAATTTAAGCTTCGAGGCGAGCAAAGGCGTCCACTCGGTGCGCCTCTCCTCCATCCAGCTCATCAGCGAGCCCTCCTCACGGATGGCTTCTAGCGTCCATTTTATAAAATCGCTCATTTATCGAGTTTATAAGCTTCGTGTAGTGCGCGAACGGCTAGCTCGCCGTATTTTTGATCGACGATCATTGAGATTTTTATCTCGCTCGTGGATATCATTTGGATATTTATACCTTCGTTTGCTAGCGTTTGAAACGCTAAAGACGCCACTCCGGTGTGGCTTTTCATGCCTACGCCCACGACTGAGACCTTAACTATCTCGTCGTTGTATAAAATTTCTCTCGACGCGCTTAGTTTATCCATGCACTCTTTTGCGACGTGAAGCTCGTTTTGCGGTACGGTAAAGCCAAGATTCGTCGTACCGTCCTGGCCTACGTTTTGGATTATCATATCCACGTTTATGTTTTTTTCCGCAAGCGCGGTGAAAATTTCAGCCGCGATGCCCGGCTTATCGACCACGCCTCTTAAAGTTACTCTAGCTTGGTTTTTATCTAGCGCGATACCGCTTACTAGCACTGCTTCCATACTCTCTTCCTTTGTTATTAGTGTTCCTTCGTTGTGATTAAAGCTGCTTCTAGTGACTAAATTTACGTTTAGCTTTTTAGCTAGCTCGACTGAGCGGTTTTGCAGCACCTTTGCACCTAGGCTCGCAAGCTCTAGCATCTCGTCGTAGCTGATTTTATCTAGCTTTTTGGCCTTTGGCTCGATGCGAGGATCGGTTGTATAAACTCCGTCTACGTCGGTGTAAATCTCGCAAAGATCCGCATTTAGCGCGCCTGCGATCGCCACTGCGCTAAGGTCGCTACCGCCTCGTCCCAGAGTTGTCGCGTCGCCCTTTTCGTCTATACCCTGAAAGCCCGCTACGACGACGATCTTGCCTGCCTTTAGCTCCTCTTTCATACGCTTAGTATCTATCGCCTCGATCCTAGCCTTGGTATGCACGCTATCTGTTATGATGCCCGCTAGCCTACCGCTTAGACCTACCGCCGGATAGCCTAAATTTATCAGCGCTATCGTTAAAAGCGCGCAGGTAACGCGCTCGCCGGAGCTAAGCAGCATATCCATCGCCACTCCGTCGGGAGCCTTCGTATAATGCTCGGCGTACTCCACCAGCTGATTAGTCACGCCGCTCATAGCCGAAACCACGACTACGACGTCCGCTCCGCTTTTTTTAGCCTCTATCGCTCTAGCGGCGACGTTTTCTATCCGCTCAAGCGTCCCTACGCTCGTGCCGCCGTATTTTTGGACGATTAACATTAGATAAATCCTTTCTCTTTAAAGTAGCCGATAACCTTGCTATAAATCGGCTTTTTGAAGTGGTTTACGTCGCCTAAAACCTCGCTTGAGTTTATAAATTTATACTCGTTAAATTCGGGTTTTTTGGTATTTATATTTATCTTCGCGCTAGGGCGCAACCGCACTAGAAAATACTTTTGCGTCTGCCCGTCGAAATTATAAAATTTCCTACTCGTCGTGCCCTCGGGGAAGTCGTAGCTAAGCCACTGCGGATACTCGCTAAGCACGTCTATTTCGTCCGTGCCTATCTCCTCTTTTAGCTCTCTTTTTAGAGCTTCTTGCGGCGTCTCACCCTCGTCTATGCCGCCCTGCGGGAACTGCCAGATACCCGTCATATCGCATCTTTGCGCAATAAATATCCTACAATCAAACGGGTAAGAAGGCGCAAGTATGACCGCCGCAACGTTTGGTCTATATTTTTTTTCCATATTTTTTCCGAGAATTTTTAATTGCGGATTTTAACGAAAAATAGTTAAGATATAGCTAAATATCGCGAGACCGGCGGAAAAATTTGGCGCTTAGGCTTAAAAATTTTATTTAAAATTTAAAATTACGAATTTTACCTTTTACGGCACATTGTGGAGCGGTAAAATTTGTGCGTTTTGCTTGGTTATAACGTCAAATTTCACCGCCTTGACGGCTAAATTTGAGCCACTATTTTAGCTCCAGTATCGCCCGCACCTCTTCGTCGGTAAACAGACTCGCGCTTTCGTGTTTTTTGCGCTCAAGCGCGGTTTTGGATTCGGCGCGCGGCGCTAAATTTTGCCCAGGCTCGTTAAAATCAAACAACGCAGCCTGCACAAAATCATCTGAAACAGCCGCTTTTACGGCATCGTTTGAGGTAGCCGCTTTGCCAAATAGGGCCGTTTGAGTAGCTCCGCCAAACACGGAAGCTTCTTGCTTAGCGGTAGTTTGCGCACCCCTAGCTAGAACCGCGATTTTAGGCGCTTTGCTTAAAGAGCCTGTTTGCAAGATAGCCTTTTCCTCGCGGCTTTTCTCTTGATACGGCGTAGCGTTCTGCATTTCTTGCAAATTTTGCTCCTGCGCAAAAGCGTTTATTTGCTCGCTCTTAGCCGCTAAATTCGGCTCAAATTCGGCGCCGTCAATCGCCTGACGCACGTTTTCAAATTTAGTGTTTCCGTCAAATTTAACCGCCGTAGCCTCGTCGTGCGCGTCAAATTTATCATCCTGCAAAAACAAGGATCCGTCGGGCAAAAGCTCGTCTCGCTCGTATTGGCGCGCAAAAAGCTCGCTCACGTTGATAGCGTCCTTGTTATCCGCGTCTTCGCCCGGCGCTTCATTGGCGCTTTGACCGATCTCCTCGATGCCTGTTATACGAAGGCTTGGCATCACGGCCTTAAAGCTTTGCAAAATCGGCAAAAAAGAGCCGTCAAATCCATCTAAAATCACTCGCATATTTAGCCTTTTTCAGTTTTTTCTAGCGATTTTATCAAATTTATCTTTTGAGCCGTTTTAAGCTCATCCAAAAGCCGCTTATAACGAAAAACAAAACCGATGCCGAAGCTAAACAAAATATAAATTTACCGACCGCGCCCAAAAAATATCCAGAATGCAAGCTTAAAACCGCTTTATGAATCGCAAAAGGCCTTGGCATCGAGCTTTTGGCGTCGTCAAACCTCGCGTGTCTGATAATTTGCCCATTGGCGGTGTTTATCGTCATCGTATTTACCTTATCGTCCTCTTCCAGTCCTTTGTCAAAGTAAAATATCATAAAATTTTCGCCGTCTTCTTGCGTGATGACGTTAAAAAGCTCGTAATCACCCCTATCT
>CAUQMF010000074.1:0-10184 GCA_963518965.1 uncultured Campylobacter sp.
CATTTACCCAAATCTCCTTTAAAATAGTTGTGTTATTTTGTTCCAAAGTACGGAAAAAAAGCTAGGCTTCTTTTCTTTTTTGTCGTTTAAATCTTCGTTTAGTTCGTCTTTTAACGTTCTATCGTCGTCTATCCTTAGATCATCTATATAGCTATCATCTAGCGTCGTCCCTTTAAAAATTTTCTTATCTAGCTCTTCTACGCTTTTTGTACCGCTATCGTTTTGCATAGCGATATCTTTGAGGTTTTTGTTTTTAACTACTACCTCGTCTTTATAGCGCATCTTCTTTTCGGAGTCTATCTCATAGGGCGTAAAATATCCTGCACCGTACATACAAAGCCCTATCGCGCAAGAGTTTGCCGGATCTCTTAGTATCTCGTAAAGCCCCTCCATCTCTTTAGGCTTTGCTATACGTACGGGCATATTTTTAAAAAAAACATCTGCAAATTCTTTAATGCCCTCAAATTTAGTCATACCCCCGGTTAGCACTACGCCTGCGGCTATGGACGACTTGTATCCGCTATCTTCTAGCATTTTGGCCAATATCATAAGCGTCTCTTCTATCCTTGCGTATATAACTTTTGAGATAACGTCAAGCGAGACCTCTTGAGTTTTGCCGTCATCGTTGATAGGCGGTATCTCTACTAATTCGTTAGTTTTGGCAGTATCTAGAAGCGCGCCGTAGTTTAGCTTTATCTCCTCGGCTTTTAGGATCGGCGTGTGAAGCGCAGCCGAGAGATCGTTGGTGATATTTGCCGAACCTATACCTAAAAACTCGTTGTATCTTATCGAATTTCCGGAATGTACTATCATATTGCAAGTAGCTCCGCCCATATCGATTAGGGCTACGCCTAGATCCTTTTCGTCCTGATTTAGGGTAGCAATAGCCGAAGCGTAGCTGGAAAGTACGATATTATCAGGTTCGACGCCGGCTAAATTTAATGCTTTTCTAAGATTGCTTAGAGATGATTTTTGCGCCATTATGATATGCGTTTGCACCTCAAGCCTACTACCGTTCATACCCAAGGGATCTTCTATATGCTCTTGGTCGTCTACTTTAAAATTATACGGCAGTATATGAAGCTTTTCGTAGTCGCTATGAATTTGCGCTCTTCGCTCGGATTCGGACATTGAACGCTGTATCTCTTTTATACCTATTTCATACGTCGGGATATTTACCACTCCGTTGCTCTCTACGCTTTTGGTGTAGGCTCCCGATATCGATACTACCACCTTTTCATATCGAGTGCCGGCTATCCTCTGGGCATCGACTAAGGCGCTTTTTATTGATTTTGAAGCTAGTTCGATATTGGTTATCACGCCTTTTTTTATGCCCTGCGTTTTGGCATTTCCTATGCCGATTATCTTTAGACCCGTGTCGTCGTGTTGCGCTATTACGGCGCAAATTTGAACCGAGCCTACGTCGATACCTAAAATTTTAGTACTCAAATCAATACCTTTTTATTTTTTACTAACGTAATATTCTACTTTATATCTCTTGGCTAGCGCCGTACTCAAATCTCTCATCAGCTCACTATTTTTTAGGTAGCTTGATTGCTGGGCGATGATGTCTTTATATTCGCTCTCTTTATCGCGATTGATTAAATTTTGCTCTAGTATTTCGTAAACTACGGCTTTATTATCAATCATTACGTAGTCTTTTTTAGCGCTTTTACCAAATAATTTACTAACGAATACGTTAAATTCCCCTTCCGTTAGTCCGCCTTGAGCTTTTATGGCGTCTCTACCGATAAAGCCTATGTCAATGCCTTTAAAGCCGTTTTTAAGCAGTTCTTTAGCTTTAGCTTCCACTATTTCTTTAGTCTTTTGTTCTTTGTAAAGCTCTAAAATTTGCCCCCTAGCTTCTTCAAAACTCATTATTCTCGGAGCTATTACCTCTTTTACCTTTACTATCATATATCCATCGTCGTATTCAAACGGCTTTAGCGTTTCGCCGGTTTTGACGAGTTTTAGTTCATCTATAGGTAGACTTGCGTTATCTTCCAGAGTCGAGATAGTCGTGCCTGCTTCGCTTTCGCCCTTTTTAATTTTTAAATACTCTTCTAGCGCGATTTTTTTAGTTTGTTTTAGGTTAAAGTCCTTTAAAACCTCGTCTTTAACTGCTTCAAAATCTTTTATTTTGTCGTCGCTACCTTTATACTCGTTTTTATTTTCGTCATAAAACGCTCTTAACTCCGTAGCATTTGCTTCGCTGGTTATGGCCGGGATAAATTTAGTATCGAGCTTAAACTCCGTCATGGTTTTATACTCGTTTTTATGTTCTTCCCAGAGCGTTTTTACGGCATCTTCGTCTATTTTTATCTCATTGTCGTTGGCCTCTACGACTTGCATGGAGATTCTATCTTGCATTAAATAACTCGCCAAAAGCATATCGGTATCTTGCTTTTTGGTAGGGATATTTAGCGCGTGTCTTAGCTTGTCTAGCAGGATTACGTTTTTTAGGCTTTCTTCGTATTCGCTCTGAGGTATTCTAGCTCTTTTTAGCGTATTTTTATACAGCTCTTTATCAAATTTGCCGTTAGTATGGAAATTTTGATCCGCGATGATATATTTTACTATATCCTCGTCGTTTACTCCAAGACCCAAATCATCGGCAAAATTTAAGAATAACGCGTCGTTTACTAACGATTCTAAAGCCAAATTTTCAAGCTTAAGATTAGCGGCTTCTTCTTCGCTTAGATGTCCGTCGGCAAGCTGGCTATAATATGCGTGAAATTGTCCGTATTTATTTTGAAACTCTTGGATGCTTATATTTCTGTGTCCTACTTTTGCGACGGAGCCGGAGCGGCTCGCGTTGAGGTCATAGGCCCCCCAGCCCACGAAACCCGCCCCGACGAAAGCTATCGTGCTTATCCATATCGTCACGACAAGGTATTTTCTGTGTTTTTGCATCCAAGTTATCATTTAAATTTCCCTTGTAAATTTCATAAAAATTTTATGCAATATTTTACTTAAATTTCGTAAATATCACCTTAAAAACGAGGTTTGAAGGCAAAATTTTTAAGTCGCGATAATACAAACTAAACTTTGCCTAATTATTTTGCGATTCGTAAGAATGCGCGATACTTAGCAGTTTGCAAGTATTTTCAAGGATTGCGACGTCTTTTGCCAGCTGATAAGGCGTCCTACTATGCACGTATACGCCGTATCCTTTAATAACCATCACGTTAGTTTTATTTTCTAGCATATAGCGGTATATCTCGGTATCGGCGCGCTCGTACCAGTCCTCGAACTGCTTTGGATCGTATATGGGTATCTCGCTGCGTCTCATATAGCCAAAGTAATCCCTCGGTCGTATAAAGGCGTGCCCTAGGGTGTATGCTGTTAGATAGTGCGGCATAGCGTAGCAGACGTATTTGGCCTCGTTTATATTTTTGTATATATTTAGATGGATATCCGCATCTATACTCGCGTCGTTCCAGCGGTAATCCCTTTTGGAATTTAGCATTATCAAGTCTTCTTCTCTAACATTATCAAAAATCGTAGTCCTTTTATTTATCAAAAAAGAATCATGCTGAATCCTAGCTGAAATAGAGCCGTGAAAGACGCCAAAAAAGTTTTTTCTAAACATCGAAAGAGCGATGTTACTGATCTCGCTTGCGCAGTATTTTAAGTCCATTTTAACCTTTTATAAACTTTTTTTGTTATTATACACAAAAAATAAAGGCTAAATTTGAACCCCCCACACGTTCCCGTGCTACTTGATGAAGTTTTGCAAGCTTTTGCCGATATAAAAAGCGGCGCGATCGTTGATTGCACGCTCGGATACGGCGGGCATTCCGGCGCTATTTTAGAACAAAATCAAAATGTAAATTTAATTGCCTGCGATCAAGACGAAGAAGCGATCAAATTTAGCTTTGAAAGACTGAAAAAATTCGGTCAAAGAGCGCAAATTTTTAAGAGTAAATTTTCAGAAATTTTAGAAAAAGTGGAACAAGGTCAAATCCGCGGTATCCTGGCCGACATCGGCGTTTCGTCGCTGCAGCTAGATAAAAACGAGCGCGGCTTTGGCTTAAAGAGCGAAAATTTAGATATGCGTATGGACGCGCAGGCTAAATTTTCAGCCTACGACGTTGCGAATTCTTACAGCGCACGCGAGCTAGAGCGTATATTTGCCGACTACGGTGAGTTGCCAAATCCGGCCAAATTTGCCGCCAAAATCGTAGAAGCAAGGCAAAACGGCGAGATAAAAAGCGCCGAACGCCTCGCGCAAATAATCGGGCTAAAGGGCATAAACGGACGTAGCGTTAGCGCGGCGACGTTAGCTTTTCAGGCGATAAGGATAGAGGTAAATAATGAGCTTGGCGAACTGCAAAATTTACTACAAAGCATCGAGGACTCGCAGATCGACGAGTGCGTTGTGGCGATAATTAGCTTTCACTCGCTAGAAGATCGTATCGTAAAAAATAAATTTAGGCAGTGGGCGCAAAGCTGCATTTGTCCGCCGCAGGCCCTTAGATGCACGTGCGGAGGAGATAACGCGCTGGGTAAAATCGTTAGCAAAAAAGCGGTAACGCCGTGCGCTGCCGAGATCAAGGTAAATCCACGCTCAAGCTGCGCAAAAATGAGGATTTTTAAAATTTCAAGAGGTAAAAATGCAAGATAAAAACGAGATTTCGGAGTTTGGCGGCGACAAACCGAAAAAGGAGCAAAATTTAGACTTTAGGACGTTAGTATCGGCGTATGCGGCGCTTTTTATCGCGCTTGCTTTGTTTTTGCCTAAAATTTACATCACGAATCAAATTTATTACATTAGTCGCGAAATCGGTGATCTAAGCGGCAAACGCGACGTCTTGCTAGAAGAAAACAGAGAGCTTCGCCTAAAACTCGAGAGGATGAAGTACAAAAATCAAATTTTAGACCCGCTAACCTTAAAATAGCTAATTTCCGGCCTCAGACTGCGCGACTAAGCGCTCCAGGACATACTGCTCCAAGTCTTTGCGCGGGATTTCGTTTTTTACCGCTTCGTTGTAGATCATTTCGACTTTCGTGGAGTATTTTTCGTAGCTAAAATACGGAAAATGCACGCTCCAAGCCTTTTTTATGAGCTCTTTGCTAACGGCTTTTCTCGCCCAAATTTTAAACATATCAAAGCCGATAAAAACGGCCGAAGTACCCACCACCGCGCTAACGATCGAGAGGTGAAAGTCAAGTTTGGTAAAAAGACGGTGCGTCAAAATCAGCAAAACAAAAAAAATGGCAAAGCACAAAAGGCCGTAAACAAGGTAAGTTCTTGCGTAGCGAAATTTAAAATTTAGCTTGGCAGGATCAATCAACATGCCTTCGTTAAAAAGGCAGTTTGCCTCGAGTAGATCGCGAAACAGCACGGGTTGCTTTGAGATAACGAAGATATTTTTTAGGATTAAATTTTTTAATGCGTTATTTTTCATCTTTTTGATTATCCTTAAATTTAGCCCCAATTATATCAAAAACTTCGTAATCCAAGCTAAAATTTGGACTTAAGGCAACGCTTTTTAAGAGTATTTGAGCTAAAATTACTTAAATTTTAAGGAGAAAAAATGAACGGAATAGTATATCTAAACGGCGAATTTATAGACGCGGCGGCGGCTAAAGTTAGCGCATTTGACCGCGGATTTATCTTTGGCGACGGCATATACGAAGTCGTGCCGGTGCTAAACGGACGGCTCGTGGATAGAGAGGATTTTTGGGAGAGATTTGAGAGGAGTTTGGCTGCGATCGAGCTGGGCTTGCCGCTTTCAAAGAGCGATTTTGGAGGCGTTTTAGAGGAAGTAGTCTGGCGAAATAACCTAAAAGAAGGCGGCGTTTATATGCAGGTCACCCGCGGCGTCGCCGATAGGGATTTTAAATTTATAAAAGGCTTAAAGCCGACTTGTTTCGTATTTTGCTACGAAAAAGATATCGTCGCAAACCCTGACGCCGCGACCGGTATCGAGGTCGTTAGCGTCGAGGATATCCGTTGGAAGCGCCGCGACATCAAATCGATCTCGCTTTTGGCGCAGTGCTACGCTAAAGAACAAGCCGTAAAAGCCGGCGCCTACGAGGGTTTCATGGTCGAAAACGGCTTTGTTACCGAGGCTACTAGCTCGTCTGCATTTATCATAAAAGATAACGTCCTGATAACCAAACCGCTTTCAAACGAGATTTTGCCTGGTATCCGCCGCAAGGTGATTTTGGGTTTTGCCGAGAAAGCCGGGCTTGAGATCAGGCAGCGACCGTTTACGATGCAAGACGTTTACGATGCCGACGAGGTGTTTATCTCGGCTGCGACGCTACCGCTACTGCCAGTCGTCAAGGCCGACGGCAAGCCGATAAACGGCGGCAAAGTCGGCAAATACGTGCCGATGTTAAGGCAGATGTATATAGATAAGATCAAAAAAGAGGCCGGGCTTTAGGCTAAAATTGACGTTTCGGGCCGGCTTTATATTTGCACGAGTCGGCTCAAATTCGGATAAATTTGATGAATTTGTCTAAATCTGCCGTCCGAAGCGTTAGTAAATTTAAGCTGAAATAACGCTTGCCGGACTATTAAATTTGGAACCAACGATGAAAAATAAACCAAAAATTTTAATCAGCGCCTGTTTGCTCGGCGAAAACTGCAAATATAACGGCGGCAATAATGCAGACGCGATTTGTGCAGGCGAGCTTGCCAAGCTTAGACAAATTTACGAGCTCATCGCCGTTTGCCCGGAGTATCTGGGTGGACTAACGACCCCGCGCGAACCTGCCGAAATTTGCTCAAACGGACGGGTTATAACTAAATTTAGCGGCCGCGACGTTACGCGAAAGTTTCTTTCGGGCGCGCAAATTTGCGCCGATATAGCCCGCGAAAACGGTTGTAAAATCGCTATTTTAAAAGAGCGAAGCCCAAGCTGCGGAAGCGGTGAGATCTATGACGGAAGCTTTACCGGGCGGCTCGTTAGCGGCGACGGCCTAACCGCAGCGGCGCTAAAAAAACTTGGCGTTCGGGTAGTTGGCGAGAGTGCGCTCGTGGAGCTAAATTTGGAAAAAGAGGCGTAAAACGGCTGAGTGGATAAACGTTAAAGATATTGCAGACGGCGCGAAATTTCACGCCGGAGCGGCGATAAAGATAATGTCCACGCCGCGCACGCGGGCTGGAGGAGGGAAATTTTATCCCTGAAGATGGGCTTGTTTACCTTGTCTCGGACAATGCTTCAGATAAGAGTTATTTTAACTGCGTCTACCTAAGCCCTGGCGAAGAAGAAAACGTGATCTGCGGCCCCTGACGAGAGGGTGACTGCGTACTTGGAAGCGAGATCAAGCGGATGTTTGAAAGCGAGCTGCAAGAGGCGTTTATTAAGTAAAAGTATCGAGATCGCGGTAAATTAAGCAGCAGGGGTTTGTTGGCAAAATTTGCTAGCGAGCGGCGCAAAAGTTGCTATAAATTTATGCGTATCAAAATTTCTAGCGCGACTTTGAAAAATTTGCCGCTTGAAATTTTATCTAAATTTTGCGGTAAGATTTTCGGAGTCTTTGGGCTTGGCGCAATCAAAACGTAGCCCTAAAACAAACGCCAAGAAATTTGCAAGTGGCGCAAAATTTGTAAAAACTGTAAAATATGGGCGACGACAAAACGGCAAATAGCCGCCCTAAGTTAAAAACGGCGGGTCGAATTTTATCGTAGTCCGCCCCGCTAGCGCAAAATTTACGAACTACAAAAATTATAAAACGTAGGCTAAACCAAAGTCGCTTCGGCGTCAAATTTAACCGCCCAGCCTATGCCCAAAGCTAAATTTAACAAACCGCAAAAAGGGTAGCGAGCCTCTTGCAATCGCTTGCAAATTTTCGCCAAATATCAAAAACATGGAAATGCGAAAATGCTACGCTCGCCGAAATCAAATAGCCGAATTTAATCCAGCTTTTACTAAGAATTTAACCGAATTTGACGGCAAATCTAAGTCCGGTTTAGCTCAAATTTGCTACCGAAGCGATAGATTTTTCGTGTCGTCTGCTTTAAATTTTACGCCAAAAAGCGGCAAAGCAAAATTTATTCGCACCGTCTTGATCGGAGCTTAAATTTACGGTCTGCGACGACTCTGTCCGCCAAAAGTAGCGATAAATTAGGGCCCAATTTACGCAAATTTATCGTTAAAACCGCCGTCAAATTTATCTTAGATGCCCAAATTCCGGTCTATACTCGAAGTGCATCGTATCAAAGCTAACCCAGCGCCCGCCCCAGATGAAGCCGTGTTTTTCAAAAACGCGCACGATCTCCTCGGGGATTTGATTGCGGTAGCGGTCGTCCTTGCTCCAGCGCCAGTAGTCGCTCTTGTCGGTATTTATGTCGATCGCGATGCCGTAGGAGTGCGCGCTCTTGCGCTTGGTGCCTTCGATTACGCGCCAGTTAAAGGTGCCAGACGGATTGTCAAGAAACTTTAGCAGCTCCGGTTTTTTCGCCGTTAGCGCGTCAAGCTCGTTTGAGACGGCTTGCAGAGCTACTGCCGCGCCGTTTTTGGAGTTAAATTTAAGCGTTTTACCGCCTTGATTTTTTAGCCAAACGACATCGGTTAAATTTGCCTTCACTTCCGCCTCGCTCGCGCCGTAAATTTTATCCAAAAGCTCGTAGTTTCGGTATCTACCCGCGTCATTGCTAGGTAGCGCTAGAGGCTTAAATAGCGGATAAGGCTGCGCAAAAGTATCCTCGACATCGGCGAGATTTAGCAGATGCGCCGTGTCTTTTGCCTCGCCATCGTCAAATATAACCTTGCTGCCGTCCGCAAAAACCACCTCGTTGCCGACGATTTTCACGCCGTAAGCTTTTTCGATTGCCGATTTTTTCGAGCGCGACGCTTCCTCGCCGCTAGCTATTTCAAAGGTGTTCATGGAGTTTATTCTCGAAACTAGCAAGCGTTTTGGATCGATGTCTGCTACGTCTGAGCCGATTTTTAGCGTCGTGATCGCTATGCCGCCGATCATGGCTCTACCGTTATCTTTCGTGCGGATGCCCCAGACGTCGTGCACGGCGAGCGGTTCGTCGCCGCGCATACCCGCGTAGAGCATGATGTGCCCGTTCATGTGAAATAGCGTTCTATACGGCACTGCCTGCGTTTTGATGACGCGCAGTTTTTCTTCCGCGCTTAAATTTGCCAGGCTTACGACCTTGCCGATTTGGCCTTGAGCCTTTGAGTTTCGCGGTAGCCACACGCCAAAGCTACCGAGGAAATCCTGCAAAAACAGCGAGCAGTCGCGCTTGCCGCCAAACCCGCCCCAGCCGTAGCTTTGACCGAGTAGCGATGACGCCAGCGCCCTTACGTTTTCGTCGCTAAATTTAAGCGGAAAGCGGCTTGCGCTTTGTTTTGAGATCTCGTAGTTTTTTAGCCCGCTTTGGGTTTGGATTTTGCCGTAAAATTTAAACTGATCCTCGCTTTGAAAAGGCAAAATCGCGCCTATGCGTCCGTAAAATAAAAAATTGCCGTTTTTGTCGTAGACGGGCTCTTCGTCTTTGATAACGCTTAGAAATTTAGAGTTTTTTAGCTCCTGCACGGCCTCTGCGCTTAAAATTTTGATTTCGGTCGATTTCACCCAGGCCCATGCGGCGTCGCTACCTACGAACGCCCACGCGCCGTCGGCCGAAAAGTGCGAAACGTAAAGCGGATAGCCTATCGAGACGAAAGATAGCTGGGCGTAGTCAAACGGTAGCCCCTCGCCTGCGCGTACGGGATTATAGAGTACGGCCTCGTCGGTCGGTATATTTCGCAGGCTAGTATTTGCCGTCGTTATCGCAGGCAAAGAAACCTTACCGAAGCTCTCCACGCTAGCGTTTTTGCGCACCTTTTCAAACCATTCGTTCGGGATTTTGCGCATATTTGAGAAATAATACTGCCTTTTTGCCGTATTTTTATAGTAGTCAAGAGCCCAAAATGCATCTTTTGCAGTGGTTGCAGGCGCTTTTAGATCAAGCGTGTTAAAGCGTTTTTGTAGCAGAGCTTCGCCGCTACTTTGCGCTTCAAAAGGCAGTATCGGCAGCGCATTCGCATTTTGATCGACGTCAAATTTTAGATAGCTGATGTGGCCTAAATTTTCGTCCGCGCTCTCCTCGGGCATGTCGTATGCGGGCGCGGCGTTAGCGCCTTGATCCGGTAAATTTACTGCGCTCGGGGTATCTTTTGACGATGCGCAGCCGCCCAGCATCGCTAACGCCGTCGCTACGGAAAATATAAATT
>CAUQMF010000075.1:0-10093 GCA_963518965.1 uncultured Campylobacter sp.
TTTTTAAATTTAAGGACTTTTTCATGAAACGAATCGGAATTTTAGGCGGCATGGGACCGTTAGCTACGATAGATCTGTACGCCAAGATCGTAGAGCTCACAAACGCTGCAAAAGATCAGGACAACATCCCTATCGTCATCGACAACTATCCGCAGATACCCGACCGCACGGCGTATATCCTGCATGGAGGCGAGGATCCGTTTCCTTTTATGAAAGAGTCTGCAACCAGGCTAAAAAACGCCGGCTGCGAGGCTATCTGCATAGCTTGCAACACGGCTCACTATTTTGCCAAGCGCCTAACCGATGAGTGCGGCGTAAATATCCTACACATCGCTAAAATCGCCACCGCATCGGTAAAATCAAATTTCCCGCACGCTAAAAAGATCGCCGTCATCGCCACTACCGGTACGACCGCGGCTAAAATTTACGAAAACGAGCTGATCGCCGCAGGCCTAGAGTGCGTAAAAATCCCCGAAAATTTGATGAGAAACATCATGGACTGCATCTACAAAGGCGCAAAAGCAAACAAGCTAAAGGAGTACGTGGGTCTTTTTAACGATACTATCGCGGCTATCGAGGCTGACGCATACATCGCGGCTTGCACGGAGATACCGCTATTTTTGCCGTATGCGACGAAAAAAGATAAATTCGTAGACGCTACTCTCGAGCTTGCTAAAGCAGCCGTCAAATTCGGCCTAGAAAAATAATCAAATTTGCGTCTAATCGGCGCAAATTTACCCCCTCTTAAAACAAATTTTTATAAAATCCAAGCTAAATTTAAAGGATAAACGATGAAATTTAGCGAATTTAAAAATGCAAAAACTTTGAGTCTGGCAAGCCTTCTTTGCGAGCAAAAACCACAGCTAGCGGAGCGGATAAAACAAAATGAATTTTTATATATTTCTTGCTTTGAGGATAAAATTTTAGGCACTGGAAATCTCGTTCGCTGCGAGATCGGATCGGCTAGCTACGTGCTGGCGCTACTTTGCAAATATTCGCTCGATGCGGCTAAATTCGACGAGCAAACGCGCGAATATTTTGAGGGGCTAGACGAAGGATACCTAAGCGGCGAGTGCAACGTCGGCGAGGAGGAGTTTGAGCAGATCGCAGAGTTTTTAAACGGATGCGAAAATATCGTGATCGATAGCTCCTTTTTAGCCCATGCGGACGCGAAAAATATATTCGAGTTTTTGCAAATGCTCGGCAAAAACGTTGTTTTGGCTGACGGCAAGCAGGGCGAGTTCAAAACGGACGGCGAGCTAGCTCCGCTAAAAGAGCCTGAGAGCTTTGACGGTAGCGTCGTGTTTTTTATGGATGAAGCGAACGGGTCGAATTTGAGCGGCGAGGTAAAAGAGCTAATCGGCTCGGCGTCGTTTGCCGCGGCCGCAAAGGTAAAAGACGGCGATATGGTGAGCGTGCAGGCTAAGGACGTAGAAATAAGGGCTAAATTTAAGCTAGAGCCGCAGATGAAGGGCACGGTCGCGCTTTGCAGGGCGAAATTTAGCGGATACGCGTTTAAGCTCGTTAAGATCTCAAAAGAGGCGTAGCGGCAATTGGTTAAATTTTATATTAGATTTATCCACCAAGGCGGTCAAATTTTATAAATTTAATCCCAAAAGCCGGGCTTGCTACGTCAAATTTGACGTAGCGGGCGGAGCCTTTGGCGTGAGGCGGGCAAATTTACCCGCAACCTCGCTACTTTAAAATCCAAATTTTCCCCTATGCCAAAGTTAAATTTAGGCTAAATAAAATTTTATCCAAACGCGCTAAATTTAGTAAAAAATAGCCTTTGAAGCGCGTAATATTCGCTTTTATAGCGCTTTTTAAACGAAAAAGGGTATAATGGTCGCATGAGAAAATATTTTTTACTTTTTTTACCGATTTTGGCGTTTTCTTTTAGCCTGAGCGTAAATTCGGGCGCAGAGGACGGCAGTCCCTACACCGTGATAAACATCAGCGACGAAAACGGACTCGTTTGTAAAGAGGAAATCCTTGCCTACGATCGCAAGCTGTATTTTTGCGATCTTCCTGGCGGCGCGTTGCCGAAGGTCGAGGATAAAATTTTGGCTCTTGCGGAGGTGAGATTTCGCGAGGAAAAAGGCGGTATGCGGGTCTATATCGTGCCGCGCGCGAGTTCTCGCTTGATATCTTCTAGCGAGTCTCTTTACGGCGCTCCTGCCGTGCCGTTTAGTAAAAACGGCGGTGCAGCCAAACGCCACGCCATCGTGGTAGATCAAAATTTGAGCGAATTTAAAAAACAAACAAACGCGGGGATAAATTTCGCTCCGATATTTGAGCAGATGACCGCACCTAGCATCGGACCGCTAGATCTAAACAAGGCCCCAATAGAAAGCGGCGACAGCAACGATATAAACATGTATCTGGATGTGAAAAAAAGCTATGAGGCTAAGCGCTACGACGAGACGATAAGCACGACGCAAACGGCGCTACGCCGCTATCCAAATAGCATTTTCGCCAGCGAGTTTTTGCTCTATAGACTGCGCGCCTTGGATAAAATTTTAGACTCGCAAAATAGCTTTGATGGGCTTGGCGCAGCAGATGTAGCAAGCGAGGGGCGCGCGTGGATGCGCAGGTTCGTATCGGATGAAAACTATCCCGAGGTGCTCTATCTCGTGACCAAAGCCTACCTCAGGCAGGAGCTAGTTAGCGACGCGAACTACACGCTAGATATCCTTAAAAGCGAGCATTCAAACTCAAATTTCACCAAGCTAGCCGAGCTCGAGTTTGCCGATAAGCTCTACGCCTCCGGTAGGCAGGACGAGGCCGTGAGGATGTATGAGGACGTGCTGTACTCGGCGCAGACGCTAGACGTCGCTAGCCGCGCGGCTCTTAGCCTCGTGCAAGGTAGCATCGACAAGGCGAAATTTGATCGCGCCAAGGACTTTATGCTTAAAATTTTAAACAGAAATCAAGAGTACCTACTAAACGACGCATCCAAGCTAATGGCGCTGGCGGGGGTATTTCACGAGAAAAAGATGGACGATATCGCCGCGAGAATTTATGAAATTTTACTCGCTAGATTAGACAAAAACGACGACGAGTACGAAACCGTGCTAAAAAATCTAGGCATCGCTCTAGCTGGCACTCCCGATACGCAAAAGGCCTACGACTACCTAAAAAGATACCAAAGCGAGTTTGCGGATGGGCAGTACGCCGCCATCGTGCAAAATGCGCTAGATAAGCTATTTTTCGCTAGAAACGACGAGAATAATGCGACTAAGCTGCACGAGCACTACGACGCGCTCATCGACAAATACGGCAAAACGGACGTCGGCGCCAAGGCGCTAAAAGAGCAGGTCGCGCTCTATCTAAAAGAGCGTAAATTTGACTCCGTCCTGCGCTATGCCCAGGCCGTGCGCGATCTAAATGATACGGACGCAAGCGCGGTCTTGGATCAGGCGGCGCTAAATTTAGCGAGTGAAGCCATCCGTCAAAACGACTGCGTTACGACTGTAAATTTGACCGAAAACTACGGCGTAGGCGAGAAAATCGGGGCTAAATTTAAGCTCTTTGACTGCTATATGCGCCTCTCTCGCTTCGCCGCCGCGCACGAGCTCGCCTCACAAAATATCCTTGTGCCCGATATGCTCGACCGCGTGGAGTGGCTCATCAAACTAGCCTCCGTTTTGATAAAGACGGAGAAATATAACGACGCCTTGCGCGTAGCCGACGAGGCGCTGGCTATCGCGTCTAGGCAGGAGTATGCCGACGTCTCGCCCGTGCTTTTTTATAGATTTGAGGCGCTGATGGGGCTAGGTAGGCTCACCGACGCCGCCGCGACGATAACGGCCGTCGAGACGCTACGCAAAAACGACTTTAAGGTCATCGAGCTCTACGACCGCATGGCCGAGGCGACGTACGGCGCGAACAACTTTTTAAACGCGTCGGTTTACGCCAAAAAGGCGATCGACCTACAAAAACGCCTGCATATCGCCACCTTTAGCCCGAAAATCGACTTTGAGTACATCGGCTCGCTAAGTAAGCTAGATAGACTGGACGAGGCTTTGCAGGCCGCGCAGGAGCTCGTAGATACGCGCCTAGATCCCGAAAACAGGCTGCGCGCTCTAGCTCAGATCTCGGAAATCTACATCAAACTAAAACGCGAAAGCGAAGCAAAGCCGTATCTGCAGGAGTGCGTCGGCTCAAATCTGCAAAGCTCGTGGAAGGCTATCTGCGCCGAGCAGATGAAGCTCGTGGAGTAAATTTTGAGCTTTTGCTTTTTACGTTAAATTCGACCAAAATTTGACTGAAAAACCCTCTCAAATTTGGCCCGAAAGCTCGGGTTAAATTTGGGTCTGATCGCTGTATCTAGGCGGCGCACTTTTAACCTTGCGCCAGGGCTAGGATTGTGGGTATGCGGCACTATCTTTTTATTTGCAGCTTTACTGCAAACGGGTCAAATTTAAGTTGATTTTCTTTGTCTTTGCTTGATTAAATTTGCCAAGCGGCGGTAAAACGTAAAATTTTCAAAACGTAGCTACGTTTTTGCTATCAAATTTAATCCCCAAATTTAGGCGCTTTACTACGTCAAATTTGATATAATTTCTAAAATAAGCGCTTGTAAAAGGAGCTAGTCGTGAACGCAAAATTTCAAGCCGAGATGAAAGAGCTGGACGAAAAATTTGCCGCTATCCCCGAGGATGCAAAAGGGCGGTATGATAGGCATAGATTTATCAGGCGGGCGGTTATGACGTACTGGTCGTCGACGTTTGTCGTTTCTTATCTTTTTGCGATGTTGGCGCCGTATTTGAAATCATTTTTTGTAAACAACGGTATAGAATTGCCGCCTGAAATTTTTAGACATATTCGGGGCGCTGTGAAGATAGTTGTGCCTATTTTCTGGACGATTTATGTTTTAAGGCGAGATCAAACCAAGCGATACAGCTATCTTTTCGTGAGGGATCAGTGGGATAGCTTCCTAGCCTTTAGGATAGAAAATTTTGCCAGCATAGTCTTGATTTTATATCCGATTTTGCTTATTATCGGGTCGTTTTTCGTGAAGGATAGCGGCGGCGGATATGCGGCTTATGGATTTTTGTACGGCCTTGTCGTAGCTCCGATTTGCTTGCTTGTTTTTGCGATATGCTACTCTCGCAATAAAAGCTCATATGAGCCCGCACCCGAGGGTGCAGATCTGCGCAGAGAGTCCGGTCTAGCTCAAAGCGCGAAATCAGCAGAGGAAAGACTCGGCGAGCTAAACGACCTGGACGCGGAATTTGATCAAATACCTTGGGATCTAAAAAACCGTTACGACGTGCATAGGCTTATTAGGCGCGCTAGTATGGCATTTATCGGGTTTGGGTTTATGGTCTCTTATTTTGCATATTTTTTAGGCAATGTTCTATACGGGCTCGTTTCTCTTGCTGCGATACTGATTTTGCCGTATTTTTTCACGAAAATTTACCTAAAAAGCTACCCTACGAAAAAATACAGCAAATTTTTTATAAAAAATCAGCGACTTTGCTTGGTGATTTTTACGGTTGAAAATTTAGCTAGCATTGCTTTGATCTTGTATCCGATTGCGCTCATAGTAGCGGCTCTGATCGCCAGAAATGACGAAAAGACGGTGAGCCTGTTTTTGGGCGGCTCAAACTTACTGCCTGCTTGCCTTATTATTTTTACGGCGTGCTATCTGTTTAACCGAAGTACGTATATCCCGAAAGATGAAGCGTAATTTAAAATTTGAGCGACTCTTGACGCGATTTTTGTTCGGCGCGATACGGCTGTAAATTTGGACGGATTTGTAAATTTAGCTCGTTTAAACCCGGTTTGGTAGGCAAGCTTAAATTTAACGAGGCTTACTTAGCCGCGCTAAAAAGTGTTAAAATTGACGCGGCTAAAACCTGCAAGCGGGCTTAAAATTCGGGTCTAAACAAAATCAAATTTGACCGCACAGCCGAACTTGGTTTTAAAGTATAAGTCAAATTTGAGCGAGCTTGTGGCGTTATAGCTTTGGCGGATGGTTTAAATTTAACGAATCAGCGGCTAAATTTACATAGCAAATCGCTCAAATTTAGCCGATATTTATCAAACTAAAAAATCAGCCCCTCGTCGTCTTGTTTTATCAGCATATCCTGGGCATCGGGTTTAGGCACGGGCGAGATCTTCGTATAGATCTCCGCTAAGCCCTCGTGCGCGGTATGAAAGACGCCTTCAGGCTCGATGAAGGTTTTTTGTTTTAGCGGGTACTCCTTCATATAGCTTTCCATAAATTTCTTAAACACCGGAGCCGCCGTGCGTCCGCCGCCCTCGACCTTTCTCATCGGCGTGTTGTCGTCGTTGCCGTACCACACTAGCACCTCGACCTCGGGCGTAAATCCGCAAAACCACGCATCGACGTTATTATTCGTCGTGCCGGTTTTGCCCGCGACTTGCACGCCGTTTATCCTGGCATTTTGCCCAGTGCCGCGCTCCACGACCGTCCTCATCATATCGGTCATCAGATATGCTTGCTCGGGTTCCGTAATAAATACGCGCGCAGGCTCGAAAACGGCTTCTAAATTTTGATAGTTTATAATGCGTTTTATGAGGCTTGGCTCCACGATCTCGCCGCCGTTTGGAAACATAGAGTAAAATTTAGCAAACTCTAACGGCGAGATGCCGAAGCTACCAAGCGCGATGGAGAGGTTTTTAGGGATGTTTTTAAAGCCCATCTCGGTTAGCTTTTTATAAGCCGTATCAAGCCCGATCTCGTCGAGCAAATTTATCGTAGCGAGGTTGCGCGACTGGCGTAGAGCCTCTCGCAGCGTGATATAGCCCTGGAAGCCGCCGCTGTAGTTTTTCGGTCGCCACTCGTACTGGCTACCTTCGTTAAATACCCTTGAGATATCGGCTGCCTTGCTCATCGGCGAGTAGCCCATGTCTAGGGCGATTTGGTAGATAAAGGGCTTAAAGCTGGATCCCGGCTGGCGCATACTCTGCGTGGCGCGGTTGTAGCTGCTTTTGGCATAGTCTACGCCGCCTACTAGCGCGAGGATCTCGCCCGTTTTAGGTAGCGTAACGACGATAGCGCCGTTTAGGATGCTGGCGTTTGCGTCCTTGTTTCGTTTTAGTATCTCGTTGTAGCCGTATTTTAGCGCCTCGGACGCCATATCTTGCACTTTTAGATCGACGCTGGTTTCGATGACGTAGCCGCCCGTTTTGATATCTTCAAAGCGCTTTGAGGCCTCTTTTAGCACCTCGTCCACTATATACGGGGCTTTGTTTTGCGTGAGAGTGTCGTCAAAGACTACGGGTTGCTCGACTAGCGCGGCTTTGTACTCGGCGTCGCTGATCCAGCCTAGTGCGTTCATCCTTGAGATTACGTTGTTTGCGCGGCTTAGCGACAGATCGAGGTGGCGAGTCGGATCGTAGGTACTAGGGGCTTTTGGCAGTCCCACTAGGATCGCGATCTCTTTTAGCGTGAGCTCGTTAAGCTCCTTTCTAAAGTACCCCTTCGCCGCAGTCTTGATGCCGTGGTAGCCGTGTCCGAGATAGACGTGATTTAGGTAGCGCTCTAGGATTTGCTCTTTGCTGAGCTCGTTTTCCAGCTTCATCGAGATGATCATCTCTTTGACCTTGCGCGTTAGCTTTTTTTCTCTGGTTAGCACCATGTTTTTAACGAGCTGTTGCGTTAGCGTGCTAGCGCCCTCGACTAGTTTGCCCGCCTTTATATCCTTAACGATAGCTCGCGTGATGGCCTCTGGATTTACGCCGCCATGCTCGAAAAAGCTCGTATCCTCGATAGCTACCAGCGCCTCGATGACGCGCGGCGGGATATCCTCGTACTTGACATAGATCCTGTTCTCGTCAAAGATATTTGCGATGAGCTCGCCGTTTCTATCGTAAATTTGAGTCGTGAGCTTTGGCTTAAAATCGATGATATTTGACGCGTCAAAGGTGACTTGCGAATAAAGATAAACAAACGCCGCGCTCAGCGAAACAAAGATAATAAACAAAATCGAAGCTAAAATTCTCATAAAAAGGCCTTTAAAATTTTCACGTTTAGCCCCATTGCGGTGCTAGTTTCGCCGTTTTGGCTTAGGATGTATTTTTTGTTGAAATTTTCTATCGTCATGGCTCCCGCTTTGCCCTGCCATAGATCGCCCGATAGGTAGTTTTGTAGGTCGGCTTCGTCAAATTTAGCAAATTTATACTCGGCAAAGCTCACGTTAAAAAGCTCAAATTTCTCGCCTAAAAATATCATCGCGGTTACGATCCTAGCGGTATTTTCGCTTTGCATTTTTAGCATTTTAAAAGCTTCTTTTTCGTTCTTTGCTTTGCCTAAAATTTTACCGTCGCATACGACGACGCTATCGGCGAAAAGGACGTTTTTTACGCCGTCGTTTGCCTTTAAAAACTGCTCTTTTTTTGCCACAACTATCTTTTGGACATAGACGTGCGGCGGTAAATTTTTATCTACGCCGCCCTCGTCGTAGTTAAAGAAAATTTGCTCGAAATTTATTCCGCTTTGCCTTAAAATTTCCGCTCGCGTTTGCGAACTTGAGGCCAAAAAAATCATCAAAACTCCCTATATGCTATGCCAAGATACGTCGCCAGTAGCGCGAACGCGACGTTTAGTGGGATGAAATAATAAATCGTAACGATGAGATTCTCGTGAAGCTCGACGTATTCGCTATTTTTAAATGCTTTTACGGCCTTGTTTAGACGGTAAGTAACATAAATTATATTTAGAAGCAAAAAGCCGTAAAGAGCCCACTTTGTCGTTAAAACCGTGTCTAGCATAGGATCGGCGGTTTTTGCCGCGCTTTCCTTAGCCAGCATCGGGCCTGTCGCGCCTATGATTAAAATCGATCCGTAAACCGCGTATCCTAGGCGTTTCATCATCGAGATTATCGTCTCATAGCTCTGCGCGTCGTTGCCTAAATTCTTCATAAAAAATTTAGCCATTAGTAAAAAATTAGCCTGAAATCCGATAAAAACGATAACGGCAAGGATATGAACAAAAGGTAAAGCGTTGTCGATTCTTGCAAAAGCTATATTAAATTCAGGCATTTGCCCCCTTTGATTTTAAAATTTGTTTGTGTTAAATTTATCCTTGTCGGCGCCGAGATTTAACGACTTAACGCGCGATAGAATTTTTGGGCTTAGTTTAGAAGCTATTAACTTCGCGCATCTTTTGCTTTGAATTTAGCCTAGAAACCAAATAAATTCGGTTTTTAACTTTATCCTAAATTTGGTATTAAAACCTACTTGAAACTCGCTTTAAGCCCCTTGGGCTCAAATTTAGCCGGATTTCGGGTTAAATTTTACGGCTATTTTTGAGCTCATTTTTAAATTTTAATTTAATAAAATTGACGCTATAAACTAGCCCATTAAATTTACCGACTTTCGACTATTTTAATCTAGTCCAGTTAAAGGCAGCTCAAATTTGCTTTAAATTTTACGCCGCAAAACTGCGGTCAAATTTAAGCGACTATCTTAAATTTGACCGACGCGAGCTTATTTTTCAAGCTTTGCTTTAGCAAACTCTAGCGCCTGCCTAACCGCATCTTCGATCGCTAGTACGTTTTTACCGCCTGCGGTTGCGAAGTCGTCCTTGCCTCCGCCGTTTCCGCCTAAAATTTGCGCCGTAAATTTGACCCATTCGCCCGCTTTCAAAGCTGCATTTTTCACGCCGGCGGCCAGAGCGATTTTGCCCTCTTCGTTTACTTGCACGAGCAGGATCGCCGCCTTTTCGTTCTCGTTTTTAAACTCGTCTATCGTGGCTTTTATATCGCCGCTATCAAGCACCGCGACGCAAAGCTTAGTCTCGTTTACGTTCACCGCCACGAGCGCGTGCGCATCTTTGGCCTGTTTGCTCTTGTCTTTTAGGCTTTTTATTTCGGCTTTTAGTTTTTTTACTGCATTCATCGGCTCGGCGCTTTTTAGCTCGGCTTTTAACTCCTCGATCTCGCCGCGCCAGGCTTTTGCTAGATTTAGCGCGGCCTTAGAGCACACGGCCTCGATCCTGCGCACGCCCGCGCTCACGCCGCCTTCTTTGGTGATGAAAAACGCACCGATTTGGCTTAAATTTGCCACGTGCGTACCGCCGCAAAGCTCCTTGCTAACCTCGCCGAAGCTTAGCACGCGC
>CAUQMF010000076.1:0-10089 GCA_963518965.1 uncultured Campylobacter sp.
GATTTGCCTCGTTTTTATCGCTATTTGCGGCCGTGTCGCTCTCAAAATTGACGCTGCTCGCGTCCACTGCTGATTTTAACTGCCGCAACGATGGCGCATACGGTGCGCAAAAATTTAAAGCTCTAAAATACTACAAGGCTTAAAGGGTTAGTTAAATTCGGTCGGTGCTTATATTTGGCGTTCGGCGTTAAATTTTGATCTTTGTAAATTTGTTCGCGCGGTTTGGTTTGTGTTTTTAAGCGGATTTGCCGATATGCTTGCCTTTTGCGTCAAATTCGGTAAATTTAGCCGCGTCATCGCCGTTTGCATATTCTACGTTGCCGTCTCGGCTGGTAAAATTTAGAGCCGAGCAAGGCGCAAAAGCTAAATGCCACGCCACCCTTGGCTCGCAAATTTATAGCGTATTAAGCTATTTTTTATATAATCGCGTCAAATTTATATGAAATTGTCTTATTGTGGGGCTAAGGCGAGATTTGTAAATTTTAAAGCTAAATTTAAAATGCAAAACTTTAGGGTGCGGTATTTTTAGATGATTTTTGCGGTTGTGCGGTAAATTTTCGGCGTAGATAGAACATATAGTTCATCGAGCCGAAAATTTGCAAACTCCGTAAAAAGCGCTAAAAAGACAAGCCCTCGCAATAGGAAAGAAAAATGAAAATTTTAATGGCCATGAGCGGCGGCGTCGACTCCACCATGAGCGCCAAAATGCTGCTAGAAGCGGGTCACGAGGTCGTGGGCTGCTATATGAAACTACACAAAAAGCCCGGATATCATGAAAAAAATATCGATAAAGTCGCCCGCGCGTGCGGGTATCTGGGCATCCCCTATCACGTGCTTGATTTACAAGAGCAGTTTGACAGATACGTCTATACGCCGTTTGTTAGCTCCTATAAAGAGGGCAAGACGCCAAATCCCTGCGCGCTTTGCAACCACTTTATAAAATTCGGCGAGCTGCTAAAATTTGCCAAAAGTATCGGCTGCGAAAAGCTCGCCACAGGCCACTATATCCGCGTGCAAGACGGCTTTATCAGAGTCGCCGCCGATCCTAGCAAAGACCAGAGCTACTTCGTCGCGCAGGTGCCAAAAGAGATAATCGCCGATATGATTTTCCCGCTCGGGGATAAATTTAAAAAAGATATAAAAGAGTTGGCAAAGTCTCTGCCGAACTTTCGCGAATACGGCGAGCAGGCCGAGAGCAGCGAGATTTGCTTCGTCGAGGACACATATATTGAGGTGCTAAACAAGCACTACGAGACGGATCTGCCCGGCGACGTGGTCGATAGCTCTGGGCGCGTGATCGGGCGGCACAGCGGCTACATGCGCTACACGATCGGCAAGAGGCGCGGATTTGAGATATTTGGGGCGCACGAGCCGCATTTCGTGCTCGCTATCGACGCGGCAAATAACCGCATCGTCGTGGGCAGCAAAGAGGAGCTTGAGCGCGGTAAGATAGCGGTAAATAGCCTAAATTTATTCATAGACGAGAGCGAGTTTGACTGCGACGTGAAGGTTCGCTACCGCAGCATCGGGCTAAACGCGCACGTAAAAGTGCTGGGTGGCGGTACGGCCGAGGTCGAGCTAAAACAGAGCGCGTTTGGCGTGGCTAGCGGTCAGCTCGCGGTATTTTATAGAGGCGAGCTGGTTATCGGCAGCGGATTTATCCTATAAACGATACGTAAACCGGCTAGATTATGCAAGAGCGGGTATAAATTTAGTTTTTGCGCGCTTTTGCAAATTTGGCCGCTAAATTTAATCAGACCCCATTTGTTTATAAAATATCCGCGCGTCAGGGTAAATCTTGTATACTTAAAAATCCGTCGGCGCAAATAAGATGCCCTTTGGGTAACGCGTAAGTCGTAAAAATAAAAAGGCAGGCATCTTTGCTTTGGCCATTTACGGCTTTTGCGAGATTGTCAAATTGTAAATGTCCGCGCCAGCAGAGGTACGCGGCTGCGCAAACATTAAAACAAGCTCATTTTGCTACAAAAAGCTAGAAAAATAAATCGTCGTCGGCAAATCGTTTTTAATCCTAACGGCAAATTTCTTTGTTAAATCTGATATTTAAAATTTAGTTATAATTATTTATCAAGGTAATCTTACGGCGATAAATTTAGCGGTTTATTATCTTAAAAGCTTCCTTGGATATAAATTTGGCAGCGCTGCCTTTTGATTAATTTTTATCAAATTTAAATCTATATGCGTGCATCTTATGATCTAGGATTTTAAAAATTTCGCCGATTTTGATTAAATACTTGCTAAATTTTATTAATTTTTTATTTTAACATCAGTAAAATACAGCTTAAGAAATCGGGTCGATTTTACCTTTTCAAAGGACGCTTCATGAATTTTTCAAACTCAAAATGGTTTATCGTTTCAGGTGCGGCGCTCGGCGCTTTAGGCGCGCTACTTGTGTATTTTGGCAACCCGGGCAACATGGGCGTTTGCGCGGCTTGCTTTTTGCGCGATACGGCGGGCGCGCTGGGCTTTCATCGCGCCGGAGTCGTGCAGTACGTGCGCCCGGAGATTATCGGGCTTATTTTGGGCGGCTTTTTAGCTAGCGTGCTTTGGACGAAGGAGTTTAGCGCGACTACGGGCTCGTCGCCTTTCGTGCGCTTTTTTCTAGGATTTTTCGCGATGATCGGCTGCCTCGTGTTTTTGGGCTGCCCGTGGAGAGCGTTTTTGCGTCTTGGCGGCGGCGATATGACGGCGATTGCGGGAGTCGTCGGTATTTTTGCGGGCGTGTGCGCGGGCGTATTTTTCAAAAAGCTCGGATACAGACTCACGCACGAGACTAAAACTCAGGCCGCGATAGGCGTTTTGCCGACGGTTATGGGTATTTTGCTGCTTGCGGCGCTGGCTCTAGGGCTAAAGCTTGGCGAAAACGGCGCGCTTTTTAGCTCCGCAAAAGGCCCAGGCTCCATGCACGCTCCTATCCTGATCTCGCTTGGTTTTAGCATCGTCGTGGGCGCGCTAATGCACAAAAGCAAATTTTGCAGCGTCGGGGCGTTTGGCAGGCTTTTTAAAGGGGATTTCTCGATGTTTACTGGGATCATCAGCATCGTGGTCTTTGCCAGCATCGTAAATTTAGCGCTCGGACAGTATAAATTCGGCTTTGAAGGACAGCCTATCGCGCACAACGACGTGCTTTGGAATTTTCTTAGCATGACGCTAGCAGGGCTTTGCTTTAGCCTCGGCGAAGGCTGCCCGGGCAAACATCTCGTGCAAATGGGCACGGGCAATCTAAGCTCGGTAATCTTCGTCATCGGTATGGCGGCGGGCGCGGCCGTAGCGCATAACTTCTTGCTCGCCAGCTCTCCGAGCGCCGTAACGGCGGCGGCTCCGTGGGCGGTGGCGATAGGGTTTGTTTTTGCGGTTTATGTGGGATTTTTTCACAAAAAAGCCGCTTGATTCCCCATAAACGACGGATTTTAAACTTCGCGCAAAGCGCTCGTTACGAGACTTCGCTACGAGGAGGCTTTAAAATTTTAAACCCGTTTCGGTTACGTATTTCATATACGCGCCCTTACGGGTTAAAATTTTAAAGTTAAACTACGCCTATTATGTCTTGAATATTTGCCTTGCATCTTGCTAAATTTGTAAATTTGACACTTTCGCGGCGCGGGTCTGGGCGAGCGAAAGACGAAATGTCGAATTTTCAAATTTGATTTATATAAAAAGCGAGCCGGAATTTGCAAAATTTGATAGCGATCGGGAGTAAAAGCGGGCTAAACATCATGGTCTAGCCCGCAAGAAATAAAACTTTTATCTAAAAAGCCGTCAAATTTGCTCGGCGCGTATATTAAAGCCGAGCCAAGTAAATTTAGCCTAAAAGTCCGGCGCCTTTGATCGCTTGGCTGCGCTCTTTTGCGTAGATGCGTTCGCCTTCCACGACGTCGTATTTCCAGATCGGTGCATTAGCCTTAAAGTCCTCGACAAACTCGTTTATCAGGCACAAGGCGACCTTTCTTTGAGGGCTTACCACGCCTGCGACGTAGGAGCTCTCGTGCACCGGCACGTCACCTCGCGAATGCGCAAAAAGCACGTATGCGCCCAGATCCTTCGCCTTTTGCTCCCAGCCCGCTAGCCATTTGCGCAGGATCGGCTCGTAGATATCAAAGCTAAGCGCGCTTATGCCGCCTTCCTCGCGCACGATGCCCGTAAACGTGATGAGCGCGCCGCAGTTTTTGTCTTTAAACTCGTCGTACCAGGCATTCGTGATCGCCTTGGCGTCGAGGCTTCCTTCAAAAATCTGCATATTAACCTCCGCAAACCGGTGGTAAAATGGAAATTTTATCCCCGTCTTTTAGCGGCGCGTCAAGAGAGCTTGCGATCTCGTCGTTTACGGCGACGGCGCAGATTTTTAGCCACTCTTTAAGCTGCGCGTATTCGCCTAGTTTTTCTTTTACTTCGCTTAAATTTGCCGCTTCTAGCTTTAAATTTTCCATTTTGATTGGGCCCAAAAACTCGATTTCTACCATAAATTCGCCTTTGAAATTAAATTTTTTTCTTGATTTTACTTAAAAAAATATTTAGATATACTTACGCCAAATTTTAAACGAAAGAGCCGTAATGAACGAAATATTAAGCAAAATAAAAACGCCCGCCTACGTCTGCGAAGAGGCCAAGGTGCGCAAAAATCTAGAAATTTTAAAACGCGTCAAAGACGAAAGCGGCGCGAAGGTGCTAGTCGCCCTAAAAGGCTTTGCATTTAGCGGCGTGATGGGGCTTGTCGGCGAGTATTTAGACGGCGCGACTTGCAGCGGCCTGCACGAGGCTAAATTTGCCGCAAAATACGTTCGCGGTGAGATCCATACCTATTCGCCGGCATTTAAGGATGAGGACATTGATGAGGTGCTAGCGCTCTCAAGACACGTGGTTTTTAACTCCTTTGCGCAGTGGGCGAAATTTAAGCAAAAAGCCCTAGCTACGGGCGTAACCTGTGGGCTTCGCGTAAATCCCGAGCTCTCCGTCGCGCCGACTGACGCTTATAACCCGTGCGGCAGGTATAGCCGCCTAGGCATCACTCGCGCAAATTTTGACGCAGACGCGCTTGAGGGTATCACGGGACTACATTTTCACGCGCTTTGCGAGGAGAGCGCGCAGAGTCTGGAGACCGTGCTGATGGCGTTTGAGGAGAAATTCGGCGAGTTTATCCCGCGCATGAAGTGGGTAAATTTCGGCGGCGGACATCACGTGACAAAAGAGGGCTACGACGTGGATCTGCTCATAAATTTGATCAAAAATTTCCGCGCAAAATACGGCGTCGAGGTCTACATAGAGCCCGGCGAAGCGGTGGGCTGGCAGACGGGATTTTTAGCTGCTTCGGTGCTCGATTTCGTACAAAACGAAAAAACCATAGCCATCCTAGACGTCTCGGCCGAGGCGCATATGCCTGACACCGTGCTGATGCCGTACCGACCGGCGGTGCGAGGCGAGAGCAAGGGTGGTAAATTTAGCTACCGTTTCGGCGGAAATACCTGTCTAGCCGGCGATATCGTGGGACTTGACGCGGGCGAACCGGAGTATAAATTTGACGCGCCGCTAAGCGTGGGCGATAAGGTGATATTTGAGGACCAGATCCACTACACGATCGTGAAAAACACGACCTTTAACGGCATAAAGCTGCCTGATTTGCTGCTTTTAAAAGAAAACGGCGAGCTTGTAACCGTGCGAGAATTCGGCTTTGAAGAGTACGAGAGGCGAAACTAAATTTGATGCCTAAAACTGCGTCCTTTAGGGTGTAAATTTGGCATTTTACGGCGCCGTTTGGGCTGTAAATTTAAATCAAATTTCGCTGCGATCTTTTATTTGACTTGCTCCTGGCGCGCTGGCCTCATGAACCTGCGCCTTCTTAGCGCTAAATTTAAAATTTAGCCTATTAGCCGCCGAATTTGTCGCAAATTTAATCCCAAACGAAGTTAAATTTAATATAAATAAAATCTAGCTTATATGAATGAATTAATATAGCGGATTATAAATTTTCCCCCGATTTTGATAAAAATATGCCACAACCGCCTAAAAAAGCGGTACTTCGGCGCTAAGCTTGCATTACGCTATTTTTTGATATAATTTCACGAAAATCCGCGAGATTTAGCTTTTGGCTGGATGCCGAATTACGTGCGGCTTTGAGCGGACAAACAAAAACAAGGGAGATAGCATGACGAGAATTTTGAGTTTGCTTTCGGTTGTCGCCTGTTGGGCCTTCGCTATCGAGGCGAGTCCTAGTACGAACCAATACCAGAGCAATGTCTGGGCTGCCGGTAGAATCGAAAACATCAAGCCTTACGAAGACGGTTTGGGACCGATTTTTACTTTTATTCAGGGTAACGACTACTTCGCTATAGCCGTTTTGTCGCTGATTTTAGCCGTGATTGGGGCATTTGCTTTGCATTTTTTGATTATCGGGCCAAAGCATTTTAGCCACGACGGAAACAAAGTCTATGCATTTAGCGTAATAGAGCGCGTAGCTCACGGGCTAGCCGCGATCTCATGGATAGTGCTGGTACCGACCGGTATCATCATGATGTGGGGCGCGGAGCTTGGCGGCGGAGCTTTCGTTAGATTTTGTAAAAATATCCACGGGTTAGCTACTATTATATTTGCGGTATCCGTACTGCCGATGCTGATAGCTTGGACGAAAAGAATGCTACCGACGATCTACGACATCAGATGGATGCTTATTGTAGGCGGGTATCTCTCAAAGGTTAAGCGACCCGTGCCTGCAGGTAAATTTAACGCCGGTCAAAAAGCATGGTACTGGGTTGCTATCCCCGGTGGTATCGTGATGATACTAACCGGCGCAGCGATGTTCTTCTTGGATTTTAAAACGCCTGACGTCGCTACTTGGCTAGGCGTATCGCAAATCGAAGTTTTAAGAGCTTCTGCGCTAATTCACAATGTACTTGGTATAGTTTGCGCTGTATTTTTCCTAGTACACATATATATGGCGGCTATCGCGATACACGGCGCTATCTGGTCGATGGTAACGGGATATAAAGAAGAGGAAGAAGTTTACGTGCTTCACCACTACTGGTATCAGGAACTCATCTCTAAAAACAAAATACCCGTATCTGAATACGAAAAAACTTACGCGAAATTAAAATAATAAAAAAGGAGAAGTTTTTCTCCTTTTTTATTTTAAAGCCTAGGCTGAAATCCGCCTTTTTATACAAAATTTAAAATCTTTTAGATAAAATTCCCCCTAGACTTCAGGTTGAAGAGTAATAAATTTAAGGAAGAATCAATGCAAATCGATTGTAGAAATTTGGCTTGTCCAGAACCCGTCATCAGGACGAAAAATACGCTTGAGAGCCTAAAAGTCGGCGAAAAGCTCGAGATTTTAGTAAATTCTATCGCTCCAAAAGAAAACATTAGTCGTTTTTTAAAAAATCAAAACGTCGAATTTAGCGTAGAACAAAACGGCGCCGAGACAAAAATCACCGCCGTTAAGGGCGAATCAAAGCTTGAGCTAGCAAATTTTGACGAATTCGTCTGCGAGATCACTCCAAAGGCCAAAAAAACAGCCCTTTATCTAAATGAAGAGCGCGCCGGTAGCGGCGACGTGGGCGTTAATTTGCTGGCTAAATTTTTAGGAGCGCTTTTGCAGGTAGAAAATAAACCCGAATACGTAATCTGCGTAAATAACGCCGTTAAAATGACTACGAACCGCGCGCATGCTGGCTTTAAACCGCTTAAGGATTTAGAGGCTGCGGGCGTTAAAATTTTAAGCTGCGGCAGCTGCCTAGAGGCGTATAAGCTAGTAAGCGACCTAAGCGTCGGCGAGATGTCAAACGCCTACGAAATTATGCAAATTTTAACTTCTCACGAGCAAATCAAACTATGATTTACAACGACAAACGTCTAACCAAATTCGTCAAAGCGGCGGGTTGAGCGGCCAAGCTTGACCCGTCGGGTCTACACAAAACTATCGGCGATTTAAATTTAGCTCACCCGAATTTGCTCTCAAACATCGGCACGAACGAGGATGCGAGCGTATTTAAGATCACGAACGATATCGCGCTCGTGCAGACGCTAGACTTTATCACGCCGGTGGTAGACGATCCGTTTATATTCGGCCAGATCGCGGCCGCAAACAGCCTAAGCGACGTATTTGCGATGGGCGGGCGCGTGCTAAACGCGCTAAATATCGTCGGGTTTGACAGTTGCAACCTAAGCGGCGAAATTTTGGGCGAAATTTTGCACGGCGGACGGGATAAGGTCGCCGAGTGCGGCGGCGTGATCGTAGGCGGACACACGATAGAGACGCAGCAGATGTATTACGGTCTTAGCGTCACGGGCGTCGTTTCTCCAAGCCGCTTTTGGTCTAATAACTCCGCGCGCGAGGGCGACGCGCTTATACTCACAAAGCCGCTAGGAACGGGCGTTTTAAGCACGGCGATCAAGGCTGATTTGCTAAATTTGACCCAAATCGAGCAGGCGGTAGAGACGATGCGGCAGCTAAATTTTTATGCCGTGGACGCGCTAAAAGGTATCAACGTAACGGCGGCGACCGACGTCACGGGATTTGGCTTTTTAGGACATCTAAGCGAAATGCTAAACGATAAAATCAGCTTTGAAATTTACGCGGGTAACGTGCCCGTGATAGCGGTCGCACGCGAGTTTGCCGATATGGGTATCATCCCCGAGGGCAGCTATAAAAACCGCGAATTTGCGAGTAAATTCGTCCGTGGCGAGGCCGATATCTTGCTTTACGACTCGCAGACTTCAGGCGGATTACTGCTAGCAGTACCGCAAAGCGAGGCAAATTCGGCTCTATCTCGCCTAAAGGACGCCGGTTACGAAAACAGCGCCGTAGTGGGCGCAGCTACGGCAAAGACGGAGTTTGGGATAAATTTGATTTAGCGTTTACGACAAATTTTGTAGGCTTAGCCGGTAAGCCTTTAGTTTAAAAATCTAGTTTATTAAACTATGTTTAAATTATCGCCAAGTATACTCGGCTATCTAGTGCGTAAAATCACAAAAGCGGCGCTAAACCGAGCAATCGTTACTTTTATCATTTACTTAAAATTTACCACCTCGTATACCGGTTTCGCATATTTGGCCTAAAAGCCGTCCCAAGATCCCCATCGTTTTAAAATTTAATTTAAAAATCGTAAATATCCTTGGCGCAAATAGCCCAATAAATGTAAAATAGCCGCCGCGTCTAAATAGGCTCAAGCTACCTTTGGCTAGGCGCGGGACGGTCTTGCTCGCCGTATCAAATTTACATAGCGCTTAAAGTTAAAGCATAAAAACTCTCGGTTAAGTTAAATTTCTGGCTAAAATCGTATAATTACCCGACTTTAATAAAAGGAGAAAATATGAATTTTTTAGAAGCGATGAAATTTCGCCACGCGTGCAAGATTTTTGACGAAAATAAAAAAATCAGCGCAGGCGAGTTTGATTTTATCTTGGAGGCGGGCAGACTAAGCCCGAGTTCTACGGGGTTAGAGCAGTGGGATTTCCTCGTCGTGCAAAATCCGCAACTAAGGCAAAAGATCCGCACCGTCTCGTGGGATCAGCCTCAGATTACGACTTGCTCGCATTTGGTAGTTATCCTGGCTAAGATAGCAGAGGTCAAAGGCGTCGGTAAATACGTGGAAAAAATGATTGAGCGCCGCGAAGACAAGGCTCCTGATATAATCGGCGACAGGAAGAAATTTTACGGAGATTTCCTAAGCGGACGTTTCGGCGGCGATGACGAACTAATCTATCACTGGTCGAGCAAGCAGTGCTACATAGCTGCTGCAAATATGATGACGGCCGCAGCTAGCCTAGGCATCGATAGCTGCCCGATCGAGGGCTTTGACGAGGCGGCGCTAAACGGGATCTTGGGTCTTGATACGAGCAAACAGCGCGTAGCCATCGTGGTGCCGTTTGGTTACCGCCTAAAGCCTCAACCTAAAAAGTATCGCCGCGAGATAAACGACGTCGTAAAGTGGATTTACTGATTTTACGGCTTTTGGCCGTTAGCGATTTAGTTCGGCGGCCTGCTCGGCAGCGCTCCGGTTATGAGCGTAAATAAAAACTCCTCGGCAGACTTCATCGCCCGCGGCGGCCAGATCCCTGCGCCTATTCATAGTTTTAAAA
>CAUQMF010000077.1:0-10040 GCA_963518965.1 uncultured Campylobacter sp.
CGCGATAGAGTATCTGCACGATAGCATCGATCATATGGAGAGTATACTCACGCTGTTTGATTTGGGTTACGTCGATTTGCAAGATCGCTCGAATGCTGAAATTTTAACCCACCTAATCATCAAAAAAGCGGCTAAGATTCTAGGCACCAAGCAGCACAACGCCGAGCTTTTAAAGCTGCAAGAGGAAGCGCAGGAGCGCTATCTCGTAAATTTCTCGCTATTTCAGTCGTTGCCTGATTTTTGGGGTTTAAAGCAAAATTTCCCTATCATGCCGCTTGACCGCCTAGACGTGCGCCCTACCCGCTCGGCGTCGCTGTGGGATATCACCTGCGATAGCGACGGCGAGATAGGCTTTGACGACGAGGAAAATCCTCTGTTTTTGCACGACGTAGATGTCGAAAAGGAGGAGTACTTTTTGGGATTTTTCCTAGTCGGAGCGTATCAGGAAGTGCTGGGTATGAAACACAACCTCTTTACTCACCCGACCGAAGCTACTATCGAGGTAGACGCCGAGGGATTTAAGGTGTCGCACCTGCTAGAGAGCCAATCGATCCTTGACATCATGGAGGATCTGGACTACGACATCTACGAGATCCAGGACATCCTAAACGAGCGCATCGAAAAGTCAAAACTCGTAACCGACTCGCAGCGCAAGCAAATTTTAGGCGAAATGTATCTGTTTTTAAACGATAACGGCTATCTAAAAACTATATCTTAAATTTAGAAAAAGGAGTAAAAATGCTATCAAAAAGAGTTCAAGTGCTAGGCGAGAGCCTAACTATCGAAATCAGCACCAAGGCAAAAGAGATGAAAGCCCGCGGCGAGGACGTGATTAGTTTCGGCGCGGGCGAACCGGACTTTGACACGCCCGAGATCATCAAAAACGAGGTAAAATCCGCTCTAGATAGGGGCTGCGGCAAGTATACCGCCGTAGCCGGTACGCCCGAGGTGAGAGAGGCAGTCGCCGCAAAGCTAAAGCGCGACAACGGCCTAGACTACGCGCCAAATCAAATCATCACCAACGTCGGCGCCAAGCACTCGCTTTTTAACGTATTTCAGGCGCTAATCGACGAGGGCGACGAAGTAATCGTACCAAGCCCATACTGGGTAAGCTACCCGGAGATGGTCAAATTTAGCGGCGGTAATCCCGTTTTTATCGAAACTAGCGAAAAGACCGGCTTTAAAATCACTCCCGAACAGCTAAAAGCGGCAATCACTCCTAGAACTAAAATTTTAGTATTAAACAGCCCTTGCAACCCGACGGGCGCGATATATAGCCGCAAAGAGCTGGAGGCGCTGGGCGAAGTGCTAAAAGGCACGAAAATCATCGTAGCTAGCGACGAAATGTACGAAAAGCTAAACTACGAGGGCGAATTCGTCGCGACCGCGGCGGTGAGCGAGGATATGTTTAACCGAACGATCACGATAAACGGCCTAAGCAAATGCGGCGCGATGCCGGGTTGGAGATTTGGCTACATGGCTAGCCCGTTTAAAGAGCTAAACGCTGCGGTAAACAAGCTACAAAGCCAAAGCACGAGCAACATAAACTCCCTAACGCAAGCCGGCGCCATCCCTGCGCTGCTGGGCAAGGCCGACGAGGACATCGCGTATATGAAGGGCGAGTTTAAAAAGCGCCGCGATCTAGGCGTTGAGATGATAAATGCTATACCGGGACTTAGCGTGCTTAAGCCCGACGGCGCGTTTTATCTTTTCATCAACTGCTCTGCGGTCGAGCCTGATAGTATGAAATTTTGTAAAGAGCTGCTAGAAAAGGCCAAGGTTGCCGTGGTGCCGGGCGTGGGATTTGGTATGGATGGATACTTTAGGCTATCTTTTGCGACCGATCTAGATAGTATCAAAAAAGGTATCGAGCGTATCGGCGAATTTGTAAAAAGCTATAAAAAATAATTAAAATTTGGCTCAACTTTGAGCCAAATTTATGTAAACATTATTTCCAAATACAGATGTTTGTACGGTTGTAAAATACTTTTTTTATTAGACTATTTATATAAAGTTCGTAAGTAATTTCCATTATATCAGCTGGCGCATGCATCTCCATGATTCTACTTTTATCTATGGGCATATATTCTAGAATATTGTATTTTTCCAGTAATTGTCTAACATTGTACGCATCTACAATGTTATCATTACAACAATATATGATCAATAATTGCAATATATCCGCGTCTAAGCAAGCTCTTAAAATGTTGCTATACTTTTTATATTCAAAATCTTGTTCTTTGTTAGTAATTTGATTTTTATTGTAGTAGTCTATAAATTTTAATACTTCATATACAAGAATTGCGATCCTAAAAAAATTTGCAACGCACTTTAATTCAGAATTATCATAGTCGCCATGATTTTCTAAAAATCTATCATTATTAGACTTGAAGTCTTTTATGTTCAAATTCAAGGTCTCCAATAAAGAAAAAAACGTATTTTCAAATCTCTGCTGTTCAAAAATTTGAGCTGATTTCTCTTGTGCTTCGGCGCTTTTTGCCAGCTCTTCTCTTGTTAGTTTTAATTCCTCTCTTGAATTTTTTAATTCTTCGGATTGAAAAACTATAGTAATCAAAAGGGCTATAAAGGATAAAAGAGCAAATAGCGGGTTTAAAAAACCTCCTAAAAAATCTCCAACCTGACCTAAGAATTCGCTATTGATATCGTCTTTTAAAATATAGGCCGTCAATGTACCTACGTAAAAACCTATTCCAAAAATACCAAAAATAATAAGATATTTTTTCATCTAATTCTTTTTAAAAAACCTCGCGATCTTAGCTTGCAGTTTGAAAAAGTCGGCCAGCTCCATTATCGGATATGCGCCTGCATATTTTTTACCGCCCGCGATATCCTTTGACACGCCGCCGCGCGCGGCTATCTGGGCGAAGTCGCCGACTTTTAAATGCCCCGCAGAGCCGCTTTGTCCGCCCATCACGACGTTTCGTCCAAGCTTGGTGGAGCCTGCGAGCCCTACCTGAGAGACTAGTATCGAGCCGTAGCCTATCTCGCAATTGTGGCCGATTTGCACGAGGTTGTCGAGCTTGGCGTATGCTTTTACGACCGTGCTTTCAAACACGCCGCGGTCTATCGTCGTACATGCGCCGATCTCGACGAAATCCTCTAAAACGACGTTGCCGTTGTGGTAAATTTTCACGTGTTCGCCAGTTTTCGTGTGTGCGTAGCCAAAGCCGTCGCTACCGATGACGGCGTTTGCGTTGATACGGCAGCCGTTGCCGATAACGGTGTCGTTATAGATGACGACGTTTGGGTGGATGACGCAGTTTGCGCCGATTTTTACGTTATCGCCGACGTAGGCGCCGGCCATCACGAGCGTGTTGTCGCCGATCACGGCGCCTGAGCCCACGTAGACGTTTGGCATTATCTTTGCGCTTGGCGAAATTTGCGCCGGCTGCGGCTGGGAGGCTAGAAGCTCTCTGGCGAAATATTCGCTCAAAATAGCAAAGGCAAGGTGCGGGTTTTCTACCACTACCGCCCTACTTTGCGCACCGACGAGCTCTTTTAAATTTGACGCGACTAAAATCGCGCCCGCCTTTGAGCCTTCGATAAATTTAGCGTTTTTCTCGCTATCGCAGTAGCCAAGCTCGCTGGCTCCAGCGTTTGAGAGCGAATTTAGAGCCGTGATCTCTAGCTCCTCGCCACTAAACTCAAGCCCCAAAATTTTATAAATTTCGCTTAGTTTCATCATAGATCCATTAGCACAGAGCCGCCGCGTACGACGTCTGTGGGGTTAAATTTTTTGATAGCTTTGAGGAAATTTTCTATCCTGCTCGCGTCGTCGCTAACCATAACGACGATGTAGTTTTCGTTGGTGTTGGCTACGATGCCGTTGTAGGCCTTTAGTATCGCGTCCAGTCCGCCAAAATTTTCGCTTAGCGGGATTTTTACCAGCGCCATTTCTTTTTCGACGAATTCGCCGCTTTCGATGACTTTGTAGGTCGGTATTAGCTTGTGTAGCTGCTTTACGATCTGCTCTAGCACGCGCTCGTCGCCGCTAGTGACGATGCTGATACGAGAAAGCTCGGTGCCCGGGATCGGTGCGACCGTGAGCGTGTCGATGTTGTATCCGCGCCCCGCAAAAAGCCCGGAAATGCGCGATAAAACGCCGTGTTCGTTTAGCACGATGACTGAAATCACTCTTCTTATGCTCATTTTTATTCCTTGCTTTTTAAGATCATGTTGTATATCGCCGCGCCCGCAGGAACCATCGGCAGTACGTCCTCAAATCTATCCACGCGCACGTCTAGCATTGCGCTTTTGCCACAGGCTATCGCCTCTTTTAGCGCGGAGTGAAACTCGTCTTTCGTACGGCAAACAAAGCCTACCGCGCCAAATCCCTCCGCGATTTTTACGAAATCAGGCTGCAGGCTAAGGTCGGTCGAAGAGTAGCGCTCGCCGTAAAAAAAGGTCTGCCACTGGCGCACCATGCCTAGGAAGTTGTTGTTTAAGATAATGTTAATGACGGGCTTATCTATCTCGGTGGCGGTCATCAGCTCTTGGATGTTCATTAGGATCGAGCCGTCGCCGGTGAAATTTACGACGATGTCTTCAGGCTTTGCTATCTTTGCTCCGACTGCTGCGGGTAGGCCGTAACCCATAGTCCCCTGGCCTCCGCTAGTTATCAGCTGGCGCGGCCTATCAAACGGATAAAACTGCGCGACCCACATCTGGTGCTGGCCGACGTCGGTAGCGATCAGGGCGTCTTTGCCGGATTGCTTTAAAATTTTAGCCGTTTCGCGCACGACCCACTGCGGTTTTAGGACTTCGTCGCTATCTTTATAGTCCAGCGGATTTAGCGCGTCGTAGCGAGCTAAGATCTCGCGCCACGAGATCAAATTTTGCTCGTTTACGGTTACTTTTTCCAGCATCTCTTCTAGGACGAAATTTAGATCGCCTACAATCGGGAAGTGCGCGTTTACGATCTTTGAGATCGAGCTAGGGTCGATATCGACGTGGATGATTTTGGCGTTTTTGGCAAATTCGCTTAGCTTGCCCGTCACGCGGTCGTCAAACCGCACTCCTAGCGCGATGATTAGATCGGTTTCGCTCATCGCCATATTTGCCGCGTAGCTGCCGTGCATGCCGACCATCGAGAGTAGATTTTTATCCTCGTGCGCTAGGACGCCAAGCCCCATCAGCGTTTCGACTGCGGGGATGCCCGTCTTTGCGCTAAATTTACGCACGAGCTCGCTAGCGTTCGCCGCTAGGACGCCGCCACCTAGATAGAGCAGCGGGCGTTTAGCCTCGGCGATGACCTCGAGCGCCTTTTTGATCTGCTTTGCGTTGCCTTTATATGTAGGTTTGTACGTAGGCATCTTTATCTGAGCCGGGTAATCAAAATCCCCTATAGCCGCGGTTATGTCCTTTGGGATATCGACGTGAACGGGCCCCGGGCGTCCGGAGCGAGCGATATAAAAGGCCTCTTTTAGGATGCGCGGCAGCTCCTCGATACTGCGCACGAGGTAGTTGTGCTTCACACACGGGCGTGAGATACCCACGGCGTCGATCTCCTGAAAGGCGTCCGTGCCGATAAGCGAGGTCGGAACCTGGCCGCTGATTAGTATAAGCGGGATACTATCTGAGTATGCGGTGGCTAGACCAGTGACCGCGTTTGTAAAGCCGGGACCGCTCGTCACAAATGCCACTCCGACCTTGCCGCTAGCTCTAGCGTAGCCGTCTGCGCCGTGCACGGCGGCTTGCTCGTGACGCGTCAAAACGTGCCTAAAATAACTCTGCTTGTACGTCTCGTCATAGATGTTTAGCGCCGCGCCGCCCGGGTAACCGAAAACCGTATCTACGCCCTCTTCGCGCAAGGCTTCCATAACCATGCGCGAACCAGAAATACCTTTTATCATCTGTATCGCCTTTTGATAAATTTGACCCCGATTATACAGCTTTAAGGTTTAAAAACGCGTAAAATCGGGCTTAGAATTTGGACCGTGCTTTGAAAGGGCTTAAATTTGAGTAAATTTGTGAGCGAAATTTAAAAAGAGTCAAATTTGGATAATTTTTTAAATTTTACGCACCGAGACCCGTATCTTTACGATGCTAAATTTGGCGTTATAAATTATGATTTTTTGCACAAAAGATGGAAGGGTCTTGAATTGCGCTTATAGCCTCTAGCAGAGCAAAAAGCTCACTTTTGTGTCTACTTTTCTCTTTTTCTTTGGGAGAGGAAGGGGTTCTACTTACGAAGCGTCGCGGATTTTAAATTTGCATTTTCAAGGTACGTCTCGGTAGATAAAATTTAAAGCAGAAATTTACAAATTTGAATAGAAAAAGATAAGGCGCAGTATTTTTGTTCTAGACGAGGCGCTTTTAAATTTAGCGACGGGAGTTACCTGGTCGGTAATGACCTAGCCGAATTTAAAAGCAACGACGTATAGGGCAAAAAGACAAGCCGCTAAAAAGCAAAGGAGACTAAAAGGGCCAGATCGCCTCCATAAGCTTCGTCCCCCACGGCTTCCTCGTCGCCCTATCCACGTCGCCTTCGGTTTTATATAGGATCTTAGCGTCGGCGATGTAGCGCGAGTCGATCTCGTTGGCGTTTGAGATGTCGTACGGACGGATCACGCCGCTAAGCTGCATGATCTGCTTTTCGCCGTTTATGAGCAGTTCGCGCGAGCCCTCGATAAAGTAGTTGCCGTTTTCTAGCACCTTGATGATGCGCGCTGAAATCGTAGTCGTAAAGGCCTCTGCACGCACGCTAGATCCCGCACCCGTAAATTCGTTTTTATTGCCCGCGCTAAAACCGATGTCGCCGGCTTTGTTTAGCTGAGTGGCTAGCGTAGATAGCGGCGCGGAGCCTGCGGTAAATATCCCTCCGCCAAGGCTTATCGTGCTGTTTTTGCTCGTGTCGTGCTTGCCGCTGGAGCTTTGGTTGGCGCGCTCGCTGATGACGACGGTTACGATGTCGTTTACGTTCATCGCCTTTCTGTCGGCAAAAAGCGGATTATCGCCGCGACCGAAAAGACTGCCCGCGTTTGGTTGGTTATTGACCTGTTTGGCGGGAAGCTGCTCGACGTAAACTGGCGGTTTCATATCTATGCGAGGGTCGGCGCTAGGCAAGCACCCGCTCAAAAACGCTGCTGCAAGGGCGCAAAAGTAAATATTTTTTCTCACGTTTTACCTTAAAGTGAAAATTTTACGATAAAATAAGCAAATCAAGTTCCAAAAGGAAAAATTATGGCCGATTCTATCCTTGCGCTTGGCGCGAATTTTCAAGAAATTTACGAAATTATATCAACAAAATTTAAAAATGTAGCCGTTTTTGACCCCATCAACGATTTTTACGGACTAGAAAATGCCAGAGAGGCTTTTGAAAACGGCAGCGAGCGAGAGTTTTTTAAAAGCGCGGTAGATGAGTTTGATCGCCTGGCTAAAGGCGCTGATTTCGTACTGGTTAAGCCTGCAAAAAGCATCGCAAATATCGGCGAAATAGAGCTAAATTTACAAATCGCTAGAAATTTAAACGTTCCGGTTTTTTGCCGCGAAAATTTGAGCTTTTTTACGCGAAACTCAAAGCTAATCGTAAGCGGAAATTTGGATGAAATTTTAAATGCAAAGCAAGATATAATCACGCCTTTGAGGTTTGAAAGCTCGCTATTTAAACTCGCCGCAAAAGATAAAAAAACCGTCGTTTTGCCAGAAAGCGAAGACGAGCGGATACTAAGAGCGAGCGAAATTTTACTAAAAAGCGGCGCGGTAAATTTGATCCTTTTGGGCGACGAAAACAAGGTTAAATTTGACGCGGAGAAGCTCGGGGTAAATTTAAACGGCGCGAGATTTATAAATTTAGAAAAAAACGAGTACGCAGATCGCCTAGCCGCCGCGCTTTTTGAAGCTCGCAAAAGCAAGGGCGTAAGCCTAGAGCAAGCCAGCGAGCTCGTGCGAGATAGGACGTATTTTGCTACGATGATGGTACAAGAAGGACTAGCGGACTCTATGGTGAGCGGCGCAAACACGACCACGGCGCACACTATCCGACCTGCGCTTCAGATCATCAAAACCCGCCCTGATAGCCCGCTAGTTTCAAGCTCGTTTATAATGTGCTTTGCGGAGGAGATCCTCATCTATGCCGACTGCGCGATAAACCCAAACCCGGATGCCCGGCAACTAGCGCAAATCGCCCTAGCCTCGGCGGATACGGCGCGCGCGTTCGGACTGGAGCCGCGAGTAGCGATGTTAAGCTACTCTAGCGGGGACAGCGGCAGCGGTGCGGATATAGACCTGGTTAGGAGTGCGGGCGAGATAGCGCGCGATCTCGACCCTGCCCTAAAAATCGAAGCTCCCGTGCAGTACGACGCGGCCGTAGATCCTGCCGTAGCGCGCAAAAAGCTGCCAAATAGCGACGTAGCCGGCCGCGCGAACGTTTTTGTATTTCCAAATTTAAACGCGGGCAACATCGGCTATAAAATCGCGCAACGAAGCGCAAACTGCGTCGCCGTCGGACCGATCTTGCAAGGTCTAAAAAAACCCGTAAACGACCTAAGTCGCGGATGCGGCGTGGGCGACGTCGTAAATACGGTTCTAATAAGCGCGATACAAGCCGCAAACGAAGGAGGAAAATAGTGAAAATTTTGGTTTTAAACTCAGGCAGCTCGTCGGTTAAATTTCAGCTTTTTGATATGGCGGATAACCGCGTCATCGCTAGCGGCCTAGTCGAAAAGATCGGCGAAACAAGCTCCTACGCCAAGCTAAAAGACGTTAGCGCAGATAAAATTTACGAGGAGCGCGCGCCGCTAAAAGACCACCACGAGGGGCTTGAGGCGATGAGGCGGCTGTTTGCTAGCTCAAATATCTTGCATGATTTTAGCGAACTTGACGGCGTCGGACACCGCATCGTGCACGGCGGCGAGAGCTTTAGCGACTCGGCTCTAGTCACCCCTGACGTGATCGCTAAAATCGAGCAAAACTCCGTCCTAGCGCCCCTTCACAACCCCGGCCACCTAGCTGGCATAAGAAACGCTATGCAAGAAACGGACAAAAACGGAAGCGGCAAAAAGGTGCCTCACGTCGTAGTTTTTGATACCGTATTTCATCAAACTATACCCGAGTACGCCTACCGCTACGCCCTGCCGTTTGATCTTTGCAAGAGGCTGCATATCCGCAGATACGGCTTTCACGGCACTTCGCACCACTACGTGACCAAAAAAGCCGCCGAGTATCTAGGCGTGCCGCATGAGAAATTTAACGCTATCTCGCTACATCTTGGCAACGGAGCCTCCGCCTGTGCCGTGCAAGGGGGTAAAAGCGTCGATACCTCGATGGGCTTAAGCCCGCTAGAAGGCTTGATAATGGGCACTAGAAGCGGCGATATGGATCCTGCAGTGCTTACTTATCTTTTAAATTTAGGCGAGCTCACGGCCGAGGGTATAGACGCGTTTTTAAACAAAAAAAGCGGACTGCTAGGCATCTGCGGCTCAAACGACATGCGCGAAGTGGTCGTTAAGATGCAAGGCGGCGACGAGCGCGCGCATCTAGCCTTTGAGATGTTTTGCTACCGTATAAAAAAATACATCGGCGCGTATTACGCGGTTTTGGGCCGAGTGGATGCGGTCGTTTTTACCGGCGGTATCGGCGAAAACGCCCCGTATAGCCGCGAGAAAATCTGCAACGATCTCACGCACATGGGTATCAGGATCGATCACGAGCTAAATTTCGCCGCTAGCGGCGGCATACGCGATCTAAGCGCCCCTGACGCAGCGGTAAAAACTCTCGTCGTGCCTACTAACGAGGAGCTAGAAATCGAGCTAGAAACAAAAAGGGTGATAGAAAATCTCTAAATTTGGCCGCTTAAATTTGAGCTTTTGTCGGCGCGTTTGCTGCAAAAACCGCTTTGATTTGGCGTTAAAGTAAATTTGACGAGTCGCTTCTAGGGCTCGGTCAAATTTGATCTTAAATTTACGCTCGAAAATGGCGGTAAATTTTAAATTTACGCCGAGCCAAATTTGACTCCAAAATCTGCTGAATTTTAAAAATCCTCGCTCAAATTTATCCGCCCGAATTTACTTTATTTTAAG
>CAUQMF010000078.1:0-9832 GCA_963518965.1 uncultured Campylobacter sp.
CTAAATAAGGAGCTAGACCCGGTCATCGGGCGCGACGAAGAGATCACGCGCATGATGCAAATTTTAATAAGAAAAAGCAAGAATAATCCTATTTTATTAGGCGAGCCGGGCGTGGGTAAAACCGCTATCGTCGAGGGTCTAGCGCAAAAAATCGTGGCAAAAGACGTGCCTACTAGCCTAGCAAACAAGCGAGTAATCGCGCTTGATATGAGCGCTTTGATCGCAGGCGCAAAGTACCGCGGCGAATTTGAAGATAGGCTAAAAGCCGTCATAAACGAAGTAAAAAGCGCGGGAAATATCATTCTTTTTATCGACGAGATCCACACTATCGTGGGTGCGGGAGCTAGCGAAGGCAGTATGGACGCGGCAAATATCCTAAAACCCGCGCTTGCTAGAGGCGAGCTGCATGCCGTGGGAGCTACGACGCTAAAGGAGTACCGCAAGTATTTCGAAAAGGACGCCGCGTTGCAACGCCGCTTTCAGCCTATCGACGTCAAAGAACCTAGCGTAAACGAAGCGCTTCAAATTTTACGCGGTATAAAAGAGCGCCTCGAGGTGCACCACGGCGTGACGATCACCGATAGCGCGCTGGTTGCGGCGGCAAAGCTAAGCGACCGCTACATCTCAAACCGCTTCTTGCCGGATAAAGCGATCGATCTCATCGACGAGGCCGCAGCCGAGCTAAAAATGCAGATAGAAAGCGAGCCGTACGAACTAGCCCGCATCAAACGCGAGATCGTAACGTTGCAAGTCGAAAAAGAGGCGCTAAAAATGGAAGACGAGGCTAAAAACGCCGCTCGCCTAAGCGAAATCGAAAAAGAAATCGCCGATCTAAACGAGCAAAAGCACGCCCTTGACGGTAGATTTGAAAACGAAAAGGCGGTTTTCGGCGGTATCTCAAAAGCCAAAAAAGAGATAGATAGCCTAAAAAGCGAGGCCGAGATAGCGCGCAGAAACGGCGACTTGCAGCGCGCGGCCGAGATAGAATACGGCAAAATTTTAGAAGCGGCCAACCGCCAAAAAGAGCTCGAAAAAAAATGGGACGAGATGAAAAAAAGCGGCGTGTTGCTCAAAAATCAGGTCGATGAGGAGCTGGTGGCTGAAATACTAAGCAAATGGACGGGAATTTCGGTCAGCAAAATGCTAACCAGCGAAAAGCAAAAATATCTGATGATCGAGGAGCATTTACGCGAAAGCGTCGTCGGGCAGGATGCCGCGCTGCACGCTCTAGCAAGAGCCATCAAGCGAAACAAAGCGGGCCTAAACGAGGGCGCGCGTCCGATCGGATCGTTTTTGTTTCTGGGGCCTACCGGCGTGGGTAAAACGCAGTCGGCGAAGGCTTTGGCTAAATTTTTATTTGACGACGAGCGCGCGCTCATACGCTTTGATATGAGCGAATATATGGAAAAACACAGCGTCTCTCGCCTGCTCGGAGCGCCTCCTGGATACGTAGGATACGACGAGGGCGGACAGCTAACCGAGGCCGTGCGCAGACGTCCGTATAGCGTCATACTTTTTGACGAGATCGAAAAGGCTCACAAGGACGTGTTTAACGTGCTTTTAGGCATCCTAGACGACGGAAGGGCGACTGATAATAAGGGCGTGACGGTTGATTTTAAAAACACGATCATCATCCTCACGTCCAACATCGCGTCAAATTTCATCATGGATTTAAAGGGCGAGGAGCGCGAGCAAGCGGTCAAAAACGAGCTTAAAAACTACTTTAAACCAGAGTTTTTAAACCGATTGGACGACACGATAATCTTTAATCCGCTTGATGAAGACGGGCTAATAAAAATCGTGGATATAATGTTTAAAGAGCTTGAAAAAACGCTGCAAAATCGTGGTATCAAAGCAAGCCTAAGCGAAGAAGCGAAGAAATTTATCGCGGGTGCGGGCTTTGACATCGTTTACGGCGCTAGACCTTTGCGCCGCGCACTATATGAGCTGGTCGAAGATCCGCTAGCCGATATGATCCTGCGCGACGAGCTTGAAAGCGGAGATGAAATAGTAATCGGCGCAAACGGAGAAAATATAACTATAAGTAAAATTTAGTTTAATTTTTTGGATAGCATTAAATTTATGATTTAATTTTAACAAAACCGACTAGCAATTCAAGGCGGCAAATTTAGTCGCCTTGATTTTTTTTAAGCCGGTAAAGCGACTTCTTTCGCAAAACTGCTTTAAATTTCATACTTTGGCTTCTAGCGTTACCGCTAAAATTCAGACTTATAGCTTAAAATTTCCTTGACAATTCATATTAAAATTTATATAATGGCAATAGATAATACAAAAAAGTATTGTGTATTACTTTTTTATCAAAAAAGGTAATATATTGAAATTTTACGATTTCAAAAAAGGATTTAAAATGATAAAAAAACTTCTCGTTTCCGCAGCTTTTTTAGCAGCTTGTTTTGCGCAAAATCCAAACGATAATACCCTAAATTTCGCCGTTTCTAAAAATGTCGGCGAGCTAAATCCGCATCTATACTCGCCAAATGAAATGTTCGCGCAAGATATGGTTTACGAGGGACTGGTTAAATTTGAAAACGGAGGCAAAATTTCGCCCTGGCTGGCCAAGTCTTGGAGCGTAAGCGACGACGGTAAAATTTATACGTTTGAGCTGCGCCGAGACGTCGTTTTTTCAAACGGCGAAAAATTTAACGCAGCCGCGGTAAAAGCAAATTTCGACGCCGTTTTAGCCAACCGCAAGCGCCATGAGTGGTTAGAGCTTGCTAGACTGATAGACGGTTGCGAGATAGAGGGCGAATTTGAGGTAAGACTAAGCCTAAAAAACGCCTACGAACCGACTCTGCGCGAGCTTAGCCTCATACGTCCGTTTAGATTTATCGCTCCAGGCGCGATGAAGGACGGTGGCACGAAAGACGGCGTAAAAGAGCCCGTAGGTACCGGCGCATGGAGATTAGTCGCTACCGAGCGGGGCGTTAGCGATACTTTTGTGAGGAACGATAAATTTTACGGCGAGCTACCTAAAATTTCTAAAATAGTCGCGCGCGTGATACCGGAGCCAAATACCAAAATCATCGCATTAAAAACGGGAGAGGTCGATCTCGTATACGGCGGCGAACAAATCCCGATAGATAGCTTTAACGAGCTAAAAAAAGAGTTTGGCTGGGCGGTTTCTCAGCCGGTTTTTACTCTAGTTATCGCATTAAATTCGGCCAAATTCCCTACGAACGACGAAGCGGTTAGAAAGGCGTTAAATTTAAGCGCAAACAAAGAGCCTATAGCTCAAAAAATATTTTTTAACGCGGCAAAAAAGGCTGATTTTTTATTTGACGCCTCGGTTCAAAACGCCGACATAAACGCTAGCGCATATAATTTCGACGTTAAAAAAGCAAATCAAATCCTAGATGCCGCAGGCTACGCGACGGGCAAGGACGGCGTGCGATATAAAGACGGAAAAGCTCTTGAGATAGAGCTCGTATATATCGGCTCAAACGCCGTACAAAAGGCTATAGGAGAGGTTTTGAGAGCTAATTTTTCTAAAATCGGCGTTAGGTTAAATTTAAAAGCCGACGAGGCGACTATCTTTTACAAAAAGCAAAAAACCGGCGATTTTGGCGCCGTATTTAACTCCACTTGGGGCGCGCCTTACGATCCTCAGGCTTTTTTAGCTTCGATGAGATTGCCCGCGCACGCCGATTATCAAGCTCAGCTAGGACTAGCTGATAAAGCGCAAATCGACGAGAAAATCGAACGTATCGCGCTTAGCCTGGACGCAAAAGAAAGACGCGATCTAACCCGCGATGTTTTAACGCGCCTGCACGAGAGCGCGGTGTATATTCCTATCGTTTACGAGACGACCAAGGCGCTTTGGAACAAACGCGTAAAAGGCGTGGAATTTGATGCTTTAAAAGATCGCATACCGTTTGAAAAGATGAGCCTGGACGCTGCAAAATAATGCGCAAATCGCTTCTTTACGGCAATCGTCTTTCGCTCGTTTTTGTTTTTTTCGAGTCGTTTTTGGGACTATTTTTGCGCGGTACGGAGTTAAATTTGCCTCTTGCGCCGCGCTTATTTGCAAATTATTTAGAGCCTAAATATGCTTAAATTTATCTTTAAACGCCTGCTTTTACTTATTCCCGTCATGTTTGCGGTTAGCGTTTTGATATTTGCGCTACTGCGGCTAAACGGCACTGACGCGGCTATGAGCTATCTAAACGCCTCGGGTATCGCGCCCACGGACGAGGCTTTAGCTCACGCTAGAGCGCAGCTTAATCTAGATAAGCCGATTTTTGAGCAGTATGCGGTTTGGCTAAAAGACGCCTCGAGCCTAAATTTCGGCGCGTCATACATCACCGGTAGGGCTGTTAGCGAGGATATGGCGCACTATTTTCCGGCCACGCTAAAGCTAGCCGCGCTAGGGCTATTTTTCACGCTTGTTTTTTCCGTTCCGATGGGCATACTTTCAGCCATTTATAAGGATAAATTTATCGACTACGCCGTGAGGTTTGTTTCGTTTTTGGGCGTTTGTACGCCGAATTTTTGGCTAGGATTTTTGTTGATTTTGCTATTTTCCGTGCATCTTAAAATTTTACCGCCTTTTGGCGCCGGCGGGCTTTCGCATCTTTTGATGCCGGCTTTTGCGATATCTTTTATGTCTATCGCGGTAAATTCTCGCCTTATCCGCGCAAATTTACTAGAAATCAAAAGCAAACGTCACGTAAGCTATGCTAGGATGCGCGGATTATCCGCCTCTCGCGTACTCTTTAGCCACGTGTTTAAAAACGCCTCGCTGCCGGTCGTTACGGCGCTTGGTATGCATATAGGCGAGCTAGTAGGCGGCGCGATGGTGATAGAAAGCGTATTTGCGTATCCGGGTATCGGCAGATATGCGGTCGAGGCCATCATAAACAACGACTATCCCGTGATTCAGTGCTTTATTTTACTGATGGCGTTTGCGTTTGCTATTAGCAACCTCGTTATAGACGTGCTTTACGCCTTTATAGATCCGCGCATAAGGACTAACGCGTGAAAAAAATTTGGCTGGTTTTTGCCTGTTTTACCGCGTTTGCGATGATTTTTATCATGCTTTTTGCGCCTTTGCTAGCGCCCTTTGATCCAAACGAGATTGATTTACCGGCTAAATTTGAGCCCGCTAGTCTTTCTCATTTTTTAGGCACGGATCATCTTGGCAGAGACGTATTTTCTAGGCTTTTATCGGCTACTAGCATATCGCTGGGGTCGGCGTTTGCGACTATTTTTTTGATACTTTTTTTAGGGATTTTAGTCGGCGGGACGGCGGGATTCGTCGGCGGGCGAACGGATCAAATTTTAATGCGGATTTGCGACGTGTTTTTTAGCGTGCCTACCGTTATTTTAGCGCTATTTTTGGTTGGAGTTTTAGGAACTGGAATGATAAACGTCGTTATCGCTATCTCCGCATCGCACTGGGCGTGGTACGCTAGGATAGTGCGCAGTATCGTGCTAAGCCTTAAAAATGCCGATTACGTGCTGATAACTAGGACTTCGGGCGCAAGCGAAACGGTAAATTTCAAAAAAAATATGCTCCGTCCGATCATCGCTCAGTGCGCGGTGCTGGCGTCTTTAGATATAGGGCATATCGTGCTGCATATTTCCGGGCTTAGCTTTTTAGGTCTTGGCGTAAAAGCGCCCGCGGCCGAGTGGGGCGTGATGATTAGCGACGCCAAGGAGTACGTTTTTAGCCATCCCGAGCTTATTTTTTATCCGGGTATCGCGATATTTTTGTGCGTGATGAGCTTTAATATCATCGGCGAGAGCCTACAAGAGCGCCTAGGCGCGGTATCGGAGGATAGATGAGTCAGAGTTTGGCAAAGGATATTTTAGAAATTAAAAATTTATGCGTAAGCGCCGGACAAACGCAGCTGGTGCGCGGGCTAAATTTACGACTAGCTTCGGGGCGTATAACCGCCCTCGTCGGAAAAAGCGGCAGCGGCAAGACGCTAAGCGCGCTAACCTTGCAAGGCTTTACGCCCCCGGGCTTAAGCTCTAGCGCGGATATTTTTTTAAACGGACGAAGGCTTGACGTCGCGGCGCGTCGCGGTAAAATTTTCGCCTCCGTGATGCAAAATCCAAAAAGCGCGTTTAACCCTCTGCTAAGCATCGGCGCGCACGCTAAAGAGACCGCGGATGCGGCGAATTTGAGCCGAAATTTAATGCCGGAAGTCGGATTTTTTAAGGCGATGGGATTAGGACTTAAAAGAGCTAAAGCCGCTTTTAAGAATCAGCCTGCTTCCGCGCAATCTCAAATAAAACTAGCCATGCGCGCGGTAGGGCTTGAGGAGGGCGCGCTAAAGCTATATCCGCACGAGATGAGCGGCGGTATGTTACAGCGAGCGATGATAGCTTTAGCTCTGCTTAGCGGGGCTAAATTTATCGTCGCAGACGAGCCTACGACCGACCTTGATCTCGTTTCGCAGGCTAAAATTTTAACTCTCTTGCGTGACGCGGCGCGTCAAACGGGCGCGGGAGTGCTGCTGATAACGCACGATCTTTCCGTAGTGGCCAAGCTTGCGGACGACGTTTATGTGATGGAGCGGGGCGAACTAGCTCAAAGCGGCGATACGCGCGAGATATTTTCGGCGCCGACTTTGGGTGCGACAAGAGAGCTTTTGCGGGCTCATTTTGCGCTTTACGCCGGTATGACGGGAGAGTTTAGCCGCCAAAAAACCGCAAACGAAGCTAAATTTATAAAACCCGGCGCCTATGATTTGCGGACGTTTAGCGCGCAAGTAGCGCAGGATTCTGAGCCGGGGTCTTGCAAGCTAAAATTTAGCGAGGATAAATTTACCCAAGCTAACGAGCCTAAGGAACCCGAGCAAATTTATGCCCCGGGAGGGCTTCTTTGCGCGGCGGAGGCGAAATTTCACGCTCCAAGCGAGCCGCAAGGAGACGATCTAAAAGAGGGCTGTAAGGACGAAAAACGCCTCTGCGCAGAGGCTAGCGACCCAAATGCTAAGACAAACCCCAAAACAAATACCCAAACGGGCGCTCCTAAAAACCAACAAGACGCACAAAGCTCGGAGGCAAACAAAATAGCGCAAAACGATAAGGATATGCAAAACCGCGCTTTGAGTCCGGAAAATGGGCGAAAAACCGCTTCGGTAAGCGCAAATGACGATTTGCCTAACCAAGACGCGCCGATTTTTAAATTTAACGACGAGGCCGGTTTTTTTGAGCTAAAATCTCAAGCGGCTGAGTTAAATTTAGACGCGCAAGACGAGCATGTCAGCTATGACGGCGGATATATCTTTAGCTTTGGCGAAGATATCTTGCTAAAGCAAGGCAAAGATACAAACGGCGCAGATGGCGAAAAAACGAGCCTTGGCGTCAAAAAAAAGGTAGATAAAAGCACCGTAAATTTAACGAAAAATCAAGCCGTTTGGGCCAAAACGCATGCAAGCTTGATGAATGAAAACGCCGAAAATAGCCCAACCCAAACGCAAAATCAAACCGCGTCCGCGCAAGAGGACGTAAGTAAAGCCGCGATAGACGAGGCTGCTTTTGCCGCCTGCTTGCAAACGCGCCAGGGCCTAGCCTGGCCTAACGCAGAAGAAAATACGCGCGAATCCAAGCTCCCACTACTAAAGGCATGCGGTATCGGCTGCGGATTTGAGAGCGTGTCGTTTTTGGGCAAGCGTACGCGCAAGGACGTTTTAAAGGGCGTTAGCTTTGAGATAAGGCAGGGCGAGGCTCTGGGGCTACTGGGTAAATCAGGCTGCGGTAAAAGTACGCTAGCCAAGGTTTTGACCGGGCTTTTGCATCCTAGCGAGGGCTGGGTGGAATTTGACGGGCGTAGGCTAAATTTAACGGATTTGGATGCAAAAAGGGAGTTCTACTCGCAAGCGCAAATCGTATTTCAAGATGCGCCAAGCGCCGTAAATCCGCGATTAAGCGTGCGAGAAGTTATCGAAGAGCCGCTGCTATATCTAACCCGCATGCCCGCAGCGCAGCGACTAGAGCGCATAAGGCGGCTACTAAAAACACTTGAGATAGACGAGAGTTTTTTAAATAAAAAAGCCTCGTTATTAAGCGGAGGACAGCTCTCGCGGGTAACGATTGCGCGCGCTTTGGCGGCTGAGCCCAGGCTGGTCGTTTTAGACGAGGCGCTAAGCTCTCTTGACGCGCCTTTGCAGACGTCGATTCTGCGGGTACTTGAGCGGCTAAAGGGTAAAATTTCGTTTCTTTTTATCACGCACGACATTAGGCTCGCGCGGATATTTTGCGACCGCATCATTTTGATGGATGAGGGGCGTATCGCGCAGACGGCTACGGCTTTTCAGAGCTTTACCTGTGCGGCGGGTAAGGAGCTAGAAAGCGCCGTGTTGCCTCCGTTTCCGAGTTTTTAGCCTGTTTTATTTAAAATTTAGGCTACATATCGGCTTGCTTTTTTAGCCGCTTTAAAGATTTATAGCCGCTTTAGGGTTATTGCGGCGTGATATAGCGCTAGTTTTTTGCATGCCGATAAACTTTGTAGTTAGATTTTAGTTAAACTTACTCGGCGATTAAAATAGCTTTTGTATTAAATAATAGATGTAGTTAAATTTAAATTATGTTTATAAAATATTAGTCGCTAAGCCTAACGCTTTGATTTTATTTGGCTCGTTAAGGCGGCTATGGGCGCTATCTTGCCGCCTTTTTATTGCTATTTGCGAACACGACATAGCGGCTTAGGGTGCCAAATCGCTTTAAAAGCAATGCCTAAAGCGTTATATTGCGCCAAAACACCGCCGTGATTTGATGTTTGTAGTAAAATTCGGTTAAGATTAAAATAGCTAAATTTACGGCGTTGCAGTAAAAAGCCGCTTTTTGGCACGAATCACAAAATTTTAGCGATCAGATCGGTAAATTTCCGTAATATTCTATATATAATTCTACGAAAAATATTATGTATTTTTGTAAATTTGCCGTATGTTAATGCGGTTTATTAAATTTTATGACTGTAAAATTACATATTCATAGATATTCTGCGCATTAGGATTAATAAACCTAGCATTTTGCGTTAAATTTGATACAAAAATGCGGCGGCTCGGGAGTAAGCGGCGGTAAATTTTAAATTTACAATTTATTTTTAGTAAGCCAAATCAAATCCAAAAAAATATTTAATATTTTTGTAGGTTAATCCCAAAAAGCTCTTAAATTTTTAAACGTACGGCCGAGCTCGTAATCCGGCCCCAAAAACATATAATGCCACCTAAAATTTTAAAAAATTTAGAAAGTAAAAAATCATTTTTGTTTTTTTAAAAGTACCGTGCAAATTTAGCTAATTTTTCTCGTTTTATTCGTTTTTTAAAACGCGATAAATGCGTGAGGCTTACGCCGTAAAAGCATGGATTTATGCGGTAAATTGGACAAAAAGGGCAAAATCCGCGCTTGAACAAACGCTAAAAAGTAAAGGCGCAAACGAGCAAGAATTTAAAGTAAATTTTTAAAAACGTATCGTATCAAAATCCAAAAAGCCTAAAATAAAATTTTCCCGAAAAATACATTATAAACGGCAAGCAAAGCGCGAGAATTACGTTTTTGTAAGCGCCGGCTTTAGCGGCGTTACTCCTCGCTTAGCTCCTCGGCTACCTGTGCGGCGAGCTTTAGCTTTTCGCTATCAAAATGCGTGTAAATGCGCGAAGTGTTTAGGCTCGCGTGTCCGAGCGCTTCTTGCACCAAAACCAGGTCTTTTTGCTTTTTGTAAAGCATCGTAGCAAAGGTATGGCGCAGCATGTGAGCGCCGTTTTTTTCCTTACGGATGCCTGCTTTAAAGAGTATCTGCTCGACGATGCGGCTCACGTATGCCTGCGTTAGGCGCGTGCCTTTTTTGTTGATAAAAAGA
>CAUQMF010000079.1:0-9777 GCA_963518965.1 uncultured Campylobacter sp.
AGCTAGCGCTTGTTTAGCTACGTTTAGCGGATCGGTTTCGTTTTCTATGCTGAAAAGCTCTATCTCGTTTGCTTCGCAAAGCTGGCGAAGCTGCTCGACGGCCGCCAAACGTTGCAAATCGCACGCCGCGACCAAAACTTTTTTCTTTCTAAGCTTTAGATAATTAGCTAGCTTTATCGTCGTAGTGGTTTTTCCGCTACCTTGTAAGCCAGCCATCAGCACGATAGTAGGAGCTACTGGCGCAAAGACAAAGCCCTGGTTGCCCGGCGCGGTTAAAACCTTCGTCAAATTTGACTTTATAGCGTCTAAAAACTGCTTTTGACCTATTCCGTTTTGCTTCAGATCGGCCTCTATGAGAGCTAGCAATTCTTTGGTAACTTTGTGATGAACGTCGGCTTTTAGTAGTGCTTTTTTAAGCACATCAAGCGCGTTATTTAGCGCTTTTTCATCGTCTATGAAACGAATTTTACTAACGGCTAAACGAAACGACTCGCTGATTTGTTCAAACACATTCTACCTTTTATTTGCATTTATAGCTAAAGCGCGTATTTTATTAAATTTAAGCTTTATCGCTCTTTAAATCTCAAAATTTCTTGAAATTTCAAAACCGAGCCTGTTAAAATCGCTGCTCAAATTTGACCTAAATTTATACCCTAAAAGCTCGATTTTATAAGCGTGCAGATACATTCTCGCGGATTTATTTTTAGCGTATTTTTCATCCCCCACGATCCCGTATCCCGCGTGATTTAGATGCACTCTGATTTGGTGAGTTCTGCCGGTTTTTATCTCGACTTTTACGAGGCTTTTTTTGCCTGCGACCATCACCGGCGTCACGTGCGAAAACGCCTCTTTGCCGTTTGGCGATATCTTAGAAAACGCTCCGCCTTTGTTTTTTAGCGTGATTATTGGTTCGTTTACGCTAAATTCCTCGCTCACGATACCCTTGACCGCCGCTACGTACTCTTTTTTTACGCGGCAGTTTTTAAACTCCTCGATCGCTTTTTTTTGAAATTCCTCGTTTTTCACGAGTAAAAGCACGCCGCTAGTTTCCTTATCAAGTCTGTGAAGAAGCGGAAATTTATAAGTTTCGCTCACTTTTTCGGACGTTAAAAATGCCGGCTTATCGACCGCGATCAGATTTTCATCCTCAAAAATTACGCTTGGACGCGGTAGTTTTTGCACGTTAAATTTAGTCGCCGCGCTCATCATTGCGCGCGCCACGGTGATTCTCTGTCCTTTGGCGCTAACTAGCCCTGCGTCGATTAGTTCCTTTGCCTCGTTGTTTGAGATGCCTTCCTGGATCGCCAGCAGCTTATAGGCTTTTTCTTCTTTCATAAATTTTCCTCAATATCTTTTAAAATCTCGCTTGCATCGCCTTTGGCGACTATTTTTGCTTTGGGTAAATTTTGCTTTAAAAGCGAACTTATCTCGCTCGCTTTTGCAAATTTTATACCGTCAACCGCGCTATACAGGGCCTTTTGGTTAAATATAAACTCCCCGCTTATCACAGCGTTTTCAAACTGCGCCGCCTCGATCGGATTGTGTCCGCCTACGTTTGGTACGAAGCTACCGCCTAGCACGACGACGTCGCTAAATTTGTAAATATTTACCAGCTCGCCCATCGCATCGACTAGCATGCACTGCGCGTCAAAGTTTTTCGTTTCGCTAAATTTAGCAAAACTAAGTCCGTTTTTTGTAGCAAATTTAGCCAAGATCTCGCCCGCTTCGCCAAATCTCTCCGGATGGCGCGGCACGAGTATCAGCTTGTCGTTTGCGCTCAAATTTAACTCGCGCAAAATCAGCTCCTCCTCGCCCGCATGAGTGCTTGCTAGCACGATCGCGCGCTCTTTTGGTTTGGCGTAAATTTTACTCGGGCTTGGCAAAAAGGCTGATTTTATATTGCCGCTAACGACGATATTTTTAGCGCCGAGACGCTGTAGGCGTTGTTTGTCTAGATCGCTTTGGGCGTAAATTTTATCTATAAATTTAAACAAATATCTGTAAAAAAAGCTAAATTTTAGATAGCTTTTGTAGCTCCTATCAGAAATCCTAGCGTTTATCAAAATGACGCGAGAGCCTTTAATTTTAGCCCAAAAAACAAGCCCCAACCAAAGCTCGGCCTCAAAAATAATCGTGATTTTAGCTGGTTTTAGCCAAAACGGTAAAAATATCTCAAACGGCAAAAAGCGCGTATTTTGCGTGATTTTTTTCGCCTCGTCAAATCCTGTTTTGGTTACGACCGAGACTGCGGCCGCGTCTTTAAATCTACTAACTAGCGGCGCGATAGAGCGCACTTCGCCGAAACTGCACGCGTGAAAATGCACGCGCGAGGCGTCAAATTTGGGATTTTTAAACAAAAAAAATCTAGCGGGGATCGAGGCTCTGTACTTTTTCTTAAAAGCTAAAATCGCAAGCGGCAAAGCCCCCAAGGCAAACGCCGCGAGGACTAAAACGTAATAAATTATTATCAAATTTAAAGGCTAGTTCGCCGCTTCTTTGTATAAAATTCGGCCGCAGTGAGGGCAGGTCACGATGTCTTCGCCCTTTATAACGGCAGAATAGGTCTTGTCGTTTATCTGCATAAAGCAGCCGTAGCAGGCCTGCTTTTTGACCGGCACGACGGCGGTGTTGTGCGCCCATTTGCGGATCTTCTCGTAAAAGGTCAAGATTTTTTGATTCATCTCGCCGACTAGCTTATTTTTCTTAGCGTATATTTCGTCTCTTTGCCGCTCGATAGCGCCGACCTCGGCCGAGATTTCACTCTCGATTTTTGTCAAATTTTCGCCAAGCTCCGCAGCCTTCGCCTCAAGCTCGCTTTTTAGCGCATTTTTGCTATCTATGATTTTTTCTAGTCTTTCAACCTCTTCGTTTGCCGCTTCTAGCTGCTCTTTAGCTAGCTCGTCTTCTAGCTGAAGCGCCTTTATTTCTTTTTCGGTTTTTGCCGCGCCGCTTTTTTTGGCGACGTCTTTTATTTTCGCGCTAAATTCGGCTATGTGCGCGTTGGTTTGAGATTTTTGATTTTTTAGCTCGGTCACGCTCGTAGCCGCTTCCTCGATCTGCGCTAAAATCGCCGCCTGCTCGTCCTTGGTCGCTCTTAAAACGCTTTGAACCTTCTCGAGGCGCGGGGTAAAATCGTCGATATCTTTGTCGATCGTCGAGAGCTCGACTAGCTGTTCTAAATATTTATTCATCTTTTTCCTTTAACTGTATGAAAACGGGTTTTTTGAGTTGGATATTATAGTAGGAATCGGCAAAATTTGCAAATATTTTGCAAGCGACTCCCCAAAATACCGCTCGCTCTCGAAGTGCCCGATGTCTAGCATAGTAAGATTATTTTGCGCGGCGCTCATGGCTTGGTGGTACTTTAAATCGCCCGTTAAAAACACGTCCGCTTTGACGCCATCTATCAAATCTCCACCGCTTCCCGTACAAAACGCGAGACGCTTTACCTGCGCATTGGGGTCAAATTTTCGCCCCTTACAAACTCTTAAATGGCTTAAATTTAGCTTTGCTTTTACTCTCTCGCAAAGCTCGTCAAAGCTCAAATTTACGTCCGCATAAAGCAAAAATCCGTCGCGCTCTTTTGGCGTAAAGCCCAAAATTTCGCTTAACACATATTCGTTTAGGTGGCTTAGATCATAGTTCGTGTGCATCGCAATCAGGCTTAAATTTTTAGCCACCATCTTTGCGATTAGGCTGCTTGGATATGTGTCCAAATTTAGCGACTTTAGCCCCTTAAAAATCAGCGGATGATGCGTGATGATGAGCGAGTTTGGCTGCACTTCGTCTAAAAGCTCGTCATCGACGTCAAGACTAAGGTAAACGCGCTGCGCGCTCGCCTCAAACGAGCCTACAAGCAGTCCGCTGTTGTCCCACTCCTCTTGACTTGCAAATGGGCTAATCTCGTCTAAAATTTTATAAATTTCGCCGATTTTCATCAAATTTTATTCGCCCTTCGCGTCGTTCGCGGCATCGATGCTAGACTTGTACGTTAGCGCGCACTCTTTGGCTAGCTCGCGGATTTTTAGGATATAGTCTTGCCTTTGCGTTACGCTGATCGCTCCGCGCGCGTCAAGGACGTTAAACGTATGCGCCGCAAGCATGCAATAATCATACGCAGGCAGCGAAATTTTAGCCTCCAGGCAGCGTTTGCACTCGCCGAATGCATTTTCAAACTGGCGAAATAGCATATCTACGTCCGCGATTTCAAAGTTATATTTGCTCCACTCAAATTCGCCCTGCTTATGCACGTCGGCGTAGGTCACGATGTTGCCGCCCCTATCGTCCCAAACGATATCGTAGACGCTATTTACGTCTTGTAGATACATCGCAAGGCGCTCGAGGCCGTAGGTGATCTCGGCAGAAACCAGCTCGCATGCGATGCCGCCAACTTGCTGAAAATACGTAAACTGCGTCACCTCCATACCGTCCAGCCAGACTTCCCAGCCTAGCCCCCAAGCTCCTAGCGTCGGGCTCTCCCAGTTATCCTCGACGAAGCGGATGTCGTGATTTTTCAAATTTAACCCGAGCTTTTCAAGGCTTTTTAGATAAAGCTCCTGTATATTTTCGGGGCTTGGTTTAATGAGCACCTGAAACTGATAATAAGCACCCAGGCGGTTTGGGTTTTCGCCGTATCTGCCATCAGTCGGGCGGCGAGATGGGGCAACGTACGCCGTCGCCCACGGCTTTGGCCCCAGGCTCCTTAAAAAAGTCGCCTGATGATAGGTGCCCGCGCCCGCAGGCATATCGTATGGCTGCAGTATCACGCAACCCTGCTCGCGCCAGTAGTTTTGCAATGTCAAAATAATCTCTGAAAACGTCATTTTTTACCTTTTATTTTATTGATATGTAAATTTCTATTTTTTCGTTTAAATATTTCTCAAAATCCGTTTCGTAGGCTCTTTTTAGTTTCGAGCTTTCAAAATATTTCCAAATTTCTCCCCAAAATTTCGCTACGTTTTGCGGCTCGCATGGAAAGCTAAAAACGGCGTATTTGCCGCTTTTTATCTCTAAAATTTCGCCGCCTGAGCAAAGCGGCTTCGTACCGATAAATAAATCGTAAAGCCCGTTTACGCCGTTTTCGTAACTGCAATAAACGCCGTAAATTTCGCTTTTGCCGTCATAAACTTCTTTCATAAATTTAGCCCACAATGCCGGAATTTTACCGTCGCCGTTAATCTCGTCGGCATTTTTGGTGCGAGTTTTTAATCCGTAAATTTTAAAACCCTCTACCGCTAAAATTTCCACGACTATTCCTTATCGCCTTTAAAATTTTCAACCGCTTTGTTCCACATGAGCTTGTATTTTCGCTTTAAAAACTCGACTTCGTCTTGCGAATTTTTTAGCTGCTTCGTGAGCGTTTCGACCGTTTTTCTATCCTCGTCGTAGAGCTCTTGCATCGAGATTAGCGCCTCTTTTAAAAACTTATTTTCGTTGCGCAGGGTCTCTAGCGTCTCGTCTTTAGCATCAAGCACCTTTTCGTGCAAATTTAATATCGTGCCGATCGTCTTTTCAACGAAGCTAAAGCCCTCTGAGCCCATCTGCGGTGCAGGTACGGCCACGACGCTAGGCACCACGCTCATCGTGCCCTGGCTAGCCTCTATGAGGATCTCGCCGCCTTCTTCTTTCGTATTTAGCACGCCGCGGTTTATCATCCCCTCGATTACCTCGCGCTCTAGGTGCACGAGCTTGCAAAATTCGTCTATGCTTAAGTATGTCTGCATATTTGCTCCTTTAGGCGAGTAAAACTTCCACCTTCGCCGAGTCATCCTCCACCTGCTTGGCTTTGGCTGCTCGGTCGGCTTTTAATGTCTCGTCTAGATTTTGATCGTTTAGGGCTAAAATTTGTAGCGCCAGATAGGCTGCGTTTACCGCACCTGCCTTACCGATCGCCACGGTACCCACGGGCATGCCGCCCGGCATCTGCACGGTCGAGTAAAGCGCGTCTACGCCGCTAAGCGCCGAGCCTGCCATCGGTATGCCGATCACGGGACGAGTGGTGTTTGCTGCGATAGCGCCCGCTAGATGCGCCGCCATGCCGGCTGCCGCGATAAATACCTGTGCACCCTTTTCCTCGGCTGCAGCGACGTATTCGCTCGTTCGCTTCGGACTCCTGTGCGCGGAGCTGATGATTAGCTCGTAAGGGACGTTAAATTTTTCAAGCATTTTCGCCGCCTCGCTAACTACGTCGTAGTCGCTCTTGCTTCCCATTATTATAGATACGAATTTCATTTTATTTCCTCTCTTAAAAAGCTAAATTTAGGCAACTTCGCGCCCAAATTTACTTCGTTTTCGTTGCCGCTATGGATTTCTGCTATTTCCTTGCCTTTTTTGGTTACGAGCTTTTTAAATTTGATAAATTTCTTGCCGTCGCGACCGAAAATTTGCGATATTTCGCTCTCGCACTCATCTATCTGAGCGCCCAGTGGAGCTACGATCTCGTACTCGTTGCCTGGGAAAATTTTATATTTGCATTTAAAAAACTCACCGTCTAAAGTCATGGCGTTTACCTGATGGGTGCCTTCCTCTAGGCTGCTAGCGTGATTTTGCGTGTCAGCCTTTTCAAACGGGCGATTTACTAGGTAGCCGTCGGTAAAACCGCGATTTTTTAGCGTATTTAGCTCGCCGGCGTAAATTTGCACATCAAATTTGCCAGCCGCTGCGTCGTCGACGGCCATGCGGTATGCCCTAGTCGCACAGGCGGCGTAGTATTCGCTTTTCGTGCGGCCTTCGATCTTTAGGCTATCGACCGCGCCGCTTTCGATGATATCCTTGATGTGCGCGGATAAATTTAAGTCTTTGGAGTTCATTATATGCGTGCCACCTTCGTCCTCCTCGAGGCGAAACAGCGTCCCGCTCTCGGGGTTTTTGGCGTAGAGTTCGTATTTAAACCTGCAGTCGTTGGCGCAGCTGCCGCGGTTTGATTGGCGGCCGCTTTGTACGGAGCTAACCAAACAGCGTCCCGAGTAAGCAAAGCACATCGAGCCGTGCACGAAAATTTCGATATCTAGCGTCGGGATTTGCTCTTTTATCTTCACGACGTCTTTTAGGCTCATTTCGCGCGCTACGACGATGCGTTTTGCACCCATTTCGTGGTAGATTTTAGCGTCAAGCGCATTCATGACATTTGCCTGCGTCGAGAGGTGGATCTCGATGTCGGTGGCTATCTCTTTTGCTAGGCTCATGACGCCGGGAGTCGCGATGATAAAGGCATCTGGCTTCATTGCAGAAATCGTTTGCAAGTGGCGTTTTAGCGGCTCGATTTGCGAATTAAAAGGAAACGCGTTTACCGTAGCGTAAAATTTCTTGCCCTTTGCGTGCGTGTATTCGATAGCTTCTTTGAAGGTTTCAAGGTTAAATTCGCGCGCCGAACGAGTGCGAAGCGAAAAGCTCGCCACCGATGCGTAAACCGCGTCCGCGCCGTATTCTAGAGCTATTTTTAGCTTGGTTAAATTTCCTGCTGGGGATAAAAGCTCGGGCTTTTTCACTTTTTACCCAAGCTTTCGATTAGAGCCTCGATATCGTCGTTGCTGACGAGATTTTCGGTGTGCGTATCGCCCGCGATATGTACTGCCGAGGCCACGCGCTTCTCGTCGTCGATCTTGCCCTCAAAGAGGCTGCTCATATACTTGCTAAGCGCGCGCATAACGTTAATAACGCGCTCTATCTTTTGACGATGGATGTCTTGATACTGCATCATATCCATCGCCATCATTATCTCGTCTTCGGCCATCCTGACGTTATCTAGAGTCGTTTCTGCAGAGCTTTTTAGGGCGTTATTTTTTTCTAGTGCATCGGCAAAAGTAGCGATATTTGGGAATTTTTCGTGTAGTTTGGTAAAAATTTCGATATTAGCCTCGATACCGCCGATAATCTCGCTAAGTCCGCTCTCCGCGTCCATAGAGAAGTTATTGATCGCATCAAGCTTGTCAAACATCTGCGTGGCTTTTTCCTCGCTGTCTTTCGTGACGTCGTCTAGCTGATGAACCATCTTATGATCATCCGTCGGAGGAGGTGGAGGCCACGGCATATTTGAGGATATTTTGTAGTCGCCGGAGTCGAATTTAACGTCCTCGTCTTTGCTCTCTACCGAGGCTTCCTCGGCGGTTTCTAGGTTTAAATTTTCATCGTCGCTAGCTTGCGCGTCGTCGGTCTCGGCGGCAACGCCCTCTAAATCGCCCGCCATCAAGGCGTCAAGTTCTTCTTGCGTCATAAAAACTCCTATTTAAATTTAGGCTGATTATATAAAAAATTAACGAAATGTAAGTTTAAAAAGCGAATTTTATCCTTAAATTTATCAAATTTTAGGTAGCATCTCGGAAACAAAAGGACGAAAATGAAAGTCGATCTTCACAATCACACTCCGCTTTGCAAACATGCCGTAGACGAGCCTAGGCAGTACGTTTTAAGCGCGATAAATTCGGGCTGCGAGTATTTTGGATTTAGCGACCACGCGCCGATGAAATTTGACGAAGCGTACCGTATGGATTTTTCGCAAATGGACGTTTACGAGAGCGAAATTTTGCGCCTCAGAGACGAATTTGACGGGCGGATAAAAATAATGCTCGGCTACGAGGTCGATTTTTTAGAGGGCTTTGTGGACGAGCGGGTTTTATCGCGCGACGTAGACCATCTCATCGGTTCGGTGCATTTTTTGGGCGGTTGGGGCTTTGATAATCCCGAGTTTATCGGCGAATATAAAAACCGCGATATAGATCAAATTTGGCGGGATTATTTTTACTGCGTAGAAAAGATGGCAAAGTCTGGCAAATTTGACATAGTCGGACATTTGGATTTGCTAAAGGTATTTAAATTTATGCCAAAAACCGACGTTAGACTCCTTGCTAAAGACGCGATTAACGCTATAAAAAAGGCAAATTTGACGGTCGAGATAAATGCGGCCGGCTTTAGAAAACCCACCGGCGAGCAGTATCCAAGCGTAAATTTACTAGAAATGATCGCCGAAAGAGACATACCGATCACCTTTGGCTCGGACGCTCATGCAAAAGACCAAGTCGGTCTAAACGGCGAAAAATGCGAGCAAGTCGCTAGAAATTTAGGCTTTAGCAAGTGTGCTGTGTTTAAAAACCGCGATAGAGAATTTATAAAATTTTAGATCGGGTAGAAAAAATTATTTAAATTAATCTTAAAAGCAATATTTTATGATACAATTACGAAATTAATAAACAAAGGAGCGGAAAAATGGGAAAATTCGTAAAAAGCGTCGATCATTTTTTTGATTTTTGCAAAGAGCACGAGGTTAAATTCGTAGATTTTAGATTTACCGATATGAACGGTGCTTGGCACAGCATCACGTATAACGTAAAAGCCGTCGAAAAGGCGCATTTTGAGCATGGAGTGCCGATGGACGCGAGCTCATTGGGCGGCTGGCAACCGATAGATAAAAGCGACATGATAATGCGTCCGGAAGCTACTAGCGCCTTTTTAGACCCTTTTACCGCCGACGTTACCGCAGTCGTTTTTTGCGATATTTACGACATTTACAAGGGGCAAATTTACGAAAAATGCCCGCGCTCGATAGCCAAAAAAGCGATGGCCTACGTAAAAGAAAGCGGCGTGGGCGACGCGGCGTATTTTGGGCCGGAGAACGAATTTTTTATATTTGATAACGTAAAAATCGTCGATAGCCCAAACTGCGCGATGTACGAAGTAGATACAGAAGAGGGCGAGTGGAACGACGCCAAGGACTTTACCGACGGCTATAATACCGGCCACAGACCGCGCAGAAAAGGCGGCTATCTGATGACGCAGCCGACC
>CAUQMF010000080.1:0-9665 GCA_963518965.1 uncultured Campylobacter sp.
AGCTGCTGTGCGAGTAAAATTTGCTGATAGAGCGAGTATCTGCCGATGCTAAGGTCCGCAAAATCAGGATCATAGTAGCAATAAACCGCCGAGATGCCGTCGCTAAGGATATCGACTAGATCGACGCCGATGAGACGGCCGTCTGCAAAATACGCTATCTCCTTACCAAACTCCGCGTGTCCCGCGACGTAGAGCTCGTAGTAGCGGCGAAAGTCCAGCTCGTAGTACTTCCACTCGCGCTTTTGCTGCATAAATTTATGGTATTTTTTGTATAGTGCCACGTGTGCGTCGTCTATGAGCGGCTTTGTGAGGATGATTTTGGTGTTTTCGTTTTTACGCATCGTACGGCGGGCGGATTTGCTAAATTTAAAATTTAGCGCATCGACCCTGATATTTACACACTCGCGGCAACCCGCGCAGTTTGGCTTGGAGAAATATTTGCCAAAGCGCCTAAAGCCGCGCCTAGCTAGAGCGTCGTTTACGGCAAAGTCGCAGCCGTCTATGTAGCGATACTCCATGCGCGAGTCCCTGTCCTTGAGGTAGGGGCAGGGGCTAGGCAGGGTGGAAAACGGCACGACTAGCACTTTTTGATATCCGCGTCCTTGACGTAGGCTAAAAACTCGTCACGCAAATTTTGCTCTTTGTGTGCGATGGCTTCTTCTTTGCTAAAAGTTTTTGGCTCAGGCTTTAAATTTTGCTTCGCGGCGTTTTTGGCGGCTGAATTTGAGCTCAAATTTGCATTTTGTTCCTTTTGAAGCTCTTTTTTTATATCCTTTAAACTATCGAAAAAATCATTCATCCGCGTGCTCCTCTTTAAATTTCCTAGCGTCTTTTACTCTTTGTATCGCGGCGGCGATGGCGGCGATAACCTCTTCGTTGTCTTCGTTGTCTTTGGTTTTCATCTTTTCTAGCAACGTAGGCATCTTGTTTTCGACGTAGGACGTATCGAAAAATCCTCGCCTAAAGTCGCGCTCCTTGCTAATACTGAGCAAAAACGGGATCGTGGTTTTGACGCTGCCTTCGATCGTAAATTCATCCAGCGCGCGTTTTAGTTTATTTACGGCTAGGTCGTAGCTAGGGGCTCGGACGATGAGCTTAGCTAGCAAGCTATCGTAAAACGGCGGTATCTGATAGTCTTTATATAGATGGCTATCGACGCGCACGGAAGGGCCTAGAGCAGGGTAGTAGCCGGTGATCTCGCCGGGACTTGGGATGAAATTTTGCCATGCATCCTCGGCGGTGATGCGAGCCTCGATCGCAAAGCCCTGCGTTATGACGTCGCTTTGTTCCATATCTAGGATCTCGCCCGCCGCGATACGGATCTGGCGCACGATGAGATCCACGCCCGTGATCTCCTCGGTCACGCCGTGTTCGACCTGGATACGGGTGTTCATCTCCATAAAGTAAAAGTTGTTGTAATCATCTAGCAAAAATTCGATCGTGCCGGCGTTGGTGTAGTTTACGGCCTTTGCTGCGGCGACTGCAGTCACGCCCATGCTCTTTCGCAGGCTTTCGCTCATCGTCGGACTCGGCGCTATCTCGAGGATCTTTTGGTGGCGGCGCTGGATCGAGCAGTCGCGCTCGGCCAGGTGGATGATGTTGCCGTATTTGTCGCCTAAAATCTGAAACTCGATGTGGCGCGGATTTACGACGTATTTTTCCATGAAAACTTCGTCGTTGTTAAAAAACGCCTTAGCCTCTCGCTTGCAGCTTTCAAAACTAGACTCTAGCTCCTCTTCTTTCCACACTACGCGGATACCGCGTCCGCCGCCGCCGCCGCTAGCTTTTAGGATGACGGGGTAGCCGATGCGCTCTGCGTAGAGTTTGATGTTTTCTATCGTTTCGTTGTTTAGCTTTTCGGTACCCGGCACGATGGGGATGCCGTTTTTATTCATCAGATAGCGTGCGATGTTTTTGTTACCCATTTTGCGGATAACGTCGGCAGTAGGCCCGATGAAAACTAGTCCCGCATCCTCGACCTCTTTGGCAAATTCGTAGTTTTCGCTCAAAAATCCGTAGCCCGGGTGTATGGCGTCCGCGCCGCAAGCTTTTGCGACCTCGACGATGCGCTTGGCGTCTAGGTAGCCTTTGATCGGGTCGATGCCGATCTGGTAGGCCTCGTCGGCTATTTTGACGTGCAGGCAGTCTTGATCGGGCTTGGTGTAGATAGCGACGTTTTTGATGTGCAGGTCTTTGCAGGCGCGGATCACGCGAACGGCGATCTCTCCGCGGTTTGCGATCAAAATTTTATGTATCACTTGGCTTTCCTTTCTTATCGTTTTTTGAATTTTACTCTTTTTTGCTTGCTGATGCTTTAAATTTGCTTTATATGCTATATTTATGGCGTAAGATAACATAAAGATTTTTTATAGACGATTAAATGCGGCAAATTTAGCGCATAAATTTGAAATTTTATATACTTGCGATAAATTTAATGCAATAAAATAAGCGAAAAAATGAAATTTTTGTAAATACATCAAAATTTATGAAAGATTTAAGAAACCTTTGGCTATACTTCACATTTCTTTTAAAGTGCGCTCGTAGCTCAGCTGGATAGAGCATTTGATTGCGGTTCAAAAGGTCAGGGATTCGAATTCCTTCGAGCGCACCACTATATCTCTAAAAACAATAAAATTCCCTATATTACAAGTATTTACATTTAACTGAGCTTTAAATAATTTTAATTTTGTGCGCAACCATATTTTACATTCTATCAGAGGAAAGTGCGATGGAAAAATCTAAAATTATTGCAGTTTTGGATGATATTTTAGTATCTAGTAGGGCATGGACATTTTGCTTAAGTTTTTAAAAAGTCTGCTATACGCGTGGATTATGAATAAGAAAAATAAATTCACTTTTAGAGTTTAAGAGATATCGTGCATGATTAATCGTATAAAAGCCGGCCTTGAGCCGGCTAAATCAAAACACGGGCAGGATCGCCCCGTCGTATCTTTTTAGGATAAACTCCTTCGTCTCGGGGCTGGTTGCGGCTTTAACCAGGGCTTTGATTTTCGGGCTGTTTTCGTTGCCCGCTTTGACCGCGATGATGTTGGCGTAAGGGCTTTCGGTACCTTCGATAGCTAGCGAGTCTTTTTTAGGATTCATGCCGATATCAAGGACGAAATTCGTGCTTATAGCGGCAAGATCGACTTCGTCCAGAGTGCGAGGTATCTGCGCACCCTCAAGCTCGACGAAATTTAGGCGCTTTGGATTTTTCAAGATGTCTTTTGGCGTGGCTAGCTCAGCACTCTTATCTAGCTCGATGAGGCCTGCTTTTTGCAGGATATTTAGCGCTCTGTTGCCGTTAGTAGGATCGTAGGCGATCGCGACTTTAGCGCCGTCTTTTAGCTCACTTAGGCTCTTTATCTTTTTTGAGTAAAAGCCCAGCGGCTCAAGATGTATCGCCGCGGCGGTTATCAGGGTCGTGCCTTTTGTTTCATTGTGATTTTTTAGATACGGCCAGTGCTGAAAGAAATTCGCGTCCAAATCGCCGTCTTGCGTTGCTAAATTCGGTATCGAGTAGTCGTTTATCTCTTTGATGACTAGATCGTAGCCCTCTTTTGCTAGGATGGGTTTGATAAACTCCATGATCTCTGCGTGAGGTACGGGCGAGACGGCTACTAGGATAGTGTGATCTTTGTCTGCTGCATAGAGGTTAAAGGCTAGCGCCAAACTTGCTAAAATTTTAAAAACTTTCATTATATTTTCCTTTTTATTTTGAAAAACGGCGCTAAAAAGGTAAAAGCTTTTACGCCGTTTTATTTTTGGAGATTTTTTTCGACTATTTTTTATTTTTTCAAATTTGAGCCCTAAAATTTAAACAAAAAGCGTCTGTAACGATTTTAAAAACTAAATTTTCGATGGCAAATCAGTCAAATTTGGCGCGATCAGAAGCTCGGTATCACCGCGCCTTGATAGCGCTTTACGATAAAGTCTTTAACCTCGGGAGTTAGTATCGCTTTATCTAGAGCCTTGATTTTCGGATTATTTTCGTTGCCGGCCTTGGTCGCTACGTAGTTGGTGTACGGGCTGTCTTTATCCTCGAGGATTATCGCGTCTTTGGTCGGTTTGAGGCCGACGTCCAGGGCGTAGTTTACGTTGATAAACGCTAGCGCGACGTCGTCGAGAGAGCGGGGCGTCTGCGCGGACTCCATCTCTTTAAATTTGAGATTTTTAGGGTTTTCTGTTATATCTAGCGGGGATTTGTATTCACCCTCTTTAGCCTTTACGATACCGGCCTTTTCGAGTAAATTTATCGAGCGCGTCGAGTCTGCGGCGTTGTTTGAGATAGCGATGATATCGCCGTTTTTTAGCTCGTCTAGACTTTTTATCTTTTTAGAATACGCACCCATAGGCTCGACATGAACGCCCACGGTCGGCACGATGTGAGTGCCTTTGTCCTTGTTAAACGACTTCATATACGGCAAGCCTTGGAAGTAGTTAGCGTCGAGTTCGCCGTTTTCGACGGCGATGTTTGGGATCACGTAGTCGTTAAAGATTTTGACGTCAAGCTTGTAGCCCTCTTTTTCTAGGATCGGCTTTACGACCTCTTCTAAAATCTCGGCATGCGGTACGGGAGATGCGCCTACGGTAATGGTTTTGTCGTTAGCATACAGGCCGCTAGCTAAAAGCGCACCCAGAAGTATTTTTGAAAATTGCATTATTATTCCTTTTTTGATAAGAAACGGCGCTAAAAAGGTAAAAGCTTTTACGCCGTTTTATTTTAAGAGCGGTCTCTAAACTAAATTTGGATTCATTGTTTCATTAAATTTGCCCGCGCCGCTAAATTTGAGCGGGCGGGGCTAAATTTGATTAAAACGTCGGGATTATCGCGCCTTTATATTTTTCCTCGATAAATTTCTTCACCTCCGGGCTCGTGACGGCTTTGTCCAGAGCTTTGATTTTCGGGCTGTTTTCGTTGCCTACTTTGACCACGACGTAGTTGGTGTACGGGCTATCTTTGCTCTCAAGTACGAGCGCGTCTTTGGTCGGGTTTAGGTTGGCGTTTAGAGCGTAGTTTGTGTTGATAACGGCGATGGCAACGTCATCTAGCGTACGAGGAACTTGAGCTGTCTCGATCTCTTCGAATTTTAGCTTTTTTGGGTTTTCCGTGATATCAAGCGGAGTTTTTAGAGGGTTGTCGTTTAGTTTGATAAGACCTGCGCTAGCTAGCACGTCAAGCGCGCGGCTCTCGTTTGTCGGGTCGTTTGGTATCGCTACGGTGCTGCCGTCTTTTAGCTCTTTGATATCTTTTATCTTTTTAGAGTAAACGCCCATAGGCTCGAGGTGAACGCCAACTGTTTTAACTAGATGAGTGCCTTTGTTTTTGTTAAATTCCTCAAGATACGGCAGGTGCTGGAAGTAGTTAGCGTCTAGATCGCCGTCCTCGGTGGCTAAATTTGGAGTAGAGTAGTCGTTAAATTCTTTGATCTCAAGAGTAAAGCCGTCTTTTGCAAGGATAGGTTTTACGACTTCTAAAATTTCAGCATGCGGAACCGGCGTAGCGCCTACGACGATTTTCTCGGTGGCATTTGCGGCGACCGTTAGGCCTAGAGCGACTAGAGAGTATTTGAGTAGATTTTTCATTTTATATCCTTTTTAAAATTTGGCTAGCATTTAAAAAAGGATATGAGCGGAGGCTTAAATTTCTTTTTAAATGCTTAGCGAAACTAAGCGCTTAAAAAGAAATTTTGCGCTTAGCGTTAGTCTTTCGACGACTTAAGTTCAGTGAAGCGACGCATTTCGCACATATCTGATTTCATTTTCTATCCTTTCTTTGTAAAATTAATTTCGGGATTTTATGCAAAAAAAGTTTAAAAGAAAATAAAATCAGACGTAAAAATCATTTCTTTGTGATCTTATAAATAAAATTTCCTAATGATTGGAAAATTTGAACCATTATGATTAAAATCACGACGGTATAAAGCATGATATCGGGGCGAAATCTCTGGTAGCCGTAGTTTATCGCAACAGACCCAAGTCCGCCGCCGCCGACCGCGCCCGCCATCGCCGAAAAGCCGATGATAACGATAAGCGTGAGCGTGATAGAAGCTACGATGCCGGGCAACGCCTCTACAAACATCACCTTAAAAATGATCTGAAAATTTGAGCTACCGAAGCTTCTAGCTGCCTCGATGATGCCTTTATCGACCTCTTTTAGCGCGCTCTCTATGAGCCTAGCGATAAACGGCGCCGCGCCGATAGTAAGCGGAACGATAGCCGCGGTAGTGCCGATACTGGTGCCCACGATCAGGCGCGTGAGCGGGAAAAGTACGATGATAAGGATGATAAATGGAAAGCTCCTTAGCGTATTTACCGTGATATCAAGCGCGATAAATAGCGGTTTGTTTGGCTTTAGGCCGTCTTGCGCGGAAAGAACGAGCAAGATAGCGGGCACTAGACCTATGAGAAACGCTAAAAGCGTAGAAACCACGCTCATATAAAGCGTCTCGCCGATAGCAGGAAGTAAAATGCGCTCGAAAACGTCGGGAAATTTAGAAAAATCTATGCCAAACATCACGCCACCTCCCACAATACACCGCTTTGCTTGATGTACTCGGTCACGCGCGCTTCGTCTTTAGGATCGACGTTGATGACGAGCGAGCCAAGCACGTTTTCGTTTAGCTTTTCAAGCTTGCCCCAGACGATGTTAAAGTCGATGTTTAGCGTGCGCGCCATATGCGTGATGACGCTGTTTTGCGCGACTTCTTTCGGGAAAAAGAGTCTGATATTTACGCCCTCGCTCGGCAAAATTTCATCCTCGCCGAGGAATTCCTTCATCTTTTCGTCCGGTTTTAAAAATAGCTCCTCGATTGTGCCGCTGCCGATTATCTTGCCGCTTTCTAGCAGCACTGCGCGGCGCGCGATGCTTTTTACGACCTCCATCTCGTGCGTGACCAAAACGACGCTGATATTTAGCGTTTGATTGATCTGTTTTAAAAGCTCGAGTATCGAATTTGTCGTATTTGGATCAAGCGCCGAGGTTGCCTCGTCGGAGAGTAAAATTTTTGGACTTAGCGCAAGGGCACGGGCGATAGCGACGCGCTGCTTTTGTCCGCCGCTTAGCTCGCCCGGATAGCTTGCGGCTTTGTTTGCAAGGCCGACTAGTTCTAGTAGCTCACTCACTCTTTTTTTGATATCGCCGTCTGAGTAACCCCAAAATTTAAGCGGGGTTGCGACGTTTTCAAACGCCGTTTTTCTAGCCATCAGCGCAAAGTGCTGAAATATCATCCCCACATCTCGCCTAAGCTCTCTTAGCTCTCTATCTTTTAGCGCCGAGATTTCTTTATCAAATACCTTTAGGCTACCGCCTTGATAGTCCTCTAGGCCGTTTATGCAGCGAAGCAGGGTGGATTTACCAGCGCCGCTGTGACCCACGATGGCGAAAATTTCGCCTTTTTCTACGGTTAGGCTGACGCCGTCTATGATCTGCGTCGCCCCGTAAAATTTCTTTAAATTTTTTATTTTTATCACTCAAATTTCCTCGTTCATAATTCCGCCGAAGCGCTACTAAAATTTATAAAATTTCGCGCCTTAGCTCGTCTGCGCTCTTTGGCGAAAGAAGCGCCGGCGCGATGTCAAATACGCTAAACGCGCCGCTTTGGCCACTTTGTGCCAAACGATACGCCGCGCGGGCATAGGCTACTAGCACGCTTGCGGTAAATTCCGGATTTGAGTCAAGCTTTAGCGAAAACTCGATCAGATGTTTATTTTCGCCGTGCTCGCCCGTCGTTCCGCTTCGCAAAACAAATCCTCCGTGAGGGATGCCGCCGTGCTCTTTTTTAAGCGTCGCAAGATCTATGAAATGCACGCTCGTGTCGTAGTCGGCGAAGTAATTGGGCATCGTTTTTATCTCTTTTTCTATGCGCGCTTTATCGGTGCCCTCTTCGGCTACAACGTAGCACTCGCGCAGATGTTTTTCGCGCGTGCTAAGTTTTGGGTTTTCGCCCGCGCGAACTCGCTCTAAGGCGCTTTTTATCGGCACGGTGTATTGGCGTGCATCCACGACGCCCTCTATCCTGCGGATAGCGTCGGAGTGGCCTTGGCTCACGCCTTTACCCCAAAACGTGTAGCTGCTGCCGTTTTCCAGCACACTCTCGCCAAATAGTCTATTTAGCGAAAACAGACCCGGATCCCAGCCTACGGCGATGATGCCAACTTTTCCGCCCGCTTTGGCTGCGGCGTCTACGGCTGCGAAGTGCTCAGGGATTTTCGCGTGCGTATCGAAGCTATCGACGACATTGAAATTTAGCGCAAACTCAGGCGTCTGCGTCGGCAGATCCGTCGCGCTACCGCCGCAAAGCACCAAAACGTCAAATTTACCCTTGTGCGATAAAATTTCATCCACGCTAAACACCGGCGCGCCGCATGTTTTTACTTCGTTTGGATTTCTGCGGCTAAAAACTGCTGAAAGCTCTAAATCCTTGCTATTCCTTGCGGCAAGCTCTACGCCGCGACCTAAATTTCCATATCCCAAAACCGCTATTTTTATTTTTTCGTTCATTTTTTATCCTTGATAAATTTTAAAATTTAGCGCGTAAAACGACGCGCCGCTGATTAAATTTCACTTCATCAGCAAATAATAAATTACGTATATCCAACTTAAAAATCCGTGAATTATCGCCCACAATATGCTTTTATTAGCTCCCCACGATAGCGCGACGGCTATGACCGTGCCTAGCGTAAATCCACCGATACTGCCTTTCATTTTTTCTCCTTGATTAAAATTTAGGTTCAAACGAGCGGACTACTCGCCAAACGCCTTTAGCTCGTCGCATACTTTGGCGAATTTTTCCTGCGCGCTTTGCAGCCCTTCGCGGTTGGCTTCGACCACGGCTTGCGGAGCGGAGGCCACGAATTTCTCGTTATTTAGCATGTTTGATAGCTTTGCTATCTCTTTTTCTAGTTTGGTTTTTTGCGACCGCAGTCGCATGATAACAGCGCTCATATCCACGCCTTCAAGCGGTACGAAGACTTCTAAATTTTCGCTCACGTCGCGGGCGGCGTTTTCGATTTTAGCGTCGCAAAACTCGATCTGTTCGCACTTAGCTAGCAGTGAGATGTAGTTTGTCGCCTCGGTCAAATTTTCGTTTCCGTTTAGCTTGATGAAGGCTTTTGCGATCTTTGAGTTGCCTTGCTCGATGGTCGCCTTTGCGCGGCGGATCGCGACGATAGCCTCGATCACTAGCTCAAATGTTTTTTCTATCTGCAAGTCGCGCTCATTCGCCTGCGGATACGCCTCTATCATGATAGAGCTTGCGCTTTCTAAATTTGAGCCGCTAAGCTCGTGGAAAAGAAATTCTGAGATAAACGGCATAAACGGACTTAGTAGTCTCATAGCCTCTTTAAATATCGCTCCAAGCTCCCTTACGCTGCCTTTGTCGGCTTTGCTAAGCTCAATACCCCAGTCGCAAAACTCGTCCCATAAAAATTTATAAATAGCGTTTGCGGCGTCGTTAAAGCGGTAGGCGTCGATGTTTTCTCGCACCTCTCGCACGCACTCGTTAAAGCGGCTTAGCATGTATTTGCCAAGCTTCGTTTCGATTTTTGCGTCGCTTAAATTTGCAAATTTAGACTCGTTTAGCAGCAGGTATTTTGTCGCATTGTAAAGCTTGTTAGTAAAATTTATAAAGAGCTTAATATTTTAGTAGCGTAGTTTTTTTTAG
>CAUQMF010000081.1:0-9412 GCA_963518965.1 uncultured Campylobacter sp.
GGTTTGATAAGCGTAAATTTTTATAAATTTAGCGAGTTTGTTTTTGATTTTAGCAAACGGCAAGGGCGTTTAGAAGCGGAGCATTTTTGAGCGATAAAATTTTCTGGCTGGTAATTTTTTCTATATGAATTCGGATTTTATTTGCTTTAGGCCTCATGCTTAGCAAAAATTTCTTGCGCTATTAAAATTTAGGCAAAAAAGCTTGCTAAATTTAACCAAATTTTACCGCCCGGTTTTATTCGTCGTTTTAAAATTGGGCATTACATCAAGCGCCTGCAAGTATGCGGTTTTGTTCGGACGTAGATTTTATTGCTAGAGCGGTGAATTCCGCCTTGCTTGCAGCTTGCGGGTTTTATCTAAAATTTCCCGAGTTTTTGCCGACGTAAAATTTTGCCTTACGGACTTTTTGTCGCAATTAAATTTAAAGCCGTTTTGTCTGTTCTTATCAAATTTAACGAATTTTGGCATAAAAACGTATCAAAACCGAGTTTTTAAGCCGAAGCTTATGCGCAAAATTTCGCGTTTTTTCGGTTTTACGGATTGTCGTCCGTGAGATGCGGCAAGCTTGGGTTTTGGGTTTTTAGTTGCTTTATCGTCTTGGCCGATTTGCTAAATTCTATTAGATCCTCGACCGTTTTTACCTCGCTAGGAAGCTTTTGCAGTGAATATTTAAAAATTTTAGCCGCCGCGATAGCGTCGTTAAGGGCTCTGTGGTGGGCGTTATTTATGCGTAAAATCTCTTTTAGCGTACCCAGGCCGTATTTTGGCGAGGCTATGGTGCGGCGGGCTAGGTCGATCGTGCAGAGCCTGCGGTTTAGCAGCTCTCCGTATCCTAGCGCCTCCAGCGTCGCGCTGATAAAGCCGTAGTCAAAGCGGACGTTGTGCGCTACGAAAACGCTCTGACCCAAAAAGACCTTAAACTGCTCCATGACGAAGGCTAGGCTAGGTGCGTTTTTTAGGTGTTCTGCGGTGATTCCCGTTAGTTCGCTGATATTTTCCGGGACGTAGGGTGCGTACACGAATGTTTCAAATTTACCGATTATTTCGCCGTTTTGTAGCTTTAGTGCGCCGATTTCTATGATCTGGCCGCTATTTATGCCGCCGCTAGTTTCTATATCTACGACGCAAAAAATTTGATCTTTTATCTCATTGCGCCGCGTTTTTAGCTCGATTTGGTTTTTTGCGGTGCGGGTTATATCAAGCCCCAGCGCGCGCCACATCTGCACGTCGCGAACATCAAAAAGCTCGGCGTATTCGTCCATTTGCTTGGTCGCGGCGACAAAGTCCGCGTAGGCTACGTTTCGTTTGGCGATGACGGCGAGTAAATTTTCAAAATCTTGATTCAAAACTCGAGCTTTAGCGAGCGGATAGAGTGCTCGTATGAATTTGACGAAAATATATAACTGCCCGCCACGACGATATCCACGCCCGCTTCATCGAGCTGCGCGACGTTTAGTCCCGTCACACCGCCGTCTACTTCGATCATGCATTTTGCGTTTTTACGCTCGATCATTTCGCGTAAGCTGCGAGCTTTTTCGAGCACCGAAGGGATAAATTTTTGCCCGCCAAAGCCAGGATTTACGCTCATTAAAAGCACCATGTCGACCTCGTTTACGATGTGCTCGATCGCCGATACGGGCGTGTGCGGGTTTAGTACTATCGCAGGCCCCGTGCCATGGCTACGGATGTGATCGATTAGACGCAGCGGGTGCTTTTCCTCCTCGATGTGAAAGCTTAAAAATTTAGGCTTCAGAGGCAAAAAAAGATCGGCGAAAAAGGTGTTGTTTTGAACCATCAGATGTATATCCAGCGGCTTTGTAGCGGCTTTTGCGACGGCATTTACGACCACCGGGCCGATGGTTAAATTCGGCACGAAATGCCCGTCCATCACGTCAACATGCACAAGATCGGCGCCAGCCTCGCAGATGGCCTCAATCTCGGCTCTTAAATTTCCAAAATCAGCCGATAAAATACTCGGTGCTACATACATTTTAGTGTCCTTTATTTGCTTAGAAAAAATATCGCGTCCATGCCGTCTACGTCAAGCCGCACCAAGACGCCTCGGTTTTTATTGTTTTCGTCTTGAGTTACCTCTAAAATATGCGGCAGGGTAAAGCTCACGGTTATGCCCTGCCTGGCTAGCTGCGATTCGATACGGTCGCAAATAACGCTTAGCAGATCGGCATACGCTTGCGAGAGGCTTAAATTCTCGCTATTTTGGAGTAAAATTTTACACATCTTTTTGATATCGTTTTTTTGTAGGCAGAGGATAAATTTAGCCTCCAAATCGCCGTAAAACGCGACCGAGCCGATATTAAATTTACCTTCTTGGCAGCTAAAACGCTCTATGGCGGTGCTTATTTTCGTAACCGTAGAACCGGACATTGAGGCTAGAGTGTCCGTTACCGTCGCTAAGAGGCTCGGCAAGGCGTTTATGATATCTTTGGTGAGATTTTTGGGCCTTTCTTCTCCAGATCCGCCCCCGCCCGCGATAGTACCGTCGTCTTCGTAAAATTCGCCAAGGCTTTTATAAACCAAGATGCCGTAGTCCTCAAGGTCATTTTTTAGGACTTGAGACGTGCTGGCTAGTTTTAAGCCGCATACGACGATAGCGGCTCCATACTCGGCGCAGACGGTAGAGAGCTTAGCTAAAAAAGATACGCCGTGGATGTTTATCGAGCTTGATTTACTCATATCAAAGACAAAAAATTTAAAGCCTATTTTTAATGAATTATTAAACGTCTTTTGGTCGAAATTATTTATGAAAGCCGAGTCGATAAAGCCCTCTAGCTCGTATATGACGACATTTTCTTTGAGCGTGGTTTTTATGTCTTTTTTACTTGATTTTATCTGCGTGAGATAGACTGAATACTCAAAGTTTTTATGAAGGCTTTTAAATTCTTTTAGATCCTTAGCTATCGTCGGGATATAGCCGATACCGGAGAGCTTAAGGGCGATTTGGCGTTTTTGGTCGGCATCGTCGTTAAAAACTATGATGCGTCTATTTGCGTATTCTGGTTTAAACTCTCCCCAAAATAGCGCCGCTACGTTTGCGGTCTCGAAAAAAGATAAATTCGTCATGCCCTTTGACATTCTTTTAAGTGCTTTAAATTTAACTTCGTTATAGTCGCAAAAGCCTACGCTAGCACCGTTAAATGCGGCTAGCTTTAAAACGGCTTCAAGGATTAGATTAAAACCGATTTTATTAAAATAAACGGCGTTTTTAAGGGATATTAAGATGTAGCGAGGGGATTTTTGGCGAATAGAATTTATATTTTTTTCGCTGATTTCATACTTAGATACGTCTCCGTCAAGAAAGCCCAGAGGATAAAAAATGGCCGTATCGTCTTTAAATTTTAATCTCATAAAACGCCTAGAAATTTCCCGATTTATAGCAGGGTTTAAATTTGCCCGCAGATCTCGCAAAATAAAATATGTTTAAATTTTATTATTTTATCCTTTTTATCCATAATTTTAGTTTAAAACACTGCACTCGCGTAAAAACCGATCGGAGCATTTAAGTTAATATTTTGCTTATTTTAGATAAAATCAGGAAAAATTTTTAATTTTAAGGAAATAAAATGTCAAGAGTATGCGCAATAACAGGCAAAGGTCCGATGGTAGGCAACAACGTCAGCCACGCTAAAAACAGAACTAAAAGAAGGTTTTTGCCAAATCTAAGAACCATCCGCGTTACGCTAGAGGACGGTACTACGAGAAAGATCAAAGTAGCTGCTTCTACGCTAAGAACGATGAGAAAACAGTCACGCTAAATTTACCGCAAATTTGAGGAGTTGTCTTTGTTTAAAAAGATTTTAAAATTCCTCAACTGGTCGAGTTCTGCCAAACCTCAAATCAATCTCAATACCGAACTTTACGAGCAACTTCGCCCGTTTCGCCTACCGCTCATCTTAGTCGTTTTGATGATGACGATCGGCGCTATGGGTTATGTCGCGATTGACGGCTTTAGCCTATCTGACGCGATATATCAGGCGGGTATGACTTTTACGACCGTCGGATTTACCGAGGTTGCGCCCATTTCCCCGGCTGGACGGCTTTTTACCATCACGTTTATTTTACTCGGTTTTGCCGTTTTTACGTTTTCTACGGGTTTGATGCTCGAGGTTTTAAAAAAAGGCGCGCTCGTAGCGATCATAAAGGAGAGACGAATGCTATATAAGATCGCAAGGTTAAAAAACCACTTTGTTATCTGCTATCACAACCAATACACATTAGAGCTAAGCCGAGAATTTAGGGAAAATCACATCCCATTTATCGTTATCGATCCGCGCGAAGATCTGCCGGAAATCGCGGAAAAATACAAGTATCCATACTATATCGTCTCCCAGCCGCACACGCAAACGGCGCTTTTAAAGACGCATTTTTCAAGCGCAAAAGGTATGATCACTCTAAGCTCTAATATCGCCGACAACATCGCTCTCATCGCTACCGTAAGGCTTTTTGAAAAAGAGATCGGACGCAAAAAGCCGTATTTTATAATGACAAACTCCGATAACCAAGACGATACCGAGCGCCTAAAAAAGCTCGGCGCAAACAGCGTCGTGAGCCCGTCAAAGCTAGTCGCCCAGCGCCTTAGCGCCATGAGCGTGCGACCCGATATGGAAAATTTGCTCGAGCAGTTTTTGTATAAGCAAGACTCGCCGATCGACATCGAGGAGATATTGGTGCCTGATTATTCGTGGGTGCGCTTTAAACGCCTAAAAGAAACTAACCTGCGAAATATAACGAACGCCGACGTCGTGGGCATCAAAGACGTAAATAATAAATTTATCCCGATGCCAAAGGGCGATACGCTGATAGGCACAGGCACGAAGCTGCTTGTTATCGGTACGGGCGAGTCGATACGCCTAACCAAACGAGTCATAAAAAGCAAGCATAAGCCAGAAGAGCTAAAGTGTGTCTAAAATTTGAGACGATTTATGCGTATTTTAATTTTGCCTTTGCCTAGATAGCCGTAAATTTAACGCTAAAATAAGGGATTGATCCGATCTTTTACTCAAATTTAAATTTTACAAAAGCATCTTTTGGATTTAAATATCGTAAAAATTTAAGCTATTTAGAGAAGGAACTAAACTGCCGTAAATTTTATGGAATGTTCCGAATTTGACGCTTTTTAACCCTCTCTTAAAATAACATTTGCTAAAATTAAACCAAACTTTAATTAAAGGAGCAAAGATGTTTCACGAGGATAGAGAGCTTATAACTAAGCTAAAAGGTACAAACGCACACTTTACATCGCTTTTTGATAAGCATAACGACCTAGACGAAAAGATCGCCGAAATGCAAAAAGGCAATGTCTACAACGATGCCGAAGTGGATGCTCTAAAGCGCGAGAAACTCAGACTAAAAGACGAAATCTACGCCTTTTTAGCCGAGTATAAAAAAGAAAATAATCTTTGACTTGTCCGCGGCGGACTATTTGTTCCGCCGTTTTCTGCTTCAAATTCTCTCAAATTTTATCTTTGATTAGCTGCGAATCGCGCTAAATTTAATTCAAAATCAAGCCGTAAAACCACCATAAAACATTAAATTTTGTTTTTTAAAATTTACAACGCGGCTACGTCGAAATCTTTTTGAGTAGCCAAAAGACCGCCGTTCCAAGGCATAAAATAATAGCCGCTCAAATATAATCCATCTCTTTTTCTTGCCTGCTTTTACCGAAGCTTAATTTATTTTTTGTTTATTGTAATACAAGCTTGCATCTTTTTCGGATAGACCGTGATTTAAGATAAAATTCGCTAAAATTTATAAAACATTAAAAAGGATGGAAAATGGATGAGACAAAGAGCGTTTTTATCAACCGCGAGCTTAGCTGGTTGCGCTTTAACTCGCGCGTTTTAGCCCAGTGCGAAAAGGCGTTACCGCCGCTTGAAAAGCTAAAATTTATCGCGATTTATATGACGAATTTGGACGAGTTTTACATGATCCGTATCGCAGGGCTAAAGCAGCTTTTTGCCGCGGGAGTCGCAGCTAGCGGTAGCGACGGCATGAGTCCGCTCGATCAGCTAAGAGAGATCAGAAAATACATCAAAGACGAGCTATCTATCGTAGAAAGGCACTACAAAGACGCGCTAAAAGAACTCGCGCAAAACGGGCTTTTTATGAAAAATTACGACGAAATTTCGCCCGAGCTTCGCGCCAAATGCGACGAGTATTTTTTCTCAAATATCCTGCCCGTCATCGTGCCTATCGCGGTCGATGCCACGCATCCGTATCCTCATCTAAACAACCTTAGCTTTAGCCTAGCCGTTAAGCTTGCCGACGCGGATAGTCCAGAGATTATAAAATTTGGCATGATACGCATCTCGCGCGTTTTGCCGAGATTTTATCAGGCGGCCGACAACGTCTATGTGCCGATAGAAACGATCGTCCACCGCCATGCGGAGGAGATTTTTCCGGGTTACAAGCTACTTAGCTCGGCGGCGTTTAGGGTTACCAGGAACGCCGATATCGTCATCGAGGAAGAAGAGGCGGACGACTTTATGATGATCCTCGAGCAGGGGCTAAAGCTACGCCGAAAAGGCGCCTTTGTCCGCATGCAGATACAAAAGGACGCCGACGCCGAGATAGTCGAGTTTCTAAACTCGCACATGAAGATTTTTTATAAGGATATCTACGAGTACACCGTCCCGCTCACGCTAAATTCGCTCTGGCAAATCGTAGGAAATAAAGAATTCTCGCACCTTTGCCTACCGCCGTACGCACCAAAGACTCTGCCGCCTTTTAGCACTCATCTCTCGATGTTTGACGTCATCGATAAAGAAGACGTGCTAGTCGTGCATCCCTACGAGAGCTTTGATCCCGTCGTTCAGTTTATCAGGGAGGCGAGCAAGGATCCGCGCGTGATTTCGATCCGCATGACGCTCTACCGCGTCGATAAAAGCTCGCCTATTATCCAGGCTCTCATCGACGCTGCAAACGACGGCAAGCAGGTAACCGTGATGGTCGAGCTAAAGGCGAGGTTTGATGAGGAAAATAACCTGCACTGGGCGAAGGCTTTAGAAGACGCCGGCGCGCACGTGATATACGGCATTACGGGCTTTAAGGTTCACGCAAAAGTGAGCCAAGTCATCCGTCAAGAGGGCGGCAAACTCAAATTTTACATGCACCTTTCCACCGGCAACTACAACGGCGGCTCGGCGAAAATTTACACCGACGTGAGCTATTTTACGAGTAGGGCGGAGTTTGCGAGCGATACGACGACGTTTTTTCATATACTTTCCGGCTTTTCTAAAAACCGCCGCTTGCAGACGCTTTCTATGTCGCCGATGCAGATAAAAGAGCGCGTGCTAGAGATGATAAAGACCGAGACTGCGCACGGCGAGCAGGGCAGGATCGTGGCAAAGATGAACGCACTGGTAGATAGCGACATCGTGGACGCACTGGTAAAGGCTAGCAGCGCGGGCGTAAAGATCGATCTCATCGTGCGCGGCATCTGCTGCGTGCGCCCGGGCGTGAAGGGCCTAAGCGAAAATATCCGCGTGAGATCGCTCATCGGCAAATACCTTGAGCACGCGAGGATATTTTATTTCAGACACGCCGAGCCTCAAATTTACATCGCTTCCGCCGACTGGATGCCGCGAAATCTCGAGCGCCGCCTAGAGCTCATGACGCCGATAATCGATAAAAATTTGCAAGAGCGCTTGCTCGAGTTTTTGCGATTGCAGCTTAGCGATAACGAGCTGGCGTTTGAGCTGCAAAACAGCGGCGAATACGCCAAAGTAAGGCCAAAAGAGGGCGACGCGCGTATAAACTCGCAAGAGGTACTCGAGGAGTACGTGAGCGGGATATATAAGGCGACGAAAAAGGATAGCGATAAGGGGAAGAGCGAGCAGATGGTGGCGAAACTTTTGAAAGAAAGTTAAGCAGCTCGTCTTTTGAGTGCTTTTTGCGGATTTCGTTAAAATTTGACTCGATAGGCTACATGCCTTATCTTCGTCAAATTTTAACTTCAAAACCCCAAAAATCATCTCAAAACAAGCGTAGCGTTTTTGTGAAGCAAAATTTTTCTATAAAATACTTCGCCTTATCGTTTTACGTTCAAATTTGAAGCCAAATTCGGCTAAATTTATAAATTTAGCTTCAAATTTTACTTGCCCAGACCCGCATCTTGAAACTGCTAAGTTGGTCGAGCAAATTTGTAAAAATATACGCATGCGGCAAATTTTACTTCGCCGAGTTTTTGGTTACACGCATTTCGGTCAAAAATTTAAAAAACAAAATATAAGTGATAAAATGATTTCTTTCAACGCCTTTTTCTCTGGTTTTTCGCTCGGGCTCTCGCTGATTTTACCCATCGGAGCTCAAAATGCCTTCGTGCTAAAACAAGGCATCAAAAAACAGCATGTTTTTCTAGTTTGCGCTATCTGCGCGCTTAGCGACGCTGCACTGATCTTTGCGGGCGTATCGGGGTTTGGCTACGTGGTGGAGCGCTATCCCGTCATCAAAACCGCCGCGCTTTGGGGCGGATTTGTATTTTTGAGCATTTACGGGCTGCGTAGTCTTTATAGCGCGTTTAGCGCCTCGCATGCGCTAACGGCAGGCGGCGAGGATACGCGCGGTGCGGCTAAAACGGCGCTTCTAACGCTAGCTTTTACGTGGTTAAATCCGCACGTTTATCTTGACACGGTCGTGCTTCTTGGCTCGGTTTCTACGAAATTTGGCGAGAGTGCGGGACTCTTTGGTATGGGCGCGATGTGCGCGTCGTTTGCGTTTTTCTTTTTGCTCGGATACGGAGCTAGATTTTTAGCGCCATTGTTTCAAAAGCCGGCCGCATGGAAAATTTTGGAATTTTTCGTTGGCGTTACTATGATAGCGCTTGGCATAATGCTAGTGATCGGCGAGTGAGGGTGCTTAAATTTAATGATAAAATTGGAGCTATTTTTACCGTGGTATTTCTTTAAGCTTGCGCTACGCAAGTATAATTTAATGCTTGCGGTAGTAAAATTTTGCAAAATTATGTTTATAGGAGAAGCGATGAAAAAGCTGATTATTTTTATGATTGCGCTACTATTTTGCGGATGTGGCATAGCGTCAAAGGGCGATGGAAGCTCAACTAGCGAAAATTTACACATAGCTAGAAAGGTTGCAATAGACATTGCGGGTGGGCGGATCAAATTTGACCAAACGGCTCATGAAAAATTCTGGCGAAATTTAAATGCGTCAAAAATGCATTTGCCGAGCAAATTTAACCCATACATCAACGCCGATAGGGACGCGCTGGAGTGGATAAAGGTAGATGCCTATGCTATGATAAATTTAAACATAGAGTTTTTAAAATCTGCCCTTGCGACCTCGAAAAACGGAACGGTAACTAAAACCGATAAATTTAAATCCTATGAGAAAAATATTGAAAAGTTAGCTCCGAGCGTGGCTACTTATGCGACCGAGC
>CAUQMF010000082.1:0-9092 GCA_963518965.1 uncultured Campylobacter sp.
ATGGCACACAAAAAAGGTCAAGGCTCAACCCAGAATAACCGAGATTCCATCGGACGACGCTTAGGCGTTAAGAAATTCGGCGGCGAATTCGTTCGCGCGGGCAACATCATTATCCGCCAGCGCGGTACCGCTACTCACGCGGGCAGCAACGTCGGTCTAGGCAAAGATCACACGATTTTCGCGCTAATCGACGGTTTCGTTAAATTCGAAAGACTAGATAAAAATAGAAAAAAAGTTTCTGTTTATCCTGCTGCGTAATTACTGCGCAACCTTCGGGGCGAAAGCCCCTTTTTTAAAATAACTCAATTTTCATGAAATCTAAAAGTTTTTCTCGCTCGAAACAGCTTCGCTATCCCAACTCTCTTAGAAAAGATTTAAAATTTATCAAAAAATCTCGTATTAGAAACGACCGCCGCACTATTCGCCAAATTTTGAAATTCGATCCAAAACGTGAAAATTTACCGCAAACGATCCGCATAAATAACGGTGCATGGCAAATCGTTTAAACTTTGCGGCAAATCAAATTTTAATTAATAAACCGATATAATCCGAAAATTTCGCAAAATAACAAACCGAAAAACAATGAAATGAAATTTAAAAATAAGGCAAAAAATGTTTATAGATAGCGTAAATTTAACCCTAAGCTCGGGTCACGGCGGGGCTGGCTCTGTGAGCTTTCGCCGCGAAAAGCACGTGATTTTAGGCGGGCCGGACGGCGGCGACGGCGGCGACGGCGGGGATGTATATTTCGTCGCCGATAACAACACCCACACGCTTGCGGCGTATAAAGGCAAAAAGGCTATGCGCGCGCAAAACGGCGAAGCTGGCACGGGGCGCAGAATGCACGGCAAAAGAGGCGAGCACCTCGAGCTCATCGTGCCTCCCGGCACCGCGGTGCTGGATGCCCAGACGGGCGAGCTACTCTGCGACTTAACTAGCGAGGGGCAGCGCGAGCTATTTTTAAAAGGCGGCAAAGGCGGGCTTGGCAACGTGCACTTTAAAAGCTCGATCAATCAAGCCCCCGAATACGCGCAAAAAGGCCTTGAGGGCGAAACACGCGAGGTGAGGCTGGAGCTTAAGCTCATTGCCGACGTGGGGCTCGTGGGCTTTCCAAACGTCGGTAAAAGCACGCTGATCTCGACCGTCTCAAACGCCAAACCGCAGATCGCAAACTACGAATTTACCACGCTCACGCCAAAGCTCGGCCTAGTCGAGGTTGACGAATACAGCGGCTTTGTCATGGCCGATATCCCGGGCATCACCCTTGGCGCTAGCGAAGGGCGCGGTCTTGGCGTGCAGTTTTTAAAGCACGTCGAGCGCACGAAAATTTTACTTTTTATGCTCGATCTTGCAAACTACCGTAGCCTCGAGGAGCAGTTTGACGCGCTGAGGGCCGAGACGGCGAAATTTTCGGGAGAGCTTGCAAAACGAGACTATGCGATCGCTCTAACTCGTGCGGATGCGGCCGAAAATTTGCAGGAAAAATTTGACGCGTTTTTGGCGTATTTGGGGCTTGCGGGCACGGCTGGCGAGATGAAATTTAAACAAGATATTTATGAATTTGACGCCGCCAAGCCGTTTTTTGTAACGCCGATCTCCTCGGCGACGGGACAAAATATAAACGAGCTAAAATTTGCCCTGCTTGAGCTGCTTAAAAAGGAGCTGTAGGTTGTGCTAAAGCCGCGCCGCAGAGGGCTTTTGCGAATGCAGGTCTTAAGCGCGCCCGAATATGTGGGTAAATTTTATGTTTATCGCTCGTAAACGCCGCAAAAAGATAAAATTTAAGAAGGCGAAATGAATAAAATTTTTATTCTAGTATTTTTATGCTTCGGCGCATACGGTTGTGATCCCGCCGATCCGGTGCCGAATTTTATGGACTTTAACGACAAGGATCATGGCGGCGCACTGAGCTTGCAGGAGTGGATGGCGAGCGAGGTGCCGTCTGAGCTGAGGGTAGAGCTAAATCTGCGCTCAGGCTCGGAATTTAAGAGGCTCGATGCTAATCGCGACGGCAAGATTAGCCTTGATGAGCTGGGGGCGCAACCGTCTGCAAAGATTTATTGGTCCGAAGATCCGTGCGCTTTTTGGCCTTGGCCAGACGGATCCGAGGATAAAAATCAATCCGCCGTCAAATAAGGCGCACGAGTGTGAAGCCGGTTTTACTCCGCGATCTGCGTAAAATTTATATTGCGCTAGGTAGGCGTGGCGTAAATTCGGCTCGCGCCGTGATTTGGCTAAATTTAAAGGAAAAGAATGAATATAGTTTTTATGGGAACGCCCGAGTATGCGGCTAAAATTTTACGCGCGCTTGCGGAGGCGAAATTTGAGATCGCGGCTGTCTTCACGCAGCCCGATAAACCCGTCGGCAGGAAGCAAATTTTAACTCCGAGCGAGGTTAAAATTTACGCGCAGCAGCAGCTGAGCGCCGTGCCGATCTTTCAGCCCGCAACACTCAAAGACGAGGCTGTCGCAGCGCAAATAAAAGAGCTAAAGCCTGATTTCATCGTGGTTGCCGCATACGGTAAAATTTTGCCGCAAAGCGTGCTTGATATCGCGCCTTGCATAAACCTGCACGCCTCGATCCTGCCTAAATATCGCGGCGCGAGCCCTATTCAAAGCGCGCTACTAGCGGGCGAGAAGCAGACTGGTGTAACGGCGATGCTGATGGATGCGGGGCTTGATACGGGAGATATGCTTGATTTTGCCTACGCGCCTTGCGAGGATAAAACGGCGGCGCAGCTGTTTGACGAACTGGGGGATTTGGCTGGCGAGCTGATCGTGCGAGTGTTGCTAAATTTTGCAAATTTAACGCCGCTAAAGCAAGATGACGCGCAGGCTACGCACTGCAAAAAAATCGCAAAATCAGACGGGCTTTTTAGCTTTGAGGAAAGCGCGTGGCAAATTTATAATAAATTTCGCGCGCTAACGCCATGGCCCGGGATCTATCTATCTAGCGGGTTAAAAATTTTGGATCTAAAATATCTCTGCGGGCGCGAAGACGAGCGCCGCAAGCCCGGCGAAATCATATTTGACGGTAAATATTACATTTACGTCGCGTGCGGAGAGGGCGCTTTATGTATAGAAACCGTGCAAGAGCCCGGCAAAAAGCCGGTGGACGCTAGTGCGTATCTAAACGGTAAGCGCCTTGGCATCGGCGATATAGTGTCGTAAATTTGAGCTGAGCGAAGTTTGCCTTGTAAATTTAGCGATGCGAATGCACTCGCAATGTAAAATGAACCAAAATTTAAAAAGGAATAAAATTTGAGAATAGAGTTTGCAGATAGCATCCCCTCTACGCAAAAAGTTTTGGTCGAAGGGCTGCGAAACGGCGAAATACGGCCGCCTTTTGCGCTAGTGGCAAGAGAGCAGACGCAAGGTATCGGCAGTAGAAACAATACGTGGAGCGGGCTGGAGGGCAATCTATTTTTTTCATTTTGTATGAGCGAAACGGCGCTACCCGGCGATCTAAAAGGCGAGTCGGCGTCGATTTACTTTTCGGTGATAATGCGCGAAGCGCTCGCGGCTCGCGGCTCGAAAATCTGGCTAAAATGGCCGAACGACTTTTACGTCGGCGATAAAAAAATCGGCGGAACCTTGACGACTAGGGTTGGCGAAATTTACGTTTGCGGCATGGGCATAAATCTAAAAAACGCGCCCGAGAATGCCGGAATTTTAGATATAGACGTGAGTCCTAGCGCCGCGGTAGGAGAGTTTTGCAAGAGGCTGCAAACGGCTCCGTTTTGGGCGGAAGTTTTTAAAAAATTTGAGGGCGAATTTGAAAAATCAAGAGAATTTATCACGCACTTTGAGGGCGAAGAAGTAGCGCTCAAAGACGCAAAACTCCTACCAGACGGCTCTTTGGATATAGGCGGACGAAGAGTTTTTTCTCTTAGGTAGATTTATTAAATTTTAAACAAACGATAGGCGTATGCAGCGCGAAAATCTTTCAGAAAATTTAAAGCGCAAACTAAACTTATACAAAGTAAGTTTTTTGTAAAATAAATTAAAACAAAATCTGGAAAAAAGTATGTGTGAAGTTATAACCATAGCAAATCAAAAAGGTGGCGTCGGAAAGACGACTACGGCGGTAAATTTAGCCGCATCCTTAGCCGTCGCCGAAAAAAAAGTTTTACTCATCGATATCGATCCGCAGGCGAACGCGACGACTGGAATGGGCTTTAGCAGAAACGACTACGAGTATAATATCTATCACGTTTTAACAGGTCGTAAAAAACTCTCGCAAATCGTGCTAAAAACCGAAATCCCGACGCTTTTTCTAGCGCCGTCAAACATCGGCCTGGTGGGCATCGAACAAGAGCTAAGCGAGCAAAATAAAGACTATCAAAAAATCCTAAAAAGCAAGATCGAAGAGGTCGAAGGGCAGTATGATTTTATCATCATCGATAGTCCCCCGGCTCTAGGCAGCATCACCGTAAACGCCCTAAGCGCTAGCGATAGCGTGATAATCCCGATACAGTGCGAATTTTACGCGCTAGAGGGGTTGGCGCAGATATTAAATACCGTGAAAATAATCAAAAAAACAATTAATAAAAAACTAACGATAAAAGGCTTTTTGCCGACGATGTATAGCTCGCAAAACAACCTAGCAAAAGAAACCGTCGCAAATTTAAAGCAGCATTTTGAAGATAAGCTTTTTAAGAGCAAAGAGACCGACGACGGCTTTGTTATAGTGCCTAGAAACGTAAAGCTCGCTGAAAGTCCTAGCTTTGGTAAGCCGGTGATTTTATACGATATAAAATCACCCGGTTCGGTAGCGTATCAAAATTTAGCTTGCTGTATTTTAGGATAAAAGATGGCTAAAAAGGGAGGACTAGGGCGCGGACTAGAGGCAATTTTGGGCGATGTGGAGCTTGCGTACAAAGCTGAGTTAAACGAGGGTAACAGCGATATGGTAAAAGATATCGACTTGGACCTAATCGTCGAAAACCCGTATCAGCCGCGTAAAAATTTCGACGAAACTGCACTAAGGGAGCTTAGCGAAAGTATCAAAAGACACGGACTTATACAGCCGATCATCGTCATAGAAAAAGACGGCGGATATATGCTGATCGCGGGCGAGAGGAGATTTCGCGCGACTAAGATGCTAGGCGAAAGCAAGATAAAGGCCATAGTCGCAGATATCGAGAGTCAAAGCTTGCGCGAGCTGGCACTCATAGAAAATATCCAAAGAGAGGATTTAAATCCGATCGAGCTTGCAAATTCTTATAAAGAGCTCATAGACGAATATAAAATTACGCAGGACGGACTTGCAAATATCATCCACAAAAGTAGAGTTCAGATAACAAATACGATGCGGCTTTTGAGCCTTAGCGCCGTGACGCAAGAATATATAAAAGAAGGCAAACTAACGCAGGGGCATGCCAAAGTCATCGTAGGTCTTGAGCCAAACGACGAAAAAACGGCGGTCGATACTATCATCGGGCAGCGCCTTAGCGTGCGCGAGACGGAAAATTTGGTAAAAAATCTAAAAAATAAGCTGCCGCCTAAAGCAGCGCTTAAGTTAGACGAAAGATATCTTGAAAGGCTAACGAATTTAAAAGAGATTTTTTCTAAATTTGACGTACCGGTTAAGATAAAAGGCAAAAAAATCACTATCGAGTTTGATGATGTAGCTGATATCGATAGGCTAATAAACAAGATAAAATAAAATAATTGTTTAAATTTAGCTTGTTTTATCCTTTTTTTTTGTAAAATAAGCACGATTTTATTATGCTTAAGAAAATATTAAACTTTAAGGAGATTTGATGTTGGAAATTAATTTGCCGCTAGTCGTCCTAACGGCAGTTATTTTTCTAGGGCTTATCGCCGTTTTAAATTCCATCCTTTACAAGCCTCTACTTAAATTTATAGACGCTAGAAACGATGCGATAAAAAACGACGAAGAGAGCGCTAGTAAAAATACGAGCGATCTTGGCGTGTACGAAGCGCAGATAGAACAGCTCATAGCCGCTGCAAGAAGCGAGGCGGGCAAAATAAAGCAAGAGGCTATCAATGCCGCAAAAGACGCGGCCGCTAAGATAGTCGGCGAAAAGCGCGGAGTTTTGGAGGCCGATTATGACGCATTTATCCAAAATTTAAACGCCCAAAAGAGCGATTTTAGAGCTGATTTACAGCAAAAATTGCCTGAACTTCAAGCTGCTTTAAAAGCAAAACTCGCAAGGATTTAATATGAAAAGCAAAATTTTACTTTTATTATGTCCTTTTGTTTTGATGGCGGACGGCGGATACGACATCGTACCTAGAACGATAAATTTTATCGTTTTTGCCGCAATTTTGTATTATTTCATAGCAAACCCTATCAAGAACGCCTACAAGGGAAGAATCGCCGGTATCGCGGCAAGACTTGATAATATCGAGCAAAAACTAAAAGAATCAAAAGCTAAAAAAGATGACGCTCTAAGACGCGTAGAAGAGGCCAAAGCAAATGCCGCTAGCCTAGTAGAAACAGCTAGAAAAGAGGCTGTTTTGATCTCTGAGCGTATCAAGGAAGAAACCAGACAAGAGGTCGCAAATTTGGAAAAAAGCTTCCAAGACCAAAAAGAATTTGAAAAAAGACGCATGGTTAAGTCCGTCGTGGGCGAAATTTTAAATGAAATCTTTGCAAGCGACAGCGTGAAAATGGATCAAAGCGAGCTTATCAATATCATGCTTAAAAGGGTCGGCTAATGAAAGAACTTATCGCAAAAAAATACGTAAAAGCCCTAGTTAGCGACCTTAGCAAAGATGAGTTTAATAACTTTACCACTAAGCTACAAGAGATCGCAAATGCATTTGCAAACGAAAAATTTCAAAACATCATCGTTTCGCCAAATTTAAAAAATAGCCAAAAAGCGGATTTTGTCCTATCTTTAGTCGGTGAGGCGGACCAGAAATTTGTAAATTTCATAAAACTACTCGGCGAAAATAAAAGACTTGATATTTTGCCTAATATCGTTTCGGAGCTTTTAGCGCAAAAATCAAAAATGGACAATGTTTTTTACGGCAAAATTTACGGCAGTTCGCAGATCAGCCAGGCTCAAATTTCAGAGCTTGAAAACAGCTTTTCTAAGAGATTTAACGCAAAAATCATGTTAGAGCCGGTAAAAAGCGACTACAACGGTATCAAGATCGAACTAGACGATTTGGGCGTGGAGGCTAGCTTTTCGGTAGATAGGCTAAAAGCCCAAATTAGCGAATACATATTAAAAGCAATATAAAGGAGAAAAAGCGTGAGTGCAAAAATAAAAGCAGATGAAATCAGCGCCATCATCAAAGAAAGGATTGAAAATTTCAGCCTTAACGTCGATGTAAACGAGACGGGCAAGGTTATATCCGTAGCCGACGGCGTTGCTAACGTTTACGGCCTAAAAAACGTTATGGCCGGCGAGATGGTCGAGTTTGAGAATGGCGAAAAGGGCATGGCTCTAAACCTAGAAGAAAGCAGCGTCGGTATCGTTATCTTGGGTAAAACGGACGGTATCAAAGAGGGTTCGAGCGTAAAACGCCTAGCTAAGCTTTTGCGCGTTCCTGTCGGCGATGCTTTGATAGGTCGCGTCGTAAATTCACTCGGCGAGCCAATAGACGCCAAAGGCCCGATCGAAGCTAGCGAGACTAGATTTGTCGAGGAAAAAGCAAAAGGCATCATGGCTAGAAAGAGCGTTCATGAACCGCTTCAAACAGGTATCAAAGCTATCGACGCGCTAGTGCCGATCGGCCGCGGACAACGCGAGCTCATAATCGGCGACCGCCAAACAGGTAAAACTACCGTCGCGATAGACACCATCATCAACCAAAAAGGTCAAGACGTTATTTGTATCTACGTAGCGATCGGACAAAAACAATCAACGGTCGCTCAAGTCGTTAAAAAACTCGAAGAATACGGCGCTATGGAGTACACTATCGTGGTAAATGCCGGTGCTTCCGACGCTGCTGCGCTTCAGTACCTGGCTCCTTATGCGGGCGTAACTATGGGTGAATATTTCAGAGATAACTCTCGTCACGCCCTAATCATCTACGACGATCTTTCAAAACACGCTGTCGCATACCGCGAAATGAGCTTGATTCTTCGCAGACCGCCGGGCCGCGAAGCTTATCCAGGCGACGTTTTCTACCTACACTCTCGCTTGCTAGAGCGCGCATCTAAGCTAAATGATAAGTTAGGTGCAGGTTCTCTAACGGCTCTTCCTATTATCGAGACGCAAGCTGGCGACGTTTCGGCGTATATTCCGACAAACGTTATTTCTATCACAGACGGTCAAATTTTCCTTGAGTCCGATTTATTTAACTCAGGTATCCGCCCTGCGATCAACGTCGGCCTTTCGGTTTCTCGCGTCGGCGGCGCAGCTCAGATAAAAGCGACCAAGCAAGTTTCGGGAACCTTAAGACTTGACCTTGCGCAATACCGCGAACTTCAAGCGTTTGCACAGTTTGCGAGCGACCTTGACGAAAGCTCTAGAAAACAGCTCGAGCGCGGTCAGAGGATGGTTGAGGTGCTAAAACAGCCTCCTTACAGCCCGCTCGCAGTTGAAAAGCAAGTCGTTATTATCTTCGCCGGTACAAAAGGCTACCTGGATGATATCCCGACTATAGCGGTTACAAAATTTGAAGCTGAGCTTTATCCTTATATAGAGGCGAAGTATCCTGAAATTTTCGAGCAAATTCGAACCAAAAAAGCACTTGACAAAGAAATCGAGGAGCTTTTGCACAAGGCGCTAAAAGACTTTAAAGCGACGTTTGCCGCTAACTAAGGCTAGAATATGTCAAATTTAAAAGATATAAAGCGAAAGATTAAGAGCGTCCAAAACACCCAAAAGACGACGCGTGCGATGAAGCTGGTATCTACAGCCAAACTTCGCAAGGCTGAAGAAGCTGCTCGTCACTCTAGGGTTTACGCACTCAAGATCAACGAAGTTTTATCTGAAATTGCCTATAAGATCAATCAGTATCGCTCCGTAAATGCTGAGAGTAAATTTTTCGACGTTAAGGAGAATATCGAGAAGGTCGATATTATATTTGTTACCGCAGACAAGGGTCTGTGCGGCGGTTTTAATATTAAGACTATTAAAAACGTTAGAAATATGATTAAATAATTT
>CAUQMF010000083.1:0-9079 GCA_963518965.1 uncultured Campylobacter sp.
TAGCGGAATTTTTCCATATCTACTTTTTTATCCCAGATCGAGATGATTAGGCAACCTACGGCGTTACCGCAGAGGTTTCCGACCGCGCGCATCTCGGACATAAATTTATCCACGCCAAGCAGCACCGCAACGGTGACGACCGGGATACCGGCGCTAGGAAGCGCGGCAAGCGTACCGGCAAGCACGATAAATCCTGAGCCCGTAACGCCCACCGCGCCCTTGCTCGTTACCATCAAGATGATGAGAATTTGTATCAGATGCTCGATGCTTAGCGGGATACCGAAAGCTTGAGCGAGGAAAATGACGCTAAGCGACAGGTAGATGTTCGTGCAATCAAGATTAAACGAATATCCCGTCGGTATGATGAGTCCGACCGCGCCTTTGTGGATGCCCGCGGCTTCTAGCTTTTGCATGAGCGGGGCTAGCGCGGTCTCGGAGGAACTCGTTGCAAATACGATCAAGACTTCCTTTGCGATGAAGCGCATAAATTTAAAGATATTGACCTTTGCAAAATAGCAAATCGCGCCAAGAACCACGAAGATAAAAAAGCAGCTCGCAAGCGCCATAACGAAAAGCAGCTCAAGCATGCCTATTAGCGAACCGATGCCGAATTTGCCAATCAAATACGCCATAGCAGAAAACGCCGCGACCGGGCTAAATAGCATCAAAATCGTAAGTAGTTTTAGCACCCAGTGCTGAATTATCTCAAGTGGTTTTAGGATTTTGCTTTTATGATCGTGTTTTAAAAAAGATATAATAACCGCCGTTACGATCGCCATAAATAGCACTTGCAGCGTATTTGACTTGATAAACGGATCAAGCAGATGTACGTAAGGGAAAATGCCGTCTACCGGCACCGCGCCGCGCAAAATATGAAGAGTATGGGCTATGAGTCCGCTATTCGCGTCTATGCTCGAGGCTTGGCTCGTAAATTTTTCCACGCTAGAGGCGTCAAGCTGCGTATAGTCAAGGTGCATATCATGCCCTGGTTTTAGCGTTTCGCCAAAGATTATACCCACGGCTAGCGCGATAGTGCTTACGACCTCAAAGTAAATAAATCCTTTAAGCCCGATAGAGCCTAGATCTTTCATACTCTCAAGCCCTATGATGCCCGAGACTATCGTTAAAAAGATGATAGGGCCGATGAGCGCTTTTAGGGCTTTGATAAAGTAATCGATACCGGGCTTGCTCTGTATGCCTAAATCCGGGAAAAATACGCCCACGGCGATACCTGCGACGATACCGAAAATCACCCAAAACGCGAGATTGGTAAGTAGTCTAACTATAAAAGGTTTTTGCGGCTTTGCCGCGATTGAAGCGTTTTGATTCAAGAAATATCCTTTACAATTTTAATAAATCGCATAATAACGGAATCGCGCGGATTATCAGAGCTCAAACTGCCGCCCGATTTTTATTAAATTTACAAACTCTCTAAAATTTCGATCGAGTTTATCTTGTCGCCTTGCTTGATGCTATCTAGAGTCTTTAGGCTCGCTTCGTCCACGATCTGTCCAAATACCGTATGCACGCCGTCAAGGTGTGGCTGTGCGCTGTGGCAGACGAAAAACTGACTGCCGCCCGTATCGCGTCCGGCGTGCGCCATAGATAGCGCTCCGCGTTTGTGCTTGTGTTTTTGGCCTACGCACTCGCATTTGATGCGCCAGCCAGGACCTCCGATGCCCGTGCCGTGCGGGCAGCCGCCCTGGATCACGAAATTCGGGATCACGCGGTGGAAATTTAACCCGTCGTAAAAGCCGCTTTTAGCTAGCTGGGCGAAATTCGTCACCGCTTGCGGCGCTTCGTCGCCGTAGAGCTCGAGCTTCATATCACCCTTTTCCGTGTGGATAACGGCAAATTTGAGCTTAGCAAGCTCGGCCGCGTCGATGTCGTAGATTTTTAGTTCGTCGTTTCTCATTTCGTTCCTTAAATTTATTCGATATTTGTATAAACTGCTTGCACGTCGTCGTCGTCTTCGAGCTTATCAAGGAGCTTTTCTAGCTCGTTCATTTGCTCTTCGTTTAGGCTTACGGGCGAATTTGCGATGTATTGTAGGCTGGCTTTTTTGGCTTCAAGCCCCAGCTTTTCGATACCTTCGCTAAGAGTTCCGAAGCTTGCGTAATCGCCGTAGATATAGAGCACGCCGCCTTCCTCCTCGATCTCGGTTAGACCGAAGTCGATAAGCTCTAGCTCGATCTCGTCAAGCTCTTTTGCGGGCATATCAAGCTCGAAAACGCTCTTTCTCGTAAACATGAAATTTAGGCTTCCGCTAGGCAAAATTTCGCCGCCGTTTTTGCTAAATATCGCCTTGACGTTTGCGACCGTGCGAGTCGGGTTGTCGGTAGCGCACTCGACGATGATTTGCACGCCGTGCGCGCCCTTGCCGTCGTAAAAGATGGTCTTGATATCCGCGCTATCTTTGCCGTTAGCGCGTTTTATCGCGGCATCGATGTTGTCTTTTGGCATATTTTGCGCCTTGGCCGCTGCTATCGCGGCGCGAAGTTTCGGGTTCATATCAGGTTCGGTGCCGCCCTCTTTAGCCGCCACGGTTATGGCTTTTGCGAGTTTTGGAAAAACCTTACTCATCTTGTCCCAGCGCGCTTCCTTCGCGGCGCGCCTATATTCAAACGCTCGTCCCATTTCGTTCCTTTAAAAATTTTTGCCCAATTATATCTAAAAAAATTTTGCATTTTTTTAAAAATACGAGGTTTTGAGCGTATTAGCAAAAAATTTAGCTTTAAGTCTTATAATCCTCGTATGATTTTAAATGCCCGAAAAGACGACGCCGCGCGCTGCATAGAGCTGTTAAATTTAGCCATGGAGGATATCGCTTTTACGCTTAGCGGCGTGAGCGACCCCGTTAAGAGCGATGAAATTTTGCATAAATTTTTTAGAAGCGAGATAAACCGCCTAAGCTATAACAACGTTTTTGTTTTCAAATTTGACGGCGAGATCGCGGGGGCGATTTGCGCTTACGACGGAGGAGAGATTGAGATATTGGATGAACCTATTAGGGCGCATTTGCGAGAGCTTGGTTTAAATAAATTTCCGCAGACCGAGTGCTTCGCGGACGAGCTATACATAGATAGTCTTGCCGTGGACGAGAGATTTCGCGGACGAGGTATCGCAAAAGAGCTGATCAAATTTATCTTCGCCCTCGCGCCTAAACGAAATATCGAAAAAGTAGCTCTCATCGTCGATGAAAAAAAGCCTAAAACTATGGCTTTTTACGAGTGCTTGGGCTTTGAGACCGACTGCGAAATGATAATAAATTCTCACAAATACTACCATATGATAAAGGAGATAAAATGACTAAATTTAAGGTTGCTAACATCCACTGCGAAAACTGCGCAAACACCATAAAAAACGCTCTTGGTGACGAATACGGCGAGATAAAGGTCGATCTTAGCGTAGAGCCGAGGGTCGTGAGCGTAAATTTAGACGGCAAGGACGAGGCGAAATTTAAAGAGGAGCTGGATGATTTGGGATTTAGCGTCATAGGGAAAATTTGATGCAAAATATCAAACTAAACATCGCGGGCATGACCTGCGTAAACTGCTCAAACGCTATCGAGCGCGTAACTAAAAAGATCTCGGGCGTGATAGACGCGAAGGTCAGCTTTGCAAACGGCTCGGGCGAATTTGTCGTCGAAAACGCTCAGGTACAAGCCGCGATAGAGGAAAAAATAAAAAAACTAGGCTACGGCGTGGCCAAAGATTTGGCGGAATTTGAAGCCAAGCGCGAGAAACATATCTTAAATTTACGCCGAAATTTCCTAGCCGCTGCAGCTTTTAGCGCGGTGATCATGGCGCTTGAGATGAGCGAGCAGCCAAGCGCGGCAAAATCAGCTATTATGCTGGCGCTTGCCTTTATTACGATAGCTACGTGCGGGCGGGATTTTTTCATCCATGCTTACGGCGCGCTAAAAAATAAAAATTTCGATATGAACGTACTCGTCGCGCTGGGAACAAGCACGGCGTTTGCGTATTCGCTGGGAGTTTTTATCGCGGGCGAGCACCTACCCGAAAACATGCGCCACCTCTACGTTTCTGGCGCAGCCATGATAACGGCTTTCGTGCTGCTTGGTAAATTTTTAGAAGAGCGCTCAAAAGCTCGCGCGGGCGATTATATAAAATCGCTCATGAATATGTCGCCAAAGACTGCTCTCGTACTACAAAAAGACGGTAGCGCGCTGGAAGTGGATGCCGTGAGCCTAAAAATAGGCGACGTCGCGGTCGTAAAGAGTGGCTACGCGGTGCCTTGCGACGGAGTCGTGATAAACGGCGGCGCAGAGATCGATACCTCGATGCTAACGGGCGAGAGCCTCCCTGTCTACAAGAAACAAGGCGACGAGGTCAATGCCGGAACGATAAATTTAAACGGCTACATCAACGTAAAGGTTACAAAGCTCGCTAATCAAACGCTTTTGTCGCAAATTTTAGAGCTTTTAAGCGATGCGTCGAGCAAAAAGATGACTATTGGCCGCTTTGCCGACCGCGTGGCAAATATCTTCGTGCCTATCGTGATAGCTATCGCCGTCGTTACGTTTTTTGCGTGGTTTGCGCTTACGGGAAATGCGCTGCAAGGCGTGCTAAGCGCGGTTTGCGTGCTAATTATCTCGTGTCCTTGCGCGCTGGGGTTAGCTACCCCGATAGCTATCGTCTCCTCGCTATCTCTAGGTGCTAAAAACGGAATCCTAATCAAAAATCCCGAGGTTTTAGAGGTTCTTGGCGGCGTAAAATACGCAGTATTTGACAAAACCGGAACGCTAACCAAGGGCGAAATTTCGGTAAATTTTACCGATATAAACGATGAAAATTTAGCCAAAATCGCCGCGCTAGAGGCCAAAAGCTCGCATCCGATATCTGCTGCTATCGTTAGATACGCAAACGAGCTAGGGCTTAAAATTTTAGGCGATGAAAAGGGCTTTGAAAATATCGCGGGGCGCGGCGTAAAGAGCGAGGACGGCAGCGTAATAGCGGGCAACGAGGCCTTTTTAAGCGAGCTTGGCGTGGAGATAAGTGCGCAGGCTAAAGAGCAAATCGCCAAAGCGCAAAACGAAGGAAACGGCGTAATACTCGCGGCCGTGGATAAAATTTACGTAGGATTTATCGCGCTTAGCGACAGGGTAAAGGACGACGCCGTGCAGGCTATCCAAAGCCTAAAAGATGCCGGTATAACGCCCGTGATGCTAACGGGAGACAACGCCTTCACCGCTAAAAACGTGGCTGGCAAGCTAGGCGTAGAGAAGGTCTTTGCCGGTATGTTGCCTAATGAAAAATTTGAAACCATAAAACGCCTGCAAGAAGAGGGTGCGGTGCTGTTTGTCGGCGACGGTATCAACGATGCCGCCTCGCTAAAGCAAGCAAATGCGGGCATCGCGATGAGTAGCGGCGCAGACATCGCAAAAGAGGCCGGCGACGTAGTGCTAGTAAAAAACGATCTAAAAAGCGCGGTATCTACGATAAATTTGGCCAACGAGACGATGAAAACGGTAAAACAAAATTTGTTTTGGGCGTTTGTTTATAACGCCGTTTGCATCCCCGTCGCGGCGGGAGTTCTAGCGCCGTTAGGACTCATGCTAACGCCTGTTTACGGGGCTGCTGCGATGTGCTTTAGCTCGGTTACTGTCGTGTTAAATTCGATCAGATTACGATTTAAGCAAATCTAAAATTTAGCCTAAATTTTGTAAAATCCCGCAAAAACACAAAGGAAAATGATGAATTTGGGTAAATTTTACGCCGTGATCGCAAGGATATTTGCGCTAAATTTCGCTCTGCCGCCGAGTGCGAAGCTTTTTAGCGAGCTAAATAAAAATCCAAAATGGATAATAACAAACGATAGCGAAGCAAACGCCAAAGGACGCGAACTATACGAGGAGTCGATAAAAGGCGAAAGCATCGATGAGATCGCGAAAGACTTCGCGAATTTGAAAAAATATTTTAACGCGGAGTTCTTTTTTGAAGGCGATAAGGCGCGCCTTGAAGGCTTTTATAAAAAGTGCAAATTTAGCCCGAATTTAAACGTCAGCGCGCTTGATAGCGCAACAAACGAGCTTTCGTTTTTTTCGTGGATTGTCGAGCTAAAACAAGACGAGCTAACGAAGGAAATTTTAGGCGTTTTGCTAAGCTCGTATTTGCTACCCTACGCTAAAAAGCTAGCTCCAGTCCTGCAAAACGAAGCGAAAAGTAAATTTTACCGCGCGATGGGGTATCTTTTCGAGGATTTTGCGAGCGGCATCGAAAATACGCTAAAAGTCAAAGTCGTACCTAGATGAATTGGTGGAACGACTTTTATATAAATTTTGATCCGGTCGCGTTTGAGCTGTTTGGCATCAAGGTGCACTGGTACGGGATAATGTACGTCCTAGCGCTTTTGGTGGCGCTCGGCGTGGCTAAATTTATTGTCAAGCGCGATAATATGCAAATTTCAAATTCGCTGCTTGATAACTATTTCTTTTGGGTGGAAATCGGCGTTATACTGGGCGCGAGGCTGGGCTATATCGTCATTTACGATCCAAATACCGCTTACTATCTCACTCATCCTTGGCAGATTTTTAACCCCTTTCACAACGGCGAATTTGTCGGTATCCGAGGCATGAGCTATCACGGTGCGGTGGTCGGATTTTTGATAGCGACGTGGGCTTTTTGCCGTAAATTTAAGCAAAATTTGTGGCAGCTTTTAGATCTCGTCGCCCTTAGCATCCCGCTTGGATATTTTTTCGGTCGCATCGGAAATTTTTTAAATCAAGAACTATTCGGTCGTATCACGGACGTCTCATGGGCGATTAACGTCGCGGGGCGGATGCGCCATCCCTCGCAAATTTACGAAGCCGTTTTAGAGGGACTTGTCGTTTTTGCTATTCTTTTTATTTATAGACGATTTAAGAAATTCGACGGCGAGCTTATAGCACTTTATGCCGTGCTTTATACTTTGGCTAGATTTATCTGCGAGTTCTTTAGAGAGCCTGATTTTGGGCTGGGTTTCGTATTTTTAAATTTATCAATGGGACAAATTTTATCTCTTTTAATGCTTGCCTGCGGTATTTTACTTTATATAATCTTAAATAAAAAATATACAAATTTTTAAAAAGTTTTTAAAGTAATTTACGCTACTATTAGATCGTTTTTTTAGTATCATGGTTTAAATTATTTTTAAGTTATGATAACGCATTTCAAATTTAGGAGGGCTCATGAGTGGGCTAATCGAGGGTTTCTTGGGTAGGCAAGCGGATACGAAAAAAAGTCGTACTCCTGCCGTTTGGGACAGATGGCAAAGTATAACGGGACTAATTTTGGCCTGTTTTATTTTATGTCATATGATTTTTACCTCTACCATCTTGTTTGGTAAAGGCGCGTTTAACGCTGTCGTAGGGTTTGCAGAGGCTAAATTTTTATTCGGCGAGGCCACGTGGTGGATCACTAACGTCATAGCTGCGGTAATATTTGCCGTTTTTATCGCTCACGCGTTTTTAGCGATGAGGAAATTCCCTGCAAACTACAGACAATACATTATGTTTAAAGGTCATAAAGACCGTATGAAACACCTTGATACTACGCTTTGGTGGTTTCAGTTTTTAACCGGTTTTGCTCTATTTTTTGCAGCCAGCGCGCACCTAGTCGATATAATATTTGGCGGACATATCACTGCCGATAAATCAGCGGCTGCATTTCATCAATTAGAAATTTTTTACTTCGCGCTACTTGTTTTTATGGTCGTTCACGCTAGCGTGGGAATGTACCGCCTATACGTAAAATGGATAAGCATCGACGGAGTAAACAAACAAGAGATGTTCGCAAAAAGAAATAAAGCCAAAACTGCGATATTTGCGGTTTTTGGAGTGCTCGCGGTCATCGCGCTGATCGCCGATTTCGTGTGGATCAGTCTTTAGGAAAAGGAGCTTTAAAAAATGAACGTAAAATATTATGATGCATTAGTTATCGGAGGCGGTCTAGCAGGACTTCGCGCCGCCGTTGCCGCTGGAGAAAAGGGGCTAAGTACGGTAGTTTTAAGCCTAATCCCGGTTAAGCGCTCGCACTCTGCGGCTGCGCAAGGCGGTATGCAAGCCTCTTTGGGAAATTCAAAAATGAGCGAAGGCGACAACGAGGACGTACACTTTGCCGACACGGTAAAAGTTAGCGACTGGGGCTGCGATCAGCAAGTGGCACGTATGTTTTGCCAAACTGCTCCAAAAGCTATCCGCGAGCTAGCCGCTTGGGGCGTGCCTTGGACTCGTATAACAAAAGGCGAAAGAAGCGCTATCATCAACGCTCAAAAAACGACTATCGTAGAAAAAGAAGAGGTCCACGGGCTCATCCACTCTCGCGACTTTGGCGGAACTAAAAAATGGAGAACATGCTTTACTGCCGACGCCACCGGTCACACTATGCTTTTTGCCGTAGCAAACGAAGCTCTAAAACATAACGTCGAAATCCACGACAGAAAAGAAGCTATCGCGCTAATCCACGCAAACAACCGCTGTTACGGCGCGATCGTTCGCGATCTAGTTAACGGCGAGATCACCGCATACGTCGCAAAAGGCACGCTAATCGCTACGGGCGGCTACGGCAGGGTTTATAAACACACTACAAACGCCGTAGTTTGCGAGGGTATCGGCGCAGCCATCGCTCTTGAGACTGGCGTTGCGCAACTAGGAAATATGGAAGCGGTGCAGTTTCACCCGACTCCGATCGTTCCAAGCGGCATCTTGCTAACAGAAGGCTGCCGCGGCGACGGCGGAATTTTGCGCGATGTGGATGGATATCGCTTTATGCCTGACTACGAACCTGAGAAAAAAGAACTAGCTAGCCGTGACGTCGTAAGCCGCCGTATCATGGAGCATATCCGCGCAGGCAAGGGCGTACCTAGTCCATATGGCTATCACGTTTGGCTAGATATCTCGATCCTAGGACGCGAGCATATCGAGAAAAATTTACGCGACGTTCAAGAAATTTGCGAAATCTTTAACGGCATCGATCCTGCCGACACCGAAGTATATACCGACGAAAACGGTCGCCAGCGCGGCAAGGGCTGGGCGCCGATCCTTCCTATGCAGCATTACTCTATGGGTGGCATAAAAACT
>CAUQMF010000084.1:0-8781 GCA_963518965.1 uncultured Campylobacter sp.
GGATTTAGCAGGGCGTCCGCGATACGAGCGACCGGGAATGCATAGTTTGTCGCCTTTTGTAGCCAGCTTTGACCCGTACCAGCAGCGGCTGCGGCTTTAGCGACAAATCGGCCGTTTGCGTCGAATTCTCCGCTATCGGTGCCGATGAACTCGCCCTCGTCGTTAAATTTACCCACGCTTGCGCTATTTACGCCGCCGATGACCGCGCCTTTGCAAGTCGGAGCGCCGCCGTTTGAGTAGTGGTAGCTAAGGCCAAAACCTCCGCCAGGAAGCCCGATCTGTCCTAGCATCGCTGCTAATGTCACCATCGCCCAGTGCGGCTGCTCGCCGTGATGCGCGCGCTGCATGCCCCAGCCGCTCATTATCATCGTGCGGTTAGCGGCGAAAGTATCGGCAAGCTCTTTTATAAGGCTTGCTTTTAGACCGCAAATTTTGCTCGCCCACTCCAAATTTTTAGGCGTGCCGTCGGTTTTACCGAGCAGATACGGCAGGAATTTATCAAAGCCGCTCGTATAGGTTTCGATGAAGTTTTTATCGTATTTGCCGCTCTCGTATAGGTAGTGCATCATGCCTAGCATCATCGCGGTGTCGGTGTTTGGCACCGGAGCGATCCACTGGGCCTTATCAAAGTACTGCGCCGTTTCGGTTCTTATAGGGTCGATTATTATGACTTTTATGTCGCTGCGTTTTTTTAGCTCTTCAAAGTACTTAAAGCCCTGCTCGTCGGTGCTAGTCCACGCTATGCGTAGCGTTGCCATAGGATTTGCGCCCCAGACGACGACTACCTTTGAGTTTTCTAGTACTACAGGCCAGCTAGTTTGCTGCTCGTAGACCTCGATGCTGCCCACGACGTGAGGCATGATGACCTGACTAGCGCCCGTAGAATAATCGCCCAGAGACCCAACAAATCCGCCGCTAAGGTTCATAAATCTATGAAGTAAAATTCGCGAGTTATGCACGTTGCCGCTTGATTTCCAGCCGTAGCTACCCGCAAACACGCCCTCTAGTCCCTTTTGTTTTCTCGTCTTTTTTAGCTCTCTAGCTACTAGTTTTATCGCGTCCTCGTAGCGTACGCGCACCCACTCGTCTTTGCCCCTTAGTTCCGGTTTTGGCGAGTCGGGATTTTGCAAGTAACTTTTGCGCACCATCGGGTATTTTATGCGTGATTTGTAGACCATATCGGCGGTGTAGTGCTGCAACGGATTATACACTTCGCTCGTTTTTTGAAACGGCTCTGATTTTACGATCTTGCCGTCTTTGACGCTAACTTTTAGCATGCCCCAGTGAGCAGCCGTTAGCACCTCGCCGTTACGTACGTTTGCCGTATTTAGCTCGGCGCCTAGTAAATTTGACGCCGTTACACTAGAAAACAAAGGAGCCGCCGCAAGCGCCGCTCCGCCTTTTAATATATTTCGTCTTTGTAGGTTCATTTTCCTCTCCTGTTTTTACTTCGCAGACTGGCAAAGCCAGTCTTTACGACGGGAAGCTACGCTCCCTCGACCCACCTAAAGTCCCTACTGCGTAGGGTACCTTGTTTTTACTTCTCGGTCGAACGAAGTCCGACCTCCGAGCGGAAGTATAAATACTCCCTGCACCCACCTGAAGCACAAAATCGCGTGTCAGCGATTTCGTATCTTTTTCAAATCTCACCGCTTTTTTAGAAGCGGTGTAAATTTTGTTTTTACTTCTCGGTCGAACGAAGTCCGACCTCCGAGCGGAAGCGCAAGCGCTCCCTGCACCCACCTAAAGTCCCTACTGCGTAGGGTACCCTGCAAAATTTACTTCGCAGACTGGCAAAGCCTATCTTTCGTTTTTACCCATCGCTCGCAACTGCAAGCAAAGCTAAAACACACCGCTTCTTTTAAAAGCGATTTTAATTCGGCTTTTTATTAGCCAACGAGCCGCGCCTTGGCACGGATCAAATTTAAGCTTTTACTCTCAAATTTAGCGCGCATCTAATCTTATGCGCTAAATTTACTATCCGCCGAACCTTCAAATTCGGCGTTTTAAAAACAGCCGCTTCGCCGCGACTTTTATAGGTTTAGCTTCCGCAAATCTCGTCCATTTGCGGGCGTGCCAGGCGTAAATCCTCGTCAAATTTACGCGCCGCTTTTTACTTTTTCGCCGCGTTCACGTCGGCAGAGTGCTTTTGCAAGTACTGTATCACCAGCCACTCGTCGTCTTTGCCGATCGCCGTTCGCGCGATCATCGATTTTAGCAGGTTAGGCCACTGATTTGCCTTGTAGTGCGTGGTTTGATGTAGCGAATGGCACGCTCCGCAGCTCTCTTTGTATAACTCGTCGCCCTTAGCAAAAAGCCCGCCTAGATCGTTCGTAAAGCCGTCTTTTTGCGCATAGACCACGGTCTCAACCTCGTCCCATTTGCCGCTAGCACCCTTTTTCACGACCTTTATATCAGGCGTCGCGGTTTTGGCAAACGCCACGGCGATGACGCGCTCGGAGTCGCTAAAATAAACAACGTTGCTAACGGCCGGATTTTGGTAGCCTTTAACGGAGATTTTCACGCGGTCGCCCTCGTTCGCTAGTATTTTTACGGCATTAGTCGGCAAGAGCCTGCCTATGCTTTTTTGCGACGTCGCGTCGGCATAGACGTCTTTTACCGACAGGCTGTATACCTCGCCCGCTGCAAATAGCGAACAGGCGAGCAAGCTTGATAGTAGGATTTTTTTCATTTCTCTCCCTTAAATTTAAGATGTAAAAGGATTATATAAGAAAAGTATGATGAAAGTATGATTTTATGAAATTAAGATTTTATATTTACGCGGTTCATGCCGCAAATTTACGAGCTAAATTTGTAAATTTGGCGGTAAAAGCTTACGAAAAAATACTAATCTTGGTTTTAAATTTTAAAAGCGAATTCGGTGAGGTTGTTAAAAGTAAAATTTAAAGCAGTAGCCCGCAAAACGCTCGAAATTTAGGAGGGTTCGCGGGCCAAAAATCCTACTCCGCGCTATAGCTTGAGAGCATATCAAAAGTAGGCGCGAAAAATAGCGCTCCGGTGACCGGCGTGCTAAAATCAAGCAATCTATCCGAGTTACCGCGCGGCTCGCCGATAAACATCTTATTTAGCATCGCTTCAAGCGTCGAAAACGTGCTAGCGTACGCGATAAAGTACGTCCCCGTCACGCTTCCCTCGACAAAAGGCATATTTCCGCGAACGACTTTTTTATCGTCTCCTACGTTTGCCGCAGCGGAATGCGAGTTGCTAGGCTTTTCATCCTCGCTCATCTCGATGTCGTCTGCTTTCGTGCGGCCGATGACCTTTTCTTGCTCGCTCACGCTAGTTGCGTTCCACTCTCTCATTTTGTGTTTATATTTTTGTACGAACACGTAGCTTCCGCCCTTAAATTTCGCGTCCTCGTCGCCTACTTTGGCAAAAAAGTCTCTATCCTCGCCGTTTGGATTTTCCGTGCCGTCTACAAAGCCGATGATGGCCCTGCCGTCGTGGTATTTAAAACCCTGAGTTTCGTCTGCGAGCTTGGCAAATTTAAAAAGCTCGGCCTTTACGTTTTGCGCCATATCAAAGCAGTCGGCAGCATCAAGCGCTCTAATATGCACGTGGATATCGCCCACGGTGCTTACGGCTTCGTGCTTGTCGCCTTTTATCGCTTTAAAATTTACAAGCTCTTTTGGTAGCGGCTGCGGGAGTCCTAGTTTTAGCCACGCGTCGTGCCCGACGGCGATTACGCAGTTTACGTTCGCCTCCGCACCAAACCTCACTTTAGCCGTTTTGTTTAAATTTACAACCAAAGCGCAAAGCCTCTCAAAGCCCTTTTTACAGGCGTTTTCGTCGCCGCTTAACAGCCAAGTTTGAAAGACGGTGTTGTTTCCAGGCGCCTGCGTTACTTCTTGCGAATTTATTTGCATTTTTTCTCCTTAAAATTTTGGCCCGATTATACCTAAATTTTAGAGCTACGGCGGATGGGCGCGCTATTTTTAAGCGCATTATTATCTAAATAGAGTAAAATCAGCTCGCCTTTATTCTCACATTAACCCAAAATTTCCGCAAATTTAATTCAAAAGAGTAAAAATGTTAAAAATTAAACGCATAAACGAAAGCGATTTCGAGCGGATTTTCGTATTCGGCGACCTGCACGGCTGCCTTGGACTATTTGACGCGATGCTTGAAAAGATAAATTTGAGTAAAAACGACCTAATAATAATCCTAGGCGATAGCTGCGACAGGGGTGAGGATAGCATCGGGCTATATCTGCGCTACGCCGAGCTCATCGCGCAAGGACGGCAAATTTTACACGTTAGAGGCAACCACGAAGATATGCTTTATAAAGCTATTTTTGAGGATGACGCGCAGAGTTACTACACGTGGATAAATAACGGCGGGCAGGAAACCATAAAAAGCGCAAAGGATCGCGGATTTACGGATATTCCGCCGGCGGTTAAAGAATTTATAGAGCAGATGCCTCACATAATAAGCTCCGAGCAAAGCATATTCGTCCACGCCGCCTATAATCCTAAAATTTCGCTAGAACGCCAAGACGAGGACTTCGTGATGTGGCGAAGGGCGCCGTTTTGGCTAGATAACGACACGGGCAAGCGGATTTATTTCGGACACACTCCAAATCGCGACAACGAAATCCATGATAAAGGAAACGGCGTGTTTGCGATGGACTGCGGCGCGGTGTTTTTCGGACGGCTGGTTATAATGGAAATAAAAAGCGGCGAAAAATTCGAGGTAGGTTTAAGGAGGTAAAAATGACTTATTTTACGTCGGATTTGCATTTCGGACACGCAAATATCATGAAATTTCATCCAAATTTTAGGCAATTTCAAAACATAAACGAGATGGATAATACGCTAATCCGCCTTTGGAATTCGCGCATAAATCCATGCGACGAGGTTTATAATCTAGGCGACGTCAGCTTCCACAAGGACTTTGAGCAGACGATTAAAATTTTAAAACGCCTAAACGGCAAGCACGTATTGATTTTAGGCAATCACGACCAAGAAATCCGCAAGCGCGCGGACGAGCTTTTAACGATGCGCAAAAACGATAACAACGCGCTGTTTGAAGAGATTTGCGACTACAAGGAGCTGGCGCTAAAACACGGCGGCGAGAGTTTTAGACTCGCGCTTTTTCACTATCCGGTCTGCGAGTGGAACGGCGGCCATCACGGCGCTATCCACCTTTACGGGCATATCCACGCAAACGTAGCGAAGATAAAGGGCAAGGCGCTAAACGTCGGCTACGACCTGCACGGCAAAATTTTAGAATTCGGCGAAATTTTAGAATTCGTAAAGGATTTGCCGCCCTACTCGCACGGAGGAAATCAATTCGGCGAAAACGAGGATGAGGGCGTAAGAGCGCAAAAGATCAAAGGCTTTTTACGGCTAATCAACAAGTAACGCTAGATCAAATCTCGCGTAAATTTAAGCGGTAAGCCAAAATCGCCGTTTTGACGGACGGATTTAAAATTTTTACCGCAAGGCAAATCGGCGCGAACAAGAAAAAAATAGTCGCAAACTAGGCGCGCAGGGCGCGATAATCGCAAAACCGGCCGATAAAAGGCGGATTTTGGCGCCTCATATCGCTTTAAATTTGAGCCGCTCGTTTAATCTTACGCGCTCAAATTTTGCCACCGCTTTACTAATGGTCGGCGATCTTAAAATGCACCGAATTTTATTTTTAAAGCCGTAAAACGCAAAAAGCTTAATCTTTAAAATTAAGTTTAATTTTAAGCTTTTGAGCTTCAAACGTAGCAGATTTTACTCACCGTTCGCCCGCCTTGTCCGTCCAAAATCAGCGCATATCCGCTGCCCTGCGCATTTTGGATGAGTTCTGGGTAGAGTTTTTTGCGTAGTTTATAGACGAAACTTCGTATAGCATCAGCCGTGCAGCTGCCGTCCTGCCAGACGCACGACTCGATCATCTCAAAGCTCACGACGCGACCCTGATTTTTTAGAAAAAGATGGAGTAAATTTTGCTCTTTTTTAGTTAGCGCCACGGGCTCGCCGCTCTTTGTTAGCTGCCTGCTAAAGGCGTTAAATTTAAAGCCGTTTTTTAGATTTACTTCTGCAAAATCGTTTTTAAATTTATTCGCCGCAAAGCTCATTTGCATGATTAGATCGCGCTTTTCAAAAGGCTTTTTTAGCACGCCAAAGCTACCCAGCTCTATCGCGCTAAGCATGTTTTCGTCGCTATCATATGCGGTGAGAAAAATAATAGGCACGTCTTTATCGAGCCCCCTGATGCGAGCCGCCATCTCAAGCCCGTTCATATGCGGCATGTTGATATCTGAAAGCACCAAATTTACGCCCTTTGCTTCAAAAACTTCCAACGCTTCTTTGGCGTTTGCGCAGGCGTAAACCTCGCTCACGTAGTTTTCGACCGATATTTTGATGCTTTCGCGCAGATTCTCGTCGTCCTCGACGATGAGTAAATTTACGCCGTTTAAGATATTTTTTATTTTGCTATACACGCTAGCCTCGTTTCTTGCTTGTCTTTCTTAAGTTTGCAAACTAATTTTTAAATTTATCGCCTCATCTAAATTTCGCCCAAAAATAGCGTAAATTTAGTCGGATTCGCCGCACTTTCAAGCTCCAGCGAGCCGCCTAGCTTTTTTACGGCGAGCTCCCTAGCTACGTTTAGCCCCGTGCCCGTGCTCATATTTTTCGTCGTAAAAAACGGCTCGAAAATTTTATCGCTATCCGCCTTTACTCCGCCGCCGTTATCGCTCACGCTCACGCAAAATAGCCCGCCCGCCCTCTTTAGCTCGATCAAAATTTGCGGCGTCTCACGTCCGCTCTCAACTAGCGCATCCTTGGCGTTTGAGAGCAAAGAGAGCAAGATCTGCCTCACGTAGCTAGCGATGCTTTTTAGCTCGCATTTGCCGCTACTGCTAGCAAATTTTAGCTCGATGCCGTGAGAGTTTAGCTCGGGCCGCACTATCAAAATAAGCTCGTTTATGATATTAACGAGGTCAAATTTCGCCGCACCCTCGCCGCTGGCGTAAAAATTTCTAAACGCCTTTATCGTTTCGTCCATGAGCCTTAGGCTCTTTTTGCAGGCTGCGATTTGAGCCGGTATGCGCTCAAATTCGCCCTCGCGCGCGCACTCCTCGATATTATCCAGATACAGTCCCAGCGCGCTTAGAGGCTGGCGCTGCTGATGCGAGATGGAGTTTATCATCTCGCCCACCAGCGCGGTTTTGGCGTGAGCTAGCACCGAGCGCCTATGCTCAAGCTCCTTTTTTTCTAGCTCCTTTTCGTGCGTGATGTCGGTAACCGCGAGGATAAATCCGTCAAATTTCACCCCGCCCTCAAGCACGTTTGAAACGTTTAGCCTGAAGCTTTTTTCGCCCTTTTTTACTATAAAATCGCTAGAGTTTAGCGGGCTATTTTTGAGATTTTTAAAGCTCTTTAGCTCGCCAAACCCCTGCGCCGCAGCGATCATCTCGTCAAATTTCGCTCCGTAAAAAACCTTGGGCGCTAGAGCGAAAATCCGCTCGAATTTTTTATTTATAAATTTTATGACGCCCTTTTTGTCCGCGTACAAAAGCCCCAAATTTAGCGTCTTTGCAAAGGCCCGCGCGACCTCGCTAGGCCCGCTTGCGTTATTCTTTATAGCCCGCGATGTCAAGCCCAAAGCCCTTTAACGCGACGAAATCTTTGTTTTTATTCGCACTTAAAAGCTCGATCCGGCTGACGCCCAGTTTGTGCAAAATTTGCGCGCCGATGCCGTAGTCCTTGACCTGTCCGCCGCACTTTTCCTCGCCTTGTAAAAACACCGCAACGCCGCCGTTTTTGGATAGGTACTCGAGCGAATCTCGCAAGTCGTCGAATTTATCCGAGCACAGCAGCTCCACGTCGCTTGAAATTTGATGAAATTTGACCGCGGTTTTATCTTTTATCTCGCCGAAAACAAAGGCGTAGTGGCGCTCGCCTTTGTGATCTAGGATCTCGCATTTTAGGGCGTCGAAGCCCGCTATCTTGGCCGCGGTTTTCTCTTTTATCTCTATTAGGCTTTCGTGTTTTAGACGGTACTGCACGAGCTCGGATACCGAGACCATATTTAGCCCGAATTTCTCGCAAAACTCCTCTAGATCGGGTCTGCGAGCCATATTTCCGTCCTCTTTTACGATCTCGCAGATGACGGCTGCTTGCGTTAGGCCGGCAAGCTTGCATAGATCGACCGAGCCTTCGGTGTGTCCTGTGCGGCTTAGCACGCCGCCTTTTTTAGCGATGAGCGGGAAAATATGCCCGGGGCGCACGAAATCCTGCGGCTTTGACATCGGATCGGCAGCCAAACGGATCGTGACGTCGCGCTCGTAGGCGCTCACGCCCGTGGTCGTATTTTTAGCGTCTATGGTGACGGTAAACGCCGTCTCGTGGCAGGACGTGTTTTTATCCACCATCAAATTTAACTCAAGCCTCTTTGCGATCTCCTCGTTTAGCGCGAGGCACAGCACGCCTTTTGCGTGAGTTATGGCGAAATTTACCTTTTGCGTATCGCTAAAGGTCGCCGCAAATACCAAATCTCCCTCGTTTTCGCGGTCTTCATCATCGACCATGACGACCATTTTACCGTTTTTAACGTCGTTTATGGCCTGCTCTACTCTATCCATATATTATTCCTTGTTTAAAATTTTAGGACAATTATACATTCTTAGTTTTAAAGAAGCGGTAAAAGCGAGGCTAAATTTATCCGCCCCAAACGATCCGCGCGGCGCTAAATTAAACAAATTTAGCTTACGCAAAGCGGTTAATTTCGCGGCTTTACCCAAGGCGATTTTAGGCTATTTTT
>CAUQMF010000085.1:0-8694 GCA_963518965.1 uncultured Campylobacter sp.
AACCAAGAGGCAAGATATTTTTCTCGCATCAAAGGATGGGGCTAAACGGCAAGCTGTTTGGGTGTCTTAAATTTCGCTCGATGAGAGAAAACGGAGCCGAAATTTTAAAAGAGTACCTTGAAAAAAATCCGCAAGAAGTAGAGTATTTTGAAAAATTTCATAAATACGAAAATGATCCGCGCGTAACCAAACTCGGAAATTTCCTCAGAAAAAGCTCTCTTGACGAGCTGCCTCAACTAATCAACGTCCTAAAAGGCGAGATGAGTATCGTAGGCCCTCGCCCGTGCGCGCAGTACGAGCGCAAGGATATGGGGCGATACGCCGAGCTAATCTTGGCGGTTTTGCCGGGGATTACCGGCATCTGGCAGGTTAGCGGCAGGAGCGACGTAGACTTTGAGACGAGGGCGCAGATGGATGCGTGGTATATGAAAAACTGGTGTATCTGGAATGATATCGTGATAATCATAAAGACCTTTAAGGTTGTTTTAATGCGTAAAGGCGCAAGCTGACCAAACTAAGCGGCTAGCTGCGATGAGGTGCGGTCAGAGGGCAAAATTTCACCGTGGCGCGGATCTATAAATTGCGGTAGGAAGTTAAAATTTAGCTACGTCTAGGTTTCGCGGCAACGATAAATTCGGCGTATATCGCCGCTGTCCGTCTCGCCCAAATCTCTATAAAAATGCTTTTGGCCTAACTTAAAATACCCGCAAGGGTAAGCTTTGTCCAAAATTTTAATCCAAGCGTAAATTTTGCCTTACCGCCTAAAGCTCATTTGCGGTTAAATTTACGCTCTAGCTTTGACTTAGCTCGGCGATTTTGGTTACGGTCGTAGAGGTAAAAGCGGCAAACGAGAGCTGTGCCGTAAATTAGGTTATCTAAACCGCTTTGCAAAGCTCTGTAAAAAGTAAATTTTATCTTACCAAAATGCCTGCTGGGCTAGAGATGAAGGTAAAATCTAACTAAGGTGCGGCAAAATCCATAACTTTAAGGCGTTTATTTACTTATTTTTTGGACGAATTTGACGAATATATACCGAAAATGACGCTAAATTTGCGCCCTTGCGCGTTTTGGTATGTTTTTGGAATTATCTTTAGCATAAAACGCCGCACTTAATAAACCGCTTTGATAAAGCGTTGAGGCGGCTTTTGTTTTTGCTTAAATTGCGGCGCATCAAATTTGCATGATAAATTAAAAACGCAGATTAAATTTAAAAACCGAGATATTTAAGGAAAGTAAGAAGTCGGAATTTCTTCCGACTTTGGGTTTTATAGTTTGCCGCCTTCGATGACGAGAGATTCCGGATTTACACTATCGCCGTAGATCGGTTTTAGCGTAGCGTCGTAGTCTTTGTGGAAGAAATTTTCCTTGCCTAGCTCAATGATCTCGTTATTTAGCCACTCAAGTAGAGCTTTGTTGCCTTTTTTGACAGCAGGCGCGATGACGTCCACATCGCCTAGGGCTTCGATACCGACGGTAAAGCCTGGATTTTCTTTAGCCCACGCAAAAAGCAGCGCGTTATCGTGTGCTAGCGCTACGCCTCTTTTATCGACCAGGGCGGCGAAGGTTTCCGTGTTTTGGTCGTATTTTATAAGCTCGATGTCAGGGTGATTTTTCGTGAAATACGCATCCGCGGTCGTGCCTTTATTGACGATTAGTTTTTTGCCTTTTAGCTCGTCCACGCTTTTTATGACCGCACCGTCCGGACTAACTACGCCAAGTGATACTTTCATATACGGAAGCGCAAAATCAACGACTCTAGCGCGCTCAGGCGTTTTGGTGAAATTTGCCAAAGTGATGTCGACCTTGTCGGCTACTAGCACTTCTACGCGGCCCGCCGCCTCTACGAGCTCAAATTTAACCTTGCTCTCGTCGCCTAGCAGATCCTTTGCGATGCGTTTGGCGAAGTATATGTCGTAGCCTTGGTTTTTGCCCTCTTTATCGACGTAGCCAAACGGCGGTTTGTCGCTAAAGACGCCCACGCGCACGTATCCGCGCTCTTTGATTTTAGCCAAAGCGTCCGCTTCGGCAGCCTGCAAATTAGCCTGACCCGTTAGAAAGACGGCGGCGAATGTTGCCAAAAATGAAAACAGAAGTTTTCTCATTCTTTCTCCTTTAAAATAAAGTGCGCAAAATATACAAAAGCTTGGCTAAAATGCGACTAAATTTGTACTTTTTCAGACGGCGAGCCCAGAGAATAATCAAATTTTGTATAAAAACGTAACGCTAGATTTAAAATGGAGTGTAAAATTTACTCAAAAATAAATTTATAAATTTAATTTTAGATTTAAGAAACGGCTAACGGATTAAATTTGCGCGGGTTATTTTGAGTAAATTTGAGTTGTTTAAATGATAAATATGCAAGGCTTTAAAAGCCAAATTTGATAAAAAACTCTCAAATTTAGCCTAAAAAGATCAAATTTAAAACCTCTTAAAACGAAAATAAATTTAAAAATTTCTTCGCGCGTTTGCTTTTTGGATGGGTGAAAAACGCCTCGGGCTCGCTCTCCTCGACGATTTTGCCCTCATCCATAAAGACGATGCGATTTGCCACCGAGCGAGCAAAGCCCATCTCGTGAGTAACGATCAGCATCGTCATGCCATCTTTTGCGAGGTTTATGACGACGTCTAGCACCTCGCGCACGATCTCTGGATCCAGAGAGGCCGTTATCTCGTCAAATAGCATGATCTCGGGCCTCATGCAAAGCGCGCGCACGATGGCGATACGCTGCTTTTGCCCGCCGCTAAGTTCCTTTGGATGGGCGTATTTTTTATGTTTTAGGCCAACTTTTTCCAGCCACGCCTCGGCCTCTTTTTCGACCTCTTCACGGCTTCTTTTTTGCGCTTTTACCGGGCCTAGTACGATGTTTTCGATGACGTTCATATGATCAAACAGCTCGTAGTTTTGAAAAACCATGCCCACTTTTTGGCGGATTTTAATCCAGTCTTTGTAGTCTTTATCGATCTTTTCGCCGGCTATCTCTATCTGCCCGCCGTCAAAGGGCTCAAGGCCGTTTATACAGCGCAGAGTCGTGCTTTTGCCGCAGCCCGAGGGCCCTAGGATTACCACTACTTCGCCGTTTTTGACGCCAAGGTCGATGCCTTTTAGCACCTGCAAGTCGCCGTAAGATTTGCTTAAATTTGATAGTTTTAAAATTTCGCTCATTTGATTCCTTATGCCCATCTGTTTTCAAGTATCTTAGATAGTTTTGAGATAGGATAGCAGACGAGAAAATATAATAAAAATATAAAGCCGTATATCCAAAACGGCACGGTAGGATTTGCCGTTAGGCTCGCCGTCTCGATCGTTTGCTGGCCGACTTTTAGCAGGTCGGGCACGCCGATGAGGGCGACGATCGGGGTGGTTTTGATGATACGGCTTAGCAAATTTACGCCCGCGGGCACTAGGCGGCGCGTGGCTAGCGGGATCACGACGTAAAGATAAATTTGAGCCTTGCTAAGCGCTAGAGCTGCTGCGCTTTCAAACTGATGCCTCGGTATCGAGACGATCGCGCCGCGCACGATATCCATCATCTCAAACACGCCCCACAGGCTAAATACGATAAGCGAGGCGTTAAATTTGGAGATATCTAGCCCAAATGCCTTGCTTGCGCCGTAGTAAAACAAAAATAGCCAGACGATTTGAGGCATAATGCGAACGATTTCGAGGCAAATTTTTAGGACGAAAAAGATAAATTTGTTTTTCGAGCTCATCAACACGCCCAAAAACGTGCCTAAAACAAGAGAGATGGCGATCGATATGGCTGAAATTTGCACACTCATCCACAGCCCCTCGAAAATCAGCCGCTTTAAGACCAGCGGGTCGAATAAAATACTAACTCCGTCCAACTCTCATCCTTTTTTCAAGCCAAAATAAGACCAAAGATATCGGCAAAATGATAATCAAATAGCTAACGACGAGCATAAAAAGCGCCTCGTCGGTCATGTAGTAAAGTCCGATGATGTCCTTGGTCGCATAGACCAAATCGGGCAGGGCGATGATGCTGATGACTGAGGTTTCTTTGATGAGAAAGATGACGTTAGCCGCGATAGAGGGGATCGAAACGCTAAAAGCCTGAGGCAGGATAACGTAGCGTAAAATTTGCCCCTGCGTGAGTGCGACGCTAAGCGCGGCCTCGATCTGCGTCTTTTTCACCGCCTCAAAGCCAAGGCGAAAACTCTCCGCCATATAGCTACCGCCAAGAAACGCAAGTCCCGCGACCGCGCAGGTAAAGGCGCTCAAATTTAGCCCAAATTTGCTAAGTCCGTAGTAGAGGAAAAAAAGCTGTATAAGCAGCGGCGTGTTTCTGGAAACCTCGATGTAGCCGTTTACGATAGGCATCAGGATCTTGACCTTGTAAAATTTAACCAGCGTGCAAAATATGCCGATAACAAGCGATAGCAAGATACCGTAAACAGAGAGTTTGACGGTAAAAATGCCCGCTTTTACGAACATCGGCGTAAATTCTTTTATAAACTCAAAATCCATAAATTTTTTAGCTTCTTTTTGATAATTTCGCGAGATTGTAGCGAAAGCAAACTAAATTTAAAACTAATTTTGTATGATTTATTTTAAAATTTAAGCTTGCAAAAGGTATCATAACCCCTAAATTTTGATAGAAATTATTTAAATAAAGGACGAATTTGAGAGCGTTTGCAGAGTGGGAAAAACAGGAGCTTATATTTTTATCGCTTCCGCACGAAAACACCGACTGGAAGCCGTATCTGGGCGAAATTTTAGACGCTTACGAGAGGCTGGTCGCCGCTATCGTACCGTTTCAAAAGGTCGTTTTGATCTGCCCCGAGGAGAGGATTTTTGCGGAGCGATTTGCCAAATTTGATAACGTGGAGTTCGTAAAAATCGACACCGATGATACGTGGATACGCGACTACGGCATGATAGACGTGCTGGACGGCGCTAAAATCGTCAGCTATGATTTTAAATTTAACGCTTGGGGCGGCAAATTTGAAAGCTCGAAGGATAATGCCGTCAATTTGGAGCTTGCCAAGCGTTTTAAAAGCGATTTGCGAAGTATCGATCTCGTGCTTGAGGGCGGCAGTATCGATTTTAACGGGCGCGGCACGCTACTAACGACGCAGAAGTGCCTACTAAACGACAACCGCAACTCTCATCTAAACAAAGAGCAGATCGAAGCGCGGCTTAAGGAGCTTTTTGGTCTTGGGCGCGTGATATGGCTTAAAAACGGCTTTATAAAGGGCGACGACACCGACAGCCACGTCGATACTCTGGCGCGTTTTGTCGCTGCTGATACCATCGCATACGCCTCCTGCGACGATCCAAACGACGAGCATTTCGAGGAGCTTGCCGCGATGAAAAAAGAGCTTGAAAGCACGGGCTTTAAGCTCGTGCCGCTGCCGCTTCCTAAGGCTAAATTTTACGGCGGCAAGAGGCTTGGCTGCACGTATGCCAATTTTATCTTTATAAACGGCGCCGTTATCGTTCCGACGTACAATGATGATAACGATAAAATCGCGCTTGATCGACTTGCACAGGAGCTACCTAATCATAAGATAATCGGCGTGGATTCGCTCGTTTTCGTACGTCAAAACGGCTCGCTACACTGCTCCTCACAGAATAGATTTTTAGGCGCAAGAAGTGAAAGCGAAATCTAAATGCAACTAAACGATGCCGGCATAAAAAGGCAAAATGAAATTTTAGGCCGCAGAGCCGTGATAGTCGCGGGTGCGACGGCGTTTGCACTAGCTGTGGTTAAATTTGCCGCGGGTTTGATCGGCGGTTCGGTGGCAGTGCTTAGCTCGGCGATCGATTCGATGCTTGACCTGCTGGTTTCCGTGCTAAATTTCTTCGCCATCCGTAAATCCCAAGCCGCGCCTGATACTAAATTTAACTTCGGCTACGCCAAGCTAGAAGCGCTTGCGGCGATGTTTGAGGGCGTTTTGATCGTGGGTGCCGGCGCGTTTATATTTTACGAGAGCGTGCGTAAGCTGCAAACGGAGCAAGCGCCCGTAGATACGGCTTTTTCGCTCTATGCGATGGCGCTATCGGTCGCGGTTACGGGGCTGCTGGTCGCTTACCTCTCCCGCGTCGCTCGCCGCACGAGAAATTTGATCGTTAGAGCCGACGCGCTGCACTATAAAAGCGACCTTTTTAGTAACCTAGCCGTTATCGCCTCGCTTATCTTGGTCGAATTTACGGGATTTGCCGCGATAGACGCCGTTTTTGGTATAGTAATTAGCGGCTACATCGCCGTTAGCGCGATAAATTTGATGAAAGAAAGCGTAGGCGTGCTGCTAGACCGCGCGCTAGAGCCCGAAATAACGGCGCAAATCGAGGAGATAATCCGCTCGCGCCCTCAGATAGCAAGCTATCACGGACTGGCTACCAGAAAGAGCGCAAACATCTGCTACGTCGCGGTTCATCTAGTCTTTAACCGCGAAATTTCGCTTTACGACGCGCACAAAATTTCAGACGAGATAGAAGCCGCTATCAGGGCTAAATACGGCGAGTTTGAATGGCAGATCACGACGCACCTTGATCCGTGCGACGACCAAAACGGCTCGTGCGAATGCTAAATCAAAGGAAAAATATGAAAATTTTATTCGTTTGCCACGGAAATATCTGCCGCTCGACTATGGCGCAGTCCGTTATGCAAAATTTGAGTGAAAAGGCGGGTTTGGCCGGGCGCCTTAGTATCGACTCGTGCGCCACTCACGAGGACGAGATAGGCGAGCCGCCGTACTATGAAACAGTGCGGGTTTTGAAGCAAAACGGCGTGCCCGTGACGCCTCATAAAGCGACCTTGATAACGCAAAAAGATTTTGATAGCAGCGATTTTATCTTGATAATGGACGATGAAAATTTAAGGACTTTGAGGCGCAAATTCGGCGCTGAGGCTAAATTTGACGAAAAAGTAAAATTCCTGCTCGAATTTGGCGGCGGCGCAGGCGGTAAAATAATCGCCGACCCATACTACACCCGCGATTTTGAGCGTTGCTACGAGGACGTTTCGCGCTCTTGCGCAGGCTTGCTTGAAAGGCTGAAGCAAATTTTATAAGCGGCTGGCGCGGCAAAATTTACTCGCCCGACTAGCCGTTCAAGCCCTAATTTATCCCCGCTTTGATATAATTTTGAAATTTTAAATCGTAAGGAAAAATATGAAAGTAGCGCTAATCCAACAAAAATTTCACGGCACCAAAGACGCGACCGTGCAAAGGACGCTCGAGCTCGTGCGCGAAGCTAGCGGCGGCGGGGCGGAGCTCGTGGTGCTTCAGGAGCTGCACCAGACGCAGTATTTTTGCCAGAGCGAGGAGACGAGGTTTTTTGACCTTGCCGAGGGCTGGGAAAACGACGTCAAATTTTGGGGCGAGGTAGCGCGACAAAACGGCGTCGTGCTCGTTACTTCGCTCTTTGAAAAGCGCGCGGACGGGCTGTATCACAACACCGCGTTCGTCTTCGAAAAAGACGGCAGCGTCGCGGGCAAATACCGCAAAATGCACATCCCCGACGACCCCGGCTTTTACGAGAAATTTTACTTTACTCCGGGCGACATCGGCTTTGAGCCCATCAATACGAGCGTAGGCAGGCTCGGACTTTTGGTGTGCTGGGATCAGTGGTATCCCGAGGCCGCGCGTCTCATGGCTCTGCGCGGCGCGAAGCTACTCATCTATCCGACCGCGATCGGCTGGTTCGAGGGCGACGAGGAAGAGGAAAAATCGCGCCAGCTAGAGGCGTGGGTCGCCGTGCAGCGCGGACATGCGGTCGCAAACGGCCTACCCGTGATCGCCGTAAACCGCGTGGGTTTTGAAAAGGACGAAAGCGGCGTGATGGACGGGATCAAATTTTGGGGCAACAGCTTTGTTTTCGGCGCGCAGGGCGAGGAGCTTTTCCGCGCCGATAGCCGGAGCGAGCTGTGCCGCATCGTCGAGATCGATATGACCAGAAGCGAGGAAGTGCGCAGGATTTGGCCGTTTTTGAGAGATAGGCGCATCGACGCATATGCAAATTTAACAAAAAGATTTATTGATTAAGGCTTGTCTTTTTGCCCTATACTTCGTTACTTTTAAATTTGGCTCGGTCATTACCTACATGGTAACTCCCGTCGCCAAATTTAAAAGTGCCTCGTCTAAACGCAAAAATACTTCGCCTTATTTTTACGGCTCGTCTCGCGAGCGCTTTTCCGAGATTTTTGCTTCGTTACATTCGCAACTGCAAACAGAACGCAAAATTTTCGCTCCGCAGGCTATATGCCTAGCGCACGCTCAATTTTGCTTCTTCTGTTTATAGCTGCGAGCTTGTGAAGCAGAAAACTCGAAAAATCATCTCACGATACTTCGCCTTATCATTTTACTTTCAAATTTGAGCCGCCGAGACCTGCCACTTGACGGCACTAAATTTAACTCTGCCGTAAATTTAAAACGTGCGACGCGATAGCGCCAAATAAACCTGCGCAAAGCACAGCAACCTCTCACGTGCAGTGGGGTAGGTGGGGGTTTCTGCATCGCTGCGCTAGCAGCTGCAAGCAGACGGGGGCGGGTCTGCTTCTGGCAGTTGCGAGTGCATAGCACGACGTAAAGGAAGGCGACGCTTCGTAAGTAGAAACCCCTTCCGCCACCCAAGAAAAAGAGAAAGGTGGATACAAAAAAGAGCTCTTTTGTTTCTGCTTTGCCTCGCCTTGTGCTTAGCTGCACTTCGTTTGCTACTGTTAGGACGCACTC
>CAUQMF010000086.1:0-8685 GCA_963518965.1 uncultured Campylobacter sp.
CGCTGGTGCCGATGATTTTCGCGCCCGCTATGCTTAGGCGTTTGGCGAATTTTAGCGGCGTCTGACCGCCGAAATGCACTATCACGCCGTCTGGGTTCTCATGCTCGATCACGGCTCTAACGTGCTCGAAATCAATCGGCTCAAAGTACAAAATATCGCTCGTGTCGTAGTCGGTGCTGACGGTTTCGGGGTTGCAGTTGTACATTATGGTTTTGATGCCCATATCGCGCAGCGCGTAGCTGGCGTGCACGCAGCAGTAGTCAAACTCTATGCCCTGGCCTATGCGGTTTGGACCGCCGCCGATGATCATCACTTTTTTCTCTTTTTGCGCCGAATTTGCGTTTAAATTTGACTCCGCAAAATTTGACGAAAGATGCGGTCGCTTCGTGATATTCGTCGTCGAGTAAAGATACGGCGTGAGCGCCTTAAACTCGCCCGCGCAGGTATCTACTTCGTTGTATTCGAGGTTTATGCCCATTTTCTCGCGCGCGAAATATATATCGTTTTGACCCAGATCGAGGTTGTCTTTTAAATTTATCAGATGCGCGATCATCTTGTCCGAAAAGCCCATCGTTTTAGCTTCGCGAAGTAGCGGCTCGTCGTTTAGGATGTCCATATCGATACGCTCTTCAAATTTAACTATCTGCCAAATTTGATCCAAAAACCACGGATCGATCTTGCTCATCTCGTGTACTTCGGCCACGCTAAACTCGTCTCGAAATGCCTGCGCGACGTATAAAATGCGGCTTTCGTTAGCGTTTCTAAGCCCGTAAATTAGCGCGTTTTTCTCTAAATTTACGAAGTTAAATCCATAGTAGTCCTTTTCCATAGAGCAAAGCGCCTTTTGGATGCTTTCCTTAAACGTCCTGCCGATCGCCATAACCTCGCCCACGCTCTTCATCGCGGTGCCTAGATACGGGTTCGCGCCCGGGAATTTCTCAAACGTAAAGCGCGGGATCTTTGTCACGATGTAGTCGATGACGGGCTCAAAGCTAGCAGGCGTGCCCGTGATGTCGTTTTTGATCTCATCCAGGCTAAAGCCCACGGCTAGCAACGTCGCGACCTTGGCGATCGGGTAGCCCGTGGCCTTTGAGGCAAGTGCGGAGCTGCGGCTCACGCGTGGGTTCATCTCGATCACGATCATGCGGCCGGTTTTTGGATTTATAGCAAACTGCACGTTGCTACCGCCCGTATCTACGCCGATCTCGCGTAAAATTTTAAAACTCGCGTCGCGCATCGCCTGATACTCTTTATCAGTTAGCGTAAGAGCGGGCGCAACCGTGATAGAGTCGCCCGTATGCACGCCCATCGGATCGAAATTTTCGATCGAGCAGACGATGATACAGTTGTCGTTGCGGTCGCGGATGACCTCCATCTCGTACTCTTTCCAGCCTAGCAAGCTCTCTTCGACCAAAATTTCTCGTATCGGGCTGGCGTCTAGGCCGGTTTGGGCTAGTTCTTTAAATTCGTCGATATTATACGCCACGCCGCTACCTGCGCCGCCAAGCGTATAGCTGGCGCGGATGATGAGCGGGAAGCCGATGTTTGCGGCTGCGGCTAGCGCCTCGTCCATGTCGTAGGCGTACTGGCTTTGCGGCAGATCCATGCCGATCTTTTGCATCGCCTTTTTAAACTCCTGCCTATCCTCGCCCTTTTTGATGGCTTGCGGGTTCGCACCTAGAAATTTGACGCCGCCAAGCATATCCGCCTCATATAGCTGCATCGCGACGTTTAGCGCGACCTGACCGCCCATCGTAGGCAGTATGGCGTCGACTTTTTCTTTATCTATGATGCGCTTGATACTCTCTTTGGTTATAGGCTCGACGTATGTAGCATCGGCGAAATCGGGATCCGTCATGATGGTGGCGGGGTTTGAGTTAATGAGTACGACGCGGTAGCCTAGCTGCTTTAGCGTTTTTGCGGCTTGCGTGCCGCTGTAGTCGAATTCGCATGCTTGCCCGATGACGATAGGGCCACTGCCGATGAGTAAAACGGTGTTGATGTCGGTTCTTTTTGGCATTATTTTTCCTTTGTTACGACGTATAGATACGAGGGGATGGTTATGTTTACGTAGGGCTTTACGGCCGCGCTTTTATATAGGCTCTCTTGGATCACGCCCGTGACCTTGCCCACTGAAATCCCGCTGAAAAATATCCCGTCAAGCCCGCTCGTGACGACCTCGTCGCCCTCTTTCGGGCTGAGCCACTGGGGGATAAATTTCACCGTTATTCCATCTTTGCTCCCGTGCGCTATGCCCGGGATTTTTTCCTCGCCGATTGATACGGCGAATATGCTTTTTGGATCGTTTTGCAACAAGGCCATAGGGTTGCCGTCCTTGCTCACGACGATACCCGCGCTCTTGCCTTGGTAAATTAGCCCGTAAATTTTAGACTCGTCGTAGCCGCTAAATTTATCCAGCCAGACCTTGTCGTAGTCGCTGATATTTACGTAGCTTAGCGCCCGCACGAGTTGTACTCTAGGCTCGTAGGCGGTCGAGTTTTTATCGACCAAAATTTCGTTTAGCTCCTTTGCGAAGCTTGAAAGCAAAGCCGCCGATTTTTCCAGTTCGGCGTTTTGAGCGCGAAGCTGCTTTATCTCCTCGCGCTGCCTAAAATGCTCGTTTACGCCGTCTTTTACAAATTTGACCGCGTCGTCGTAGGCGGCGACTATGCGGTTATTTAAATTTACGACGTATCCCGAGATGAGCGCGCCCCTATCAAGCGAAAAAAATACCAGCGCGCCTATAAGAGCGACGAATAAAATTTTACTCTTCATTTACGAGTTGTTGTAAAAATTTAATCTCCTCAAGAGCCTTGCCGGTACCTCTAGCCACGGCTAGCAACGGATCGTCCGCGACAAAAACGGGAAGTTTAACAATATCGCTTAGATATTTATCAAGACCGCGGATCAGCGCTCCGCCTCCGGTTAGCACGATGCCATTTTCCACGATATCTCCGGCAAGATCGGGCGGCATCATCTCGAGCACGGTTTTTAGGGCATCTGCGATCTCTTTTAGCGGTTCGCGCATAGCCTCGCGCACGTCCTCGCTCGTTAGCTCCACGCGGCTTAGTAGGCCGCTGATCTGGTCGCGACCTTTTACTACTATGCTAAGCTCCTCGGGTAGCTGGATAGCCGAGCCGACGGAAATTTTGATATCCTCGCCCGCTCGCTCGCCGATTAGGAGGTTGTATTTTTCTTTTATGTAGTTTACGATGCTCATATCGATTTTATCGCCCGCGGTACGGATAGACTTGCTTATAACCAGGCCGCCTAGAGACACTACGCCGATCTCGGTCGTACCGCCGCCGATATCGACGACTAGGTTTCCCTGCGGTTCGCGCACCGGTAAATTTGCCCCGATAGCAGCAGCCATAGGCTCCTCGATTAAAAATACCTCTCTAGCCCCGGCGCTTAGAGCGCTCTCGCGTACGGCTTTTCGCTCGACTTGAGTTAGGCCGTAAGGCACGGAGATGATGATACGAGGGCGCAGGAAGCTCTTTCTGCGGTGAGTTTTTTCGATAAAATAGCGGATCATCTTTTCCGTCATATCAAAATCCGCGATAACGCCGTCTCTCATCGGACGGATTGCCTCGATATCGCCGGGAGTTTTACCCACCATCTCTTTTGCTTCGTGGCCGACGGCTAATATTTTTTGCTTGCCGTATTTTTCGCGCTGTACCGCGACGACGGAGGGCTCGTTTATGATGATGCCTTTATCTTTTACCAAAACTAGCGTATTTGCCGTGCCTAGGTCGATACCCATATCGCTTGAAAAAAATCCTATTAACTGGTCTAAAATCATCTGTATCCTTATGCGCTTATTTTATTGTTTTTTACGAAAATCGGCTTTTCTTTGCCGTTTACGACCTCTTTTGTTATCACCACGTCGTAGCCCGCAAGCTCCGGTAGCTCATACATTATATCGGTCATCATCTCTTCCATTATGCTTCGCAGTCCCCTGGCTCCCGTTTTTCGCTCGATAGCTAGCCTTGCGACCTCTTTTAGGGCTTCGTCGTCAAATTTCAAATTTGCCCTATCTATCGCGAAAAGTTTTTGGTATTGCTTTAGTATCGCGTTTTTAGGCTCGGTTAAAATTCGCACCATATCGTCTTCGGTGATTTTATTTAGCGTAGCGACCACGTGAAGCCTGCCGATTAGCTCCGGGATTAGTCCAAAATGCACCAAATCGTCGCTCTCAAGCGCGTCTAGCAAATTTTCCTTATCGTCTTTTGAGCGTTTATCTTGACCAAAGCCCAGCACGTTTTTGCCGATCCTGCGCTCTATGATATCGGCCAGTCCGTCAAACGCACCGCCGCAGACGAAGAGGATGTTTGATGTATCTATCTGGATAAATTCCTGATTAGGGTGTTTTCTGCCGCCTTTTGGAGGGATATTTACGAGGCTACCCTCGATAATTTTTAAAAGCGCCTGCTGCACGCCCTCGCCGCTCACGTCGCGCGTGATCGAGCGATTTTCGCTCATCCTGGCGATCTTATCTATCTCATCGACGAAAACTATGCCCTGCTCGGCGCGCTTTACGTCGCCGTCCGCGGCCTGTAAAAGACGAGTTAAAATATTTTCCACGTCTTCGCCGACGTAGCCGGCTTCCGTTAGACTCGTAGCGTCGCAGATAGCGATAGGCACGTCTAGAAATTTAGCCAGAGTCTGCGCCATCAGCGTCTTGCCGCTACCCGTAGGGCCCACAAGCAAGATATTTGATTTTGATATCTCCGTATCATCCTCGATCTCGCCTTTTCTAAAAATTCTTTTGTAGTGATTATAAACGCCGACGCTAAAAACCTTTTTGGCTTTATCTTGACCGATGACGTAGTTATCTAGCACCGCCTTTAGCTCTTTTGGAGTTAAATTCGTATAGTCTTTGTCGGTTTTATTTTCAGAACTTGATTCTTGCAGGCTCGTATCGCCGCAAATCATATTATAAGCGGCATTCACGCAGTATTCGCAGATGAAAGCCTTATTGTCCAAATCCGCAAAAAGGCGTCTATCGTTTGACTCCGTCTCGCCGCAAAAATTACATTTTCTCGCCATTATTCTCTTCCTTTTGCTAACGGGATACCGCGCTTGGTGCTTAGGATAAATTCGCACATTTTTCGCACCTGTTCGTTCGCTACGCTCTCTAAAAGCTCGCTGGCCGCAGCCTTTAAATCCCCGCTTTTTCTAAATAAAAATTTATACGCCCTGTTTATCTCTTCGACCGCGTCTTTATCGAACCTTCGTCTGATACCGACTAGATTTAAGCTTCTAATATAGGCTCGGTTGCCTTCGGCCAGGCAAAACGGCACGACGTCCTGAGATAGCGCGCTAGCGCCCGCGATCATGCAGCTTTCGCCGACTCTCACGAACTGATGTATCGGCGTCATACCGCCCACGACGCTGTAGTCGCCAAGCTCCACGTGACCCGCCAGAGTCGCGTTGTTTGCCAGGATGACGTTATTTCCGACGACGCAGTCGTGCGCGACGTGGCAGTAGGCCATGATAAAGGCGTTGTCGCCGATACGCGTGATCCCGTCGCCTTTGTGCGTGCCCGAGTTTATCGTGCAAAACTCGCGGATCGTCGCGTTTTTACCGATACGAACGCCCGTGTTTTCCTCGGCGCGGTAGCTCACGTCCTGCGGGATATCGCCCACGATAGCGTAGCTGTAAATTTTACCGCCCTCGCCGATATGCGTGTCGCCCACGATCCTAGCGCCTTGCTTTATGAGTACGCCGTCGCCTAGCACGGCGTCTTTGCCGACGTAGGCGTAGGCTTCGATCGTTACGTCCTCGCCGATCTTCGCGCCGTCTTCGACGACGGCTTGCGGATGGATATTTCTCATTTTGGCTCGCTTATTTATCTACGATCATAGCTTTTAGCTCGGCCTCGCACGCTAGCGTGCCGTCCACGTAGGCTTCGCCTTTTAGTACCCAGATATTGCCCTTGTGTTTTAGCACCTCGAGGCGGTACTCGAGCCTGTCGCCCGGGCGTATCGGATGGCGAAATTTCGCTCCGTCGATGCTCATAAAATAAACGACTTTATTTTCGATGTTTGCTTGGTGCTCGTCGCTCATGCTCTTAAACGCTAGCACGCCGCCAGCCTGCGCCATGCCCTCGATGATCATCACGCCAGGATATATCGGGTGGCCTGGGAAGTGCCCCTGAAATACGGGCTCGCCGATCGTTACGTTTTTATACGCGACGATGTGTTTGGCAGGCTCGAGCTCGGTCACTCGGTCGATGAGCAGAAAAGGATATCTGTGCGGGAGTATTTTTTGGATTTCAACGATGTCGATCACTTTAAACCTTGTGAGTAAAATTTAAAGCCGATTTTAGCCAAATTTTGCTAAGAAAAAGATTATTGATTTGGCCGGGGCAAAATTTAGCGGCTAAATTTTCGCGCCCACTTTTTATCTCGAGTGCGTTAAATTTAGCTCAAATTTGCGCTACCAAAACCTCGCGACTATCGTTATAAAGCTCGTCTTTAGCGTAGATTTCGTACCTGCCCGCGCGAATTTCATCCAGCACGATTATAGGATTTTGGCTAAATTCTCCGCACAGCTCGCGGCGGATTTCCAGCTCGCGAGATACCGCGACAGGCCGGCGGCAAAGCTCCTTTACGCTAGCGAAATTTTCGCCTGAGAGCTCGTTAAATTTAGCTAAATTTAATAGCGTCACGCCGTCTCGCAACTCGTCGCAAATTTGAGCCGCCTCGCTCACGCTAAATTTGACGTTTTCGCGCTTAAAATGCGAGTAGAGCAAAAAATACGACGGCACGACCGAGCCGCCAAATTTGACATAAGCGCGCAGCAAGCGGTAGTTTAAAAAATACTTGCGCGATAGATGAAATTTCACGCCCGCAGCCTCGCACTCTCGAACCTTTTCATAAAGCTCCAGCCGCTCCTCGATGCCGCCTGGCATCACGCGCCCGCTAACCTCGCTCATAAGCTCGCTAAGCGGCAGTTTTTGCGCCTCGCGCTGCTTGCTGAGCCCGAAAATACAGCCGCAATAGTTTTGATGATAGAGTTTATCTTTTTTAGCAAGCTCAAACTGCGCGTTCGTGCCGCCGCCAGCGCGGTAGTCCACGGCAAAGGTTTCAAGGCCGTATTTGCCCGCAGCCTTATTTAGCGCGGATTCAAGCTGCGAGAAGTCCTTTTTCGGGCTCATCAGCAGCGTCGTGGTGATGGATTTTTCGCCTAGTTCGAGCGCTTTTTGGGCTGAATTTCCCACGCGAAAATCAAAGCAATACGCGCAGCGCTTGCCCTTTTCGGGCTCGTTCTCAAGCCCCTTTGCGCCCGCGAGCCACGCCTCGTACTCGTACTCGCCGCAAATAAGCTCGACGCCTAGCTTTTCGCAGCTCCTTTTTACATCGCGAAACCTCATCAAAAACTCGCTGTACGGATGGATGTTGGGATCGTAGAAATAGCCGATGAGACGCTCGTGCGGGCGGTCGGCACGCAGGCGTTGAAGGAAATAGTGGCTGTCGACGGAGCAACAAATATGAACTAACATTTTACCTTTCTACGGCTCGTCTCGCGGCGCTATACGTCGTTGTCTTAAAATTTTGCTCGGTCATTACCCGCACGGTAACTCCCGTCGCAAAATTTTCAGCCGCCTAGTCTAGCTGTGCGATACTTCGCCTATTTTATTTAAATTTGTAACGGTCGTATGTTGCACTCTTGGTTAAAATACGCCTATTTTATCTTGAATATTTTCCGATTTTACTAAATTTAACTGCAAATTTGATTAAAGCCTAGGGGTTATAAATTTTAGAATTTTTGCGGTGCGGGTCTCGGCAGGCACAATTTAAGACCGAAATTTGCAAATTTATCTTCAAATTTGAACGTAAAACGATAAGGCGAAGTATTTTGAGATGGATTTGAATGTTGTGCAGAAATTTTAAGTCAAGGCTAGACAAGTAGTCTGCCGCAGACTTAAAATTTCAAACTCATTCAAAGACGCTCAAAAGACGAGCCGCCAAATTTGTAAATTTATCCCTTTAAAAATTCTATTATTTTCTCTTCACACTCCCCGACGCTGCCGCTAAATTTACTCTCAAACTGCGATCTATTAAACGTCCGCTGACGCTTAGCCAGCTGCGCCGTGTGCGTACAGATGAGCTCCTCTAGCTCGGTCTGGGTTTTGATCTCGCCTCGCAAAAACTCTCCGCACTCTTTTAGTCCGACCGAGTTTAGTGGCTTTGGTCGCTGCGGATACCGTGCAAACAGCTCTCTTGCTTCGTCCAACAAACCCTGCTCAAACATCGCTCGCGTGCGCTCTTTGATGCGTCCTCTTAGTTCGCCCCTATCCCAGCTAAGCTCGAAAATCGCTAAATTTGACGCAACGGGGGCTAGGGTATTTTCGCACAGATACGAGCTTGGAGCCTCGCCGCACCCGCTAGAGCGCAAAAACGAGTAGATATCAAACCATTTTTGCAAGCGGTAGGTATCGTTTGCGCTAAATTTGGCGGCAAATTCGGGATCAAGACTTGAAACGAGCTCGTAAATTTGAGCATTGCTTAGGCCGCTTTCTACGCGCTCAAATTTAGGCGTGAGACCCGATAGCAGCGCCTTTAGATAAAATCCGCTACCACCGGTTATAAATAAATTTTTACCGTTTTTTTGCGCAAATTCGCGAGCCGTTTTATAAACCTCAAAAAACATCCCGACGTCAAAATGTTCATCCGGCAT
>CAUQMF010000087.1:0-8623 GCA_963518965.1 uncultured Campylobacter sp.
CACGAGGCGAAATTTGACCGCCTCCCACCGCTCTTTGCCGTCGTATTCGCGTCGTACGAGTACCATATCGTCTAGCTCCACGCGCAGATCAAGCGGCACCTCATACAGTCCCCAGTCGTTATCGTAATCAGTCGCTTCGGCTAGCTGCTTAAATTTCGCTAGATCAATAAAGCCGTCCGCGCTGCCTACGGCTCTAACGTCGCTCCAAATTTTACCGTTTTGCGCCAAAACCAGCTCCAACTCGGCAAATAAATTCACCAGCTCGTAATCGCTTGATTTTTGTCGTTCTTCTAAATGCATTTTAAATTCCTTTAACGCAAAGCGCGTGAGATTGCTTAAATTTACGCGTGAGGTCGTGCGGCGCGGCGAATAAATTTAAAAACCGCGCGATTTAAAATCGGACGATAAATTCGGCGGCGTTTTAGCTTTTTGCCGTCAAATTTAAACTTTTAGTAGGCGCATGGCGTCCGCCAAAGCTAGGTCCGCGCGGTGCTTATTTTATTTGCGGCGCGCTAAAATCGCCGCAGTAATCGCCCAGAAGTTGCAAAATATCGTCTCTGATCGCTTGCGAGCGCTCGCTCAGAAGCAGCTCCTGCAAAAGGGCGAAAATTTCGCTCTCATGCGCCAGCGTGCAGCCGTAGTAGGGATCAAGGTAATAATCTAGACAAAACAAGAGCGAGGCTTTCTCGGCCTCATCATCACCTCGCAAAACGGCGGCGATGCCCTCTATGCCGCCCTCTGCTATGGCTTTGTGCCTAGCCTCGTAATAGACCGTGCGCTCCAAATTTTGCCCTTTTTGCACGCCGCTTATTCGGCCTTAGCCGCATCCCACGCAAGGATCGTCTTACCATCGGCATCGGTCGCCACGTCGCCCATGCCCATGATGTTGTAGCCGCAGTCGACGTAGTGAACTTCGCCGGTCACGCCGCTGGCCAGGTCGCTAAGCAAATACATCGCGCTGTTGCCGACGTCATGCGTCGTTACGTTGCGTTTTAGCGGGCTGTTTACTTCGTTGTAGCGTAAAATCATTCTAAAATCGCCGATACCGCTTGCGGCAAGCGTTTTGATCGGGCCTGCGCTGATAGCGTTCACGCGGATACCGCGCGCACCAAGATCGTGAGCGAGATAGCGCACGGAGCTTTCAAGCGCTGCTTTTGCGACGCCCATAACATTGTAGTGAGGCACAAATTTCGGCCCTCCGAGGTATGTTAGCGTGAGCACCGAGCCGCCCTCTTTTAGCACCGGCAGAACCGCACGTGTGAGGCTTAGTAGCGAATACACGCTCGTGCCCATCGCGATATCAAAGGCCTCCTTGGTCGTATTTACAAACTCGCCCTCTAGCGCCTCTTTGGGTGCGTAGGCCACTGCGTGCACGACGAAATCAATCTCACCCAGATCTGCTTTAATGCGATCTGCAAGGCCGTCTAGGTGAGCGGGATTGTTTACGTCTAGCTCATAGACGAACTTGCTCCCAAACTCCTCCGCGATCGGCTCTACGCGTTTTTTCAGCGCGTCGTTTAGATAGGTAAACGCCATCTGCGCACCCTGCTCGTGACAAGCTTCGGCGATGCCGTAAGCGATAGATTTGGCGTTAGCGACGCCGACGATGAGGCCTTTTTTGCCTTTTAAAATCATTATTTCTCCTTTCTATTTTTGCTTGGCTTTTGAGCGCTTTTTGGCGATTTTGTTAAAATTTTGCTCGGCAGACCATCCGTCTAGCCTACGCAAATTTTAACTGCAAAGCCCCAAAAATCATCTCAAAATCCTTCGCAATTTGACTTAAAAATTTGCAATTCAAATTTGAAACCAAATTTGATAGCGGTAGTATCGTGAGATGGATTTTAATGTTGTGTAGAAATTTTAAGTCAAGACTAGGCACATAGCCTGTCGCAGACTTAAAATTTCCAACTCATTAAAAGACGCTCACGAGACGACGCGTATAAGCTCTAAAAACTTCGACGCCTCCCAGCTCGCCGTACCTACTAATACTCCGTCGCAGTTTTTAATCCCCGCAATTCCGCCGATATTTGCAGCATTCACGCTGCCGCCGTAAAGCAGCGGCGCACTCGTTTGCTCGCGGATGAAATTTAAAATCTCCTCGATCTGCTCCGTGCTCGCACTTTTACCCGTACCTATCGCCCAGATCGGCTCATAGGCGATCAGTAGCCGCTCGTAGCCAAGGTCGATATTTTTTAGCTGCTCAGCTAAAAACTCCTTCGTGCCGCCGGCTTCGTTCACGCTCAAATTTTCGCCGATGCAGTAGACGATCTGCCAGCCCGCCTTTACGGCGAAGTCGAATTTAGCGCGCAAAAGCTCCTCGCTCTCGCCTAACTCGCGCCTTTCGGAGTGCCCGATCAGCACGCTTTTTACGCCAAACTCGTCCAGCATCGCCCTACCGATCTCTCCCGTGTGAGCGCCGCTTTCGCATGGGTAGAAATTTTGCACACCGAGTTTAAATTTATGAGTCGCGAGATCAAGCGCGCTAAACGGAGGAAAAACCGTCACGTCGTCGTTTGCGCATAAATTTGCGTCTAAAATTTCAGCGTATTTAGCAAAGCTCGCTCTGGTGTGATTGCACTTTAAATTTGCTAAAAACCTCACTCCGCAACCTTTCTAAGCGGCTTTATACCCGGCAGCTCCTTGCCCTCGATGAGCTCCAGGCTAGCACCTCCGCCCGTGGAGATAAAGGTCATCTCGTCAGCATCTCCCGCGCGCTCGACGACGTCGGCTGTATCGCCGCCGCCAACGACCGTAGTCGCGTGAGTGTCTATGATGGCATGGCTCATTTTGATGCTGCCTTTGCTAAATTTATCCATCTCAAAAACGCCCATCGGCCCGTTCCACCAGATGGTTTGCGCGTCGGCTATGACCTCTTTAAAGAGCCTAATCGACGCCGGTCCGATATCAAGCCCCATCCAGCCGCTAGGTATCTCTTGTGCGGGGACAAACTTCACGGCGCTTTCGGCTGAAAACGTCTGAGCCGCGACGACGTCAACCGGCAGGTAAATTTTAACGCCAAGCTCTTTGCCTTTTTGTAAAATTTGTCTTGCGTCTTCGATGAGGTCTTCTTCGAGCAACGAATTTCCGATATTTTCGCCCAGAGATTTTAGAAACGTAAACGCCATACCGCCGCCGATTATCAGCTTATCCACACGCGGAAGCAGGTTGTGCAGGGCTTGTAGCTTGCCGCTTACCTTGCTGCCGCCGACGACCGCCACGAATGGACGCGCAGGGTGTTTGATGAGATTTTGAGCGAAATTTATCTCTTTTTGTAGCAAAAATCCTGCCGCCTTATGCTTCTCGTCGTAAAATTTAGTGATCGCCTCGACCGAGCTGTGCGCCCTGTGGCAGACGCCAAACGCATCGTTTATGTAAAATTCTCCGTATTTAGCGAGCTCGCCGGCTAGCGCCTCGTCGTTTTTAGTCTCGCCCTTTTCAAAGCGCAAATTTTCAAGAAGTAAAATTTCGCCCGGTTTTAGTGCGGCGACTTTGGCTTTGGCATCGGCGCCGATGACGTCCTCGGCAAATATCACGTCTCTATCAAGCAGCCTCGAAAGCCTCTTTGCCACGCCTCGTAGCGAAAATTTCTCCTCAAAGCCGTTTTTAGGTCGCCCTAGGTGACTAGCCAAAACCACGCTGCAGCCGTTATCCAGGCAGTAGCGGATCGTAGGGATCGCCGAGCGGATACGGCGGTCGTCGGTGATGTTTAAAAACTCGTCCATCGGCACGTTAAAATCGCACCTGACAAATACCTTCGCGCCGCCGAGCTCAAGATCGTTGATCGATAAAATTTCACTCATTTTTCACCCTTTAAATTTACTTCGTAGCCACGATCTTAGCTAGATCGACGAGCCTTGTCGAGTAGCCCCACTCGTTGTCATACCACGCAAAGACCTTTACCATATCACCCGCGATGACCTGCGTCGTGTCGCTGGCTACGATACTGCTGTATGCGCTCGTGCAAAAGTCGCTGCTAACTCTATAATCGTCATCGACAAATAAAATTCCCTTTAAATTTGACTCCGCTGCCGCTCTAAACGCCTCGTTTATCTCCTCTTTGCTAGCCGGTCTTTTTAAAACCGCCGTTAGATCGACCATCGAGACGTTTGCGACCGGTACGCGCACGCTTTGTCCGTGCATCTTGCCGTTTAGCTCAGGAAGCACTTTTGCGATAGCTTTTGCAGCTCCTGTGGTCGTAGGCCCGATATTTAAGGCTGCAGCGCGCGAACGGCGGAAATCTTTGGCCTTTACGTCTACTAGGCTCTGTCCGTTGGTGTAGGCATGGATCGTGGTCATGAGCCCTTTTACGATGCCGAATTTATCGTTTAGCACCTTTGCGACGGGCGCTAGGCCGTTTGTGGTGCAGCTTGCGTTTGAGACGATCGCTTCGCCTGCGTATTTATCGTCGTTTACGCCGACTACAAAGGTCGCCGTGTCGTCTTTTGCCGGAGCGCTCATGACGACTTTTTTGATGCCGCGAGCTAGATAGGGCTCGCATTTTTCAGTGGTCAAAAACTTGCCCGTACACTCCAAAACCACGTCCGCGCCGTAGTCTGCATAGCTAAGCTCGTTTAGATCTCTTGTTGAAAAAACTCTTATCTTTTTGCCGTTTACTTCTATAAAATCGTCGCTTATCACCTTAACGTCTTGCTTAAATTCGCCGTGCACGCTGTCGTATTTGAGCAGATAGCGTGTCATGTCGCGCGTCGCCGTGTCGTTGATAGCGACAAGCTCAACATCATCTCGCTCTAAAATAATACGAGCAGCGCACCTGCCGATACGTCCAAAACCGTTGATCGCGATTTTTACCATGTTTAGCTCCTTGTGCTAGTTTTTCCGGTCGCTTTATGGCGCCCGAAAAGGTTATTTTCGTACTTTTAGCTTTTTACGCGTTAAATTTATCCGCCTTTGCTCGCCGCTAAGCGCGTAAATTTAAGCCGTCCTAAAGCCCGCCTTTTGCAAATTTAGCCTTACACGGACGCCAAAAGCAAGCCCGTCAAAGCCCAAAAATCCCCAAATTTTACAAAATCTCCATTTAATTTGCGCTTTATCGGCGAATTTTTTGATTTTCAACCGAAATTCACTTCAAATTCGCTAAACTGCACCGAAATTTTAAAGGCAAATTTATGAAAATCGCGCTTTTCGGCGGTAGTTTCGACCCGCCTCATCTCGGGCACGATGCCGCCATCAAAGCCGCACTAGAGCAGCTAGACGCGGATAAGCTCATCATCATGCCGACCTTTATCAGCCCGTTTAAGAGCGAGTTTGCCGCTCCGCCGCTGCTTCGGCTAAGATGGGCGAACGAGGCTTGGGGCGCACTGACAAAAGTCTGCGTGAGCGACTACGAGATCGCGCAAAATCGCCCCGTACCGACGATAGAGAGCGTGCGGCATATGCGGCAAATTTACGCTGTGAGCGAGCTTTATCTCATCATCGGCGCCGATCATCTAGCAAGCCTGGATAAATGGCACGAGATAGACGAGCTCTTTAAACTCGCGACCTTCGTCGTAGCTAGCCGCGGCGACGTAGCCGTGCCTGAAAATTTTAAAATTTTAAACATAAACGAGCCCGTTTCGTCCTCGCAAATCAGGCAAAATTTAGACAAAAGCCTGATAATACCGTGCATAGCGGACGAGGCGGCGAAATTTTATCAAGGAAAAACATGCAAGAAAGAATCGAACGAATCATCAAAATCCTAGACGCCAAAAAGGCCGAAGCCATCGAAGCTATCGACATGAGCGGGCGCGAATACATCGCAAAATGCGTCATCATCGCCACCACGATGGGCGAGCGCCACGCCTACTCGCTAACCGACGACCTAAAAGAAGGACTAAAGGACGAGGGCGAGCAATTTCTGGGCATAGAAAGCTCCGGCGACTGGGTCGTGATCGATCTTGGCGACATACTCATCCACCTCATGAGCGCGCAGTACCGCGCCAAATACAACATCGAAGAGTTTTTAAGCAAGCTAAAAGAGTCGAAAGCCTAAGCAAAATTTAGCTTGCCGCGCGGACAACATCAAATTTGGCCCAAAGCGCAAAGCGGACGGCCAAATTTGACCAAAGCCGCCTCTGCTATAAACGATAAAAATTTGCTTGATCTCGCAAAGGCTGCGCGCTTGATATTTGAGCCAAAAGCCGACGCGCAGGCTTTTACCCTTATTTAAATTTGACCGATTTTAGAAAGCTATTTTTGGACGCAACAAATTGAGCTAAATTTGACCCTGATAGCTGACAGTGCAAAGTCCGCAAATTTAACCGACAAAGCAAAAATGGAACTAAAAACTTACGCTAAATTTTCCCCATACTAAAAAAAATCAAAAATCATCTTGCAAAATTTGACTTTGAGACCGGCGATCAAGAAGGAAAGCTTGCGGTCGAATTCGGCTTCCCAAGCAGGTAAAAAAAAGGGGGGGGGGGGAACGACCTTAAATTTCGCCCAAGAAGTTGGCAAAAAGCGGGTGATGAGCAGCGATATAAAAATAGTCGGCGCCAAAGCGGCGAGCCTAAATTTCGAAAACATTTTTAAGCCGTAGCCGTCAAATTTGACGCTTTTTACGGCGCTTTGGTTTTACAAAAGCGGGCAAAAAGGAGCTAAATTTAAACTTTTTAATACGTAAAAGCAACCGATTTTTGCGCGCTACGGTCAAGGCAGTTTTAGCGCCGAAATTTAAAAGCCGACTACCGCGAGTTTTTCCTGCGTTTTTTAGCGATTATTTTATAGATTAAAAGCCTACCTTAAATCTAATTTTTATATAATCGATCAAAGTCAAGATAAAGGATGCTTATGTTTAGAAAAACTTTTGTTTTATTGATTGCGCTCTTTGCGGCGCATTTGTTTGCGGGCGACGCGTACTCACACACGAGCGAGTCAGCCCAAAAGGGCGTAGCGCAGGCTCAAATCGCGCTTCCAAAAAACGTCACGGGCGGCGATATTTACGTCGGACTTTTTAAAGATGCCCCAAAGACGCAAACTAAAGTGCCGGTCGTAGTTTTCCTGCACGGCTCATCGGGTATCAACAACAAAATAGGCCTTGACAAATGGCAAGAGTGGCTAGCAAAAGAAGGCATAGCAAGCTTTATGTTTGATAGTATGGCTCTGGAAAACAGGATAACATATAAATCTCCGGCAGATAAGGAGATTTACGAAAAAGTCCATTCGCTACGCTCTAGCGAAATCAAAATCGCCCTGGATGCGCTAAAAAGCGCGCAGTGGGCGGATACGAGCAAGCTGTTTTTAGCCGGTACCAGCGAAGGCGCGGTGGCCGTAGCCAGATACGATGGCAAGGACTTTTTGGGCAAGATTATAAACTCTTGGTCGTGCGAGGAGAACTACTTCGTAAAAGAGCATAAAACGGCGCTTAACGATACGCCGGTTTTAAATTTAATAAGCGATCAGGATAAATATTTCTCTCAAAAAAATAGCTATCTAGGCAACGAAAACGCCGTCGGAAACTGCGCCGCAGCCTACGGCGACAAGAAAAATGCGATAGTTTTACTCTTGCCTAATGCCCCGCACACGCTCATAAATTTGCCGGCCGCGCGCTTTGCGACCGTTTCTTTTATCAAAAGCATACTTGAGGGCACGTTTGACGCCGATACGGTCGGCGAGTAACGACCGATAAATTTGCGGCGATGAGGTTCATAAATTTTGTCGCCGCGCTGCTTTTTGGCGCTACGTATTTGTTTTAGAGGCTCGTTTTGCGCCTTTATGTTTGATTTCGCCGCCTGTATTTTTGACGTTTACGTAGTTTTTGTTCGCGCGCTTTTTACCGACGCGTAAATTTGAGCCTAATTTTAGCGGTCTCGCGGTAAAAATACTTCGCTTTTGATAAATTTGTTAAATCTTAGCTCCGCATTTTACTTGTCAAGACCGGCATTTTAAAAACGATAAAATTTGAACCGTCACATTGCGCGCCGCAAAATTTACCACCGATAAATTTTATCCTCGTAAGCAATCAGCCTAAACTCCTCTTTGTGGTTGCCGTTGCCGATCGTGTGGCTGTCTTGGCCTGCGCCAAGGCGTAGCTTATGCAGTCTGCCGCCGTAAGTGCCGACAAAAAGCACGCTGCCGTCCTCGCTTATCGCCATAGACTTTATCGTGCCGCCCAGATAGTGGCGCCAAATTTTACGCCCGTCCTTGCCGACTGCTCTGATGTAGCCGTATGCATCGCCCAGGATGTAAAAATCCTGCGTCGCCACGCCCGCGTATACGCGCATCTCGTCGTCTACTAGCGTGAAATCCCTATCGCGATGTATTTGCGCTCCGAGCTTTAGCGCCGCCCTATCCACGCCGATCGTAACGCCGTTGTAGAAGTGGCAGGAGTTCGTGATGAGCTGCGTATCGTCCGCGCTAAATAGGCAAAAATGCGGATATGCGCTCTGCGCGCCGATGCTGCCGAGCCGCTCGCCCTCGCGATCCATCAGGACGTGCTCATCGGTATCTTGCTCGCCCGCGACGATTAACTCGTTGTCGTTTGAGAGAGTCGCATTTGCCATGTCGATATAGAGTGCAGCGTTGCCGTCATCGTCCTCGTAGAGCTGTCCGTCCTCATAGATCGGATGGATGAGCTTCGCGCCGCTTTGCGAGATCAAAAAAATTCCGTCATGGCAGCTCAAAATAA
>CAUQMF010000088.1:0-8282 GCA_963518965.1 uncultured Campylobacter sp.
ACGTACTAGCTCAAAGCATCAACGAGATGAGCGAGAGCATCAGGGAGCAAAGCGAGGGCATAAATATGATAAATCAAAGCGTGAGCCAGATAGATGATATAACCAAGCAAAATATCGGTATCGTAAGTACCACGAACGAAATCACCTCTCAAATCGACGATATGGCTAAAACGATAGTTGCAGACGTAAGGAAAAATAAATTTTAATCAAGCCGAATTTGGCTCTGGCGGGCTTTGTCGTAAATTTAGCCCGCCTTTGATCTCTCTTTATAAGCGCATTTTGTAGAAAATAAAATTTCAATCCCACAAAGATATCCGTATAATAAAAAGAGCCCAAAGTAACTTATCTCAAAGGTTTTTAATACTAAGTTTCTTGTGCAGTTTTTTATATACAAATACATAAGGCTCTCTTTAATCTAAGCTCAAACCAAGGAGTATTTGGTCTTATTGAGCCAAGATTTTTATAATCTACTATTAAATCAGATATCTTCGTAGCTTACGGCCATTGCGCCGGTAACCGGAGCAACGGTTATAGTAGCTTTTTTATGCCTTGTTTGGACTGTGATTACGCAGGGGGATTGATAAAACGCACTGTTTATTCCATCATAACCATATCCTCTTATTATACCGTTAGCTTCTAGTATGCGACCGTATTCGTCAAAGCCTATATAATGCGGCGTTGAATCCCCCGGATTAATGACAGGGCAGTCGATATCGGCAAATGTTACACCGTATTTTTTATCTAAAACCCCTTCTATCTCTCTTCCTATTCGACTTTGACTTATCACGTAGCTATTACTGCTCAGACTAATCCTCCAACGTCTCGTATGCCATGTCGGATTAGTCTGATTAGCCGGATCAAATTGGTTATCTTCCATCGCTAAAAGCTGAGTTCTTCTAACGGCAGCCATGATGTCGTCTACGGCGGAGCCTAACTGATCCTGGTCTAGTCTAGGCAAAGCGGCTAAAGCTAAAATACCTACTACAACGATAACAACGACAAGTTCTAGCATCGTAAACGCTTTTTTAAATTTATAGGATTTTTTGTTTATATAACGCTCTGTATTTAGGCAATCACTAATTTTATCTATTCTTTTTAAATAGTTTTTGATCTGATTTTACAACTTTGATTATAAAATCGAGCTAAATTTAATTTCAAATTTGATATTTTTGCCATATATTTTTTAAATTTTAGTAAAAGATTATAAAAATATTTTAAAAGAATTGTTTAAAGACGCTAGTAGTAAAATACAAAATGTAATCTTAACTTAAAGGAATTTGGATTGAAAAACTTTTTGCAATCTATCTTTATACTCGCCACTTTTACCGCCGTCCTCTTTTATCTTTCGTATTTGGGAGTTAAATTTGATAAATTTGGCTCAAGCCCAGCGCCGACGGGTTTTACTATCACCCCGGACACCAAGATAGACCCGAACTCCGAGCTAGCTAAATACGTAACGCAAGAGGAGATAGACGACTTTGGTTTTAGATATTGGGATATAGACGAATACGAGGAAAACAACGCCACCCTTAACGCTTTAAGAAATTTGCTAAGGCTAAAAGATACGGATAAGATTTTAAATTTTATGACAAGAAACGGGCTTGGCGCCGACGTAAAGATGAAGGCAAACACGACTCCGCTGATGTATGCTAGCTTTTACGACGACGAAACCACGGCAAAAAGACTCATGGAGATGGGCGCAGACGCTCATGCGAAAGATAACTACAAACTCTCGCCCCTAGCCTACGCCATAGAAAACAACTCTACAAAGACCGCCAAGCTCTTGCTTGATAGTGGGGTCGGGCTTGAGGAAGCGGGAAGGATACAATTATATTTAGATTATGCATTATATGATTTTATAGATAGTATCGTAATAGATAAAGACGATATACATATAAATTTTGATTTCCCCGATACGGACTCAAAGGGCGCATCAGATCCCTTCGCATACGTCATAGCTAATAATCTACTAGAAATTTCAAAAATGTTTTTTGAGTTGGGATATAAACCTGAGTGTACATTTAAAGCCCAAAGAAACGAGGAATTTGACTGTTTTGGTATTTTGGCGTATATTCCAAACTACGAACCTATGCTAAAATTACTCCTAGACAAAAACGTTTCGGGGCAACCTAATAAAGAGGAGCTGAAAGAGGCGTATAAAAAATGCTATATAAGATACAAGTGGGCAGTTGAAGACAAAGAAAAATACATCTATAAAATGAATCAAGGCAGAGACGAAGAAGCCGAAGAAAAGATAAAGAAAAAGTATGATAAATACAAATATGCTCCTTATTCGCTACTATATGAAGACGGCCTTTTACAATACAAACCAAAGCCGATAGACCCGAAAATGATAGAAGAATTTGATAAAGAGATAGACTACTATAAGCAACATTGTTCAGATGAAAATTCTACGTTTAAAGATACCGAATCTTTTGTAAAATGGGCAAATGAAGAAAAAAGAGCGGAATATGTACGGCAGTTTTTAGAAGCGCACAAAAACAACCCCGCAAAGGTGATCTATATCGACGCCAACATAAGTGGTCAAGATAAAGAAAAACTAATATCAAATAAACTAATCCAAAAACGAAGGAGCAAAAATGCCGCAGAGCGATAACAACGCAACGATAAACAACGATGAGCTAAACCTAGTCGTAGAAGAAGCATCTAAAGAGATAGCGGACTTATACGTTAAATTCTTCGGGCTTGACTTTGCAGGAGTGATTTAGATACGTAATCGCGGCAAAAGGCTTGTTTGCAAGCCAGTAACCGCGATTTTGCTTTTATACGACACTAGGTCAATTTACCGACGGCAAAGGGCCGCGTGCGCGGCGCTATAAGCTTGCAAAGTAAAATTTGAGCCGTAAATTTAAGCTTTCTTGCCAGTATAAACTACTGGCTAAGCGCCTGCACTACGTGATCCCAGCCAAACGCCCTAGCGTAGTCTAGCGCGGTTTTGCCGTGGATATTTTTAGCGTTTTTATCAGCGCCCTTAGCGAGCAAGATCTCGACCGCCGTACGGTTGCCGGCGATCGCCTCGCGGTGGAGCATCGTATAGCCCTCATCGTCGGCCTGCGTTATCTCTTTTGGATTTTGGCTTAAAAACTTTTGCAACTTTTCTTTCATATTTACGCTCATCGGATGCTCGATGAGATTTTGCGGATGTTTTTCTTGCTCGTAGGCTAGCAAAACTACGTCCGGATCGCCGAAATCTAGCCCCCATGCCTCGTCGTGTTCGGCGCGCTCGTCCTGACTCATAGCTTTACGCATGGCTTGCACGCTAAAGCCGCCGTATGCTCTACCGTCTACCGCAAACATCCAGTCGCTGATTTGCTCTAGCGGCACCGCGACTTCGTCGCCGCTTGCGACGCTAGTTAGTATGCCCGGGTCGTTGGCCAGCACGCCGTAAACGCGCTCGCCGTCAAAATACACGTCGTTTATCCACATATGCTCGACCTCCGTATGGCCGCCGATATCTTGCGAAAAGGCAACCTTGACGCAAGCGAAGTCAAGCCCCGGGATAATGCGGTGATTTTCCCAGTATAGCTCGCGCCAAAAGTACCTAAAGCTCTCTCTAGCCTGCCTAAAAGCCTCTAGCATCGCCGCGTCTTCGCCGTCTGCATAAAACACAGGTTCGTTTTCTTTATCGTTTGTATTTTGGCCTCTTTTTGCGTCCGACTCGTCGCCTAATATCTTTTTAAATAGTCCCATATTTTTCCTTTAGCTTTAGTTTATATTTATTTAAATTTACCGCAAAACCTCGCGTAAATTCGCCTATTTCGGTGGCCCGTGCGCTCAAGGCTATGGGGGAGGGGTGGGTGCGAAGGTAACGCAAATCGTCGCGTCTTGATTTAAAAAAAACAAAAAACGAGTCGCGAATGCTAAAGCTGTTTTCGGACTTTTCGTTTGTATCCATCGTCTGCTCCTTTTGTTTGTTTTTCCGCTTTTTAGCGCGTTTGGCTTGTAGCGGCTTGCTTGTTTTTTAGCTTAAATTTAGCGCCGCGTTTTTAAGCTCTTATCGCTTTGTCTGCGGCGATTGATATAATTTTAGCCGCGAAATTTTAAGCTAAATTTACAAAACCGCTTCATCTAAATTTAGGCGTTAGATTTTTGCCGCTATGCACCCGCAAAACAGCTATGCATTCCGGCTGATTTAGCACAATTTTTGCACGCTTGTTAGATTTAACCGCAAATTTAGGCTAAATTTAAGCTTGTTTATCCGTTTTGCCTAGAGTGCAAAATTTATCTGCAAATTTAGTCGACGTATTTAAATTTAGTCTGCGATTAGCCGTGAAATTTAGTCGCAAAATCTCTCGTCGGCGTGATTTTGCTTGCGTTTTTTTAAAAATTCTTCTTTATTTTTAGGATCCGCAAAATACTCGTCTTGCTTTTGCAGACTTTTTTCTAGTAAGCCTTCGGCATTTTTGAGCGCAGCTTTGCGATCTTTAAATTTAGACGGAAATCGCTCTAAAAACACCGCCTCGTAAGGGTGGGCTTTCGTCCATTCGTTTGCCCGCGAAACGGCGGCTCGTTGCTTTTTTAGATCGCAAAAGGCGTAGGGATTTATCACGTCGCCTACAAGCTTAACGAAGGCTAAATTTACGTCCATAGTGGAGGCAAATACCGGGTCTTTTACGTCTAAGACCTCGGTAAAAACGATGAATCTATTTTTGCCGGCATAAAACCAAAATGCCGCCTCGTCCTTTAGCCCCAGATCAAAGGCGCGCGCGGCAACCGTCATTAACGTGCTAGGCGCGACTAGCCCTGGCGCGTCCTCGATGATTTTTATCGCCTTTTGCAGACTTTCTACGTTATTTTCCATGAGTAGGCCGTCTATCGCATCGTAAACGCGTACGTAATTAGGCATGCCGCCGCTTGCCGAGTATAGATTTGAGACGTAGATATCGACGGAATTTACTTTTTGGGGCGCGTCGTCGGCCGTTTGCGATACGAATTTAGCATTTTTGCTCGGCGTAAAATTTAACGCATCTGCCCTAGGCATCGGCGTTTTCGTGGATATCGCGGGATCTGCTTGTTTTATAGCTGCGTATCCTTGCGCGTTTATGAACGTAAAAGCAAGCGAGGCCGCAAGCGCGGCGGATAAAATTTTACTCATATTTCTCCTTTTTAAAAATTACCGACTGAGCGCAAATGCCGAATGCAAGCGATAAATTTTAAACGCAAATTTGCACGGCAAAGAGCGTGCAAAATTTAGCCCAATTTTATAAAATCGTCGCCGATTTTACGAGCTTTGGATTAAAATTTACGCAAGCAAACGACAAATCCGCGCCCAAACTACGGGTCAAATTTATAATCCTAGCACCGTTTTTAACAGCATATAAATGAGCGCCGCCGAGCCGCCTGCGATCGGTAGGGTGATGACCCACGCAAGCACGATAGGCTTGACCATTTTCCAGTTGGCATCGCGGTTTAGGATGCCGATACCGAGCACCGCGCCGATGAGGATATGCGTCGATGATACGGGGATGCCTAGCTTTGTGGCTAGCAGGATAACGGTACTGGCCGCTAGCTCGGCGCTAAAGCCCGTCGTAGGCAGGATCTCGGCTAGCTTGCTACCGATCGTGGCGATGACCTCTTTGCCTAAAAACCAAAGTCCAACGACAAGTGAGATACCAAATGTCACCATCGCGATGCCTGGCACCGGAGCGGTAGCATTTATCGAGCCTGTTTTTAGCACGTCCAGGATCGCGGCAAACGGACCCACGGCGTTTGCGATGTCGTTGGCGCCGTGAGAAAATGCAAACGAGGAGGCTGTAAATATCTGAAACCATGAGAAAATGCGGTTCGTGCTCTTTTCGGCGTTGTCTTTTTTCATCACGTTTATCATCGCAAGCGTGGCGAGATAGGTGACGATACCGATGACGCAGATGATCCAGATCGTACCGATAAAACCTAGGTCTAAATTTAGATGCTCAAGCCCTTTAAAAAGCATCATCGACGAGATGATGATCGCGCCGATGCCGGCCACCATCGGGATGTGTTTACGCATGGCCTTTGACGTATCGATCTCTTTTTCTCGCTCTTTCATGGCTTTTATAGCGAGCTTGTATTCGCTGCGTTCGCCGCTTTCGACGTCGTCGTCATCAAGGACCGCGATCTTGCTTAGTATCCTTATCTGCTCGCTTTCGGGTTTTGTTTTTAGTTCTTGTAGATAGCGCTCTTTATAGGCTTTACGCTCACGTTTTAGCACCTTTAGCTCTAGGGTAAATTTGCGAGTCGGGATCAAAATTTTAGACTTTATGTAGCCGTAAATGAAGTAAGAAAGGATGCCTCCTAGCAGCGGCGAGATGACCCAGCTAACGGCGATCCTGCCTATCTCGCCCCAAGAAACCATAGCTAGAGCCTTATCTCCGCCCATCGTCGTAAAGCCCATCGTAAGCCCGGCGCCAACGATACCGCCAACGATCGAGTGGGTCGTGGAGATAGGCAACCCCTTTTTAGACGCAATAAATAGCCAAATACCCGAGCTTAAAAGCGCCGACATCATAATCAGCACGAAAAGCATAGGCTCCGTGCCCTCCTGCGGGAAGCTCACGATACCTTCGCGGATGGTTTTAGTCACCTCGCCTCCGGCAAATATTGCGCCGCTAAGCTCGAAAATAGCGGCTATAACTAGGGCTTGCTTTATAGTGACGGTCTTGGCGCCTACGCTCGTGCCAAAGGAGTTTGCGACGTCGTTGCCGCCGATGTTAAACGCCATAAAGATACCGAAAATACTAGCGATACTGAAAAGCAAAAAGTGATGAGTCGGGATGTACTGATAGCCCCAAACGAAAAATCCAAACGCGGTGATTATAAAGATCGCAAATGCAAAGAGATTGTCGCTTCTCAAGCAAGTCCTTTTAAAAATGAATGGCTAATTATAACTATATTTTTCTTAAGCAAGCCAAATTTAGGCGGTTTTATTAGCTTTAAATTTTAGCTTCGTTATAATTTGCCTACTTAAATTTAAAGGAGAAAAAATGACGATTAGAGAGCAAATTTTAGAGGACATCAAGGCTGCGATGAAAGAAAAAGACAACTTTCGCCGCGATACGCTAAGACTCATAAACTCGGTCATCAAGCAAGTCGAAGTCGATGAACGCGCCGAAATGACGGACGAAAAGGTGCTACCGATCCTACAAACCCAGATCAAACGCCGCATGGACTCTATCGAGCAGTATAAAAACGGCGGCAGGGACGATCTGGCGCAAAACGAGCAAAAAGAGATCGACATCATAAACGGCTATCTACCGAAGCAACTAAATGCAGACGAGCTAGAAGCTCAGATCAAAGAGATCATCGCAGGACTAGGCGAGGGCGCAAATATCGGCACAGTAATGAAAGCAGCCAAAGAAAAAATCGGCGCTAGAAGCGACGGCAAGAGCATAAGCGAGTGCGCAAAGAGGCTGCTAGGCTAAATTTTGCATCTAAATTTGACCGAATTTGCTTTGAAATTTGGTCAAATTTAAAGCGAGGGCAGGCGAGCGTCGCTTGCCTTTGCTTTTTGTTAAGTTGGCTAAAATTAAAATGTTTAAACGGCGGGCGCAAACTTATTATGTTTCACTACTTACGGTTTTTATCGGCGCATTTTGTACGCCGTTTCTAAGGTAAATTTAGCAAATTACGGGTTTTGCCTTTCATAAATTTGTATTTCGAGATTTTATGCAAGTACTTTCAATGTGCCTTTGCTAGCGATTTAGCGCGATTTCGGTAAATTTGGCAGCTAGCCATACTTGGGCTTTTGCTTGCGCTTGTTAAATTTAGCGGCTGCACTTATATACGAATTTTTATAAAAAGCTTGTAAATTTTAGGTATAAATAAGCTAAAACGCCGATTGCGGGACTATTTGACCGAGTTTAGCTTCAAGTCTCGGTGAACGGAAATTAGTTTTTGTCTTTATATTTTGATCGGTATATTTAATGCGTGTCGCCTTTGAATCAGCCGAAGTTAGCTGGTTTTGGATTTAAAATCCGGTTAAATTTAAAGTTGGTAAAATTTCCATCCGTTTTTGAGTTTTGTATTTAAAATTTGCGACTTTGCATTCGATTTTTGGTTAGATTGGCAAACCTTGCGCTTTAAATTTTGGAGAGAACGGCAATATTATTTAAAATTTTTAACTTGAGTTTAAGCAAATAAATAGTAGTTATGACCAAAACTATATTTTAAAAGAGCGTGAACGTAGCGAAGTAGATATGCTAAAGCGCGACGGCAAGGAGTTTATACTTGGTCTGCTATGCTGGTAAGTTTAGTTAATACCTATATTATCATAGTTCCTTTAA
>CAUQMF010000089.1:0-8110 GCA_963518965.1 uncultured Campylobacter sp.
TTATTTTTGTAAAAGCGCTAATATTTTTTTAGCGGGGAAAAAGAATTATATCTTATAAACCGCGTTATAAATTTTGATAAACGCGAAAAAAAGATAAAAACGAAGCTAAACCGCCTAAAAAAGGATATAAGCGCCCATGAGATCAGATAGAGGGGATTTTTTATTTCAAACTTTGATAAACGAATGTTTCTTAGAATTTGCCGACTTTGGCGGCAAGGGCACGGCAGAGGCTATAAAAGAAGCCATTAAAAAAGAGGAGAAAAATTTTAAAAGCGATCTTGGCTTAAATTTAATAGAACAAGCAAATCCGCTAGACGCTCATGAACGAGCAATGAGGCAAATGCAAACAACATTACGCCGCGGCATTTATCTAGATAAGCTAGATATAGCCGATATCTCTGCTTTCTTACAGCTTTGCGGGAAGTTTTTTAGCTCCGAGCAAACCGATAAATTTAATCAAATTTTACAAGACATTCAAAATAAAAAAGCGACGAGAGCGGCGGCGGCGCAAACATGCCCAAAACGGACGCTCAAAAAGACGTAAATGAGAGGCTAGTAAATTTAGCCGAAGAGCTTTTAAAAAGCGCAGATGAAGCTAGACGAGAATATAGCGAAAAATTTGATAGCGAGGTCATAAAAAACTACAAGAAAAGGCTTGGCAGAGAAAAAATCGAGAAAAAGCTAATATTTTTGAAGTTAGATACGAAAAATGACTCAACCTGTCGCTATGCAATGTTAAATTTACGTTGTAATTTAAATCAAAGGAGATCAAATGAGTTTAAACGTAGATTTTATCCAAAAGGCTAACGAGGCGGTGGCCAAAGCAAAAAGCTTTAAGATGAGCGAACTAGCGAGTCAAATGCTAAATTTAACCCAAAGCATAAAGCTAACTAAAAAACCGATCGACAAAGATGAGCAAGAAATAGACGATATGTACTATAAAGATACCTTTGGTCCCTTTGGAGGCGTGGCAAAAACTATCGGATACGCCGCTAAAACAGCTATGGGGCTAGATGAGTATAATGAAATAGACGAGAATATCCTAAAAAAGCTATCTGGGATGGAGAGTAAATTTCACGAAAACTATTTGCCTGAGCTACTTTTAGAAATCGGCAAAGACTACGGCGAGCAGGAAAATAATGCTATAAATTTAGCCATAAACCCCCTAGCCCAGATAGGTCTAGATACGGCTTTGGTCAAATTTTACTGGACGCTAACTCAGCTCCAAATAGCCATAAGCGTTCAAAACCTACAAGCCGGTATGAACGGAAGCAGTAAGGTAAGCGAGATGAAAGAAGCCCTAAGACAACTACAAGCTACGGCACAAAACCTAACGACTATTGCCACGGAGTATGATTGGGAGGCGAGTGAAGTGGCGTTTAAAGCTTAAAAACCATAAAATTAAAGAGCCAGACGAGGCTCTTTAAATTTTTTGCATTTTTTTATACTATAGTTTAAGTGTCTAAGTAAGAAAAATATAGTAAAATATATCGTTTTTGTTTTATAGATATTTAAAAAATATATAATTTAGTTTATTTTTGGAGTAGCTATTGATGAATGAAGAAAAATCAAATCAAACACTAGATAAGCAAATCAATATTTCAGGTGGGATTAACTCGATAGACAAAAAAAGACTGCTAGAGCTTTTGGAGGATGAAGAAGTGAAAGAAAAAATCAATAGTGGCATTATGGATAAGCTAAAAGCGATGTTAGCCAAATGGTTTAATGTTGATTCGGACTCATCGTTTTTAAAAGATGAGATAAAAAATCTCAAAGACGAGCTAGCTCACGCCAAAGTTGAGCGAGAACAGCTTGAAAAAGAGAAGAAAAAGCTGACCGATAATATAAATTTATACGCCGAACAGGTCGAGCAAAGTAAAAAAGAGCTCGAAAATTTAAAAAAAGATGTTAAAGCTTACGAGGATTTTAAGAATTTATCCGCATCTACGAAAAAATCTCTAGAAAATATCCTAAAAGAAGACAGCTTAGCTAGCTTCATCGCTTCAGGCGTTCAGTCTAGAAATATCGAAAACCTATGGGACTATATCAATAACGAGCTTAGAGAGGGTCAAAATCCTGAGATAAAAGAACTCACGGATATATTTTATTTTTTATTTGCAAATTTTACCAAAGCAAACGGCGACATTTACGAGCTTCAAAGCGTTAGCTTAGGAGACGAGTTTGATCCGCAGCTGCACCTAAGGCACAACTCCAGCCAGGGCGTAAGCGGTAAGATAAACGAGGTTTTGCTAAAAGGCATGGTAAACGCAAAAACAAAAGAGATAAAAAGAAAATCCGTAGTAAAAATTTAAAGGAAAAAGATGAGCACAAAACAGATAGAAAAAATAAGAGTCTCGAAAGAGAAGCTTGAACAAGACATAAACGACAGCTGGAAAGAATTTTTAGAGAGCGGCGACGGTAATATTGAAAATCCTAAAAATACTTTTACTAAGTATATAAAAGAAGCCTTTGAAACATTTTTGAAGCTGGGAGAAGGCAGCAAAAATGCCATAAGTATTGGTAAGAATACGGGTTTATACTATGACTTTGCTTTAAATGCGATTATTTATATAAATAAAAAAACGAAAGCCGATATGAAGAATGCGGACAAATTTAGCAAAAATTTTGCAAGCGTTTTTATAAATTGGCTTCAAAGACTAATTATTACTCAAGTCTCTAAAGTCAAACTATCCGAAGAAAAGACTAAAAGTATTATAGACGCGGTACGCCGTAGTTTGCCAAAAAGTAAAGATAAACAATATTTTCAGTATTTATATACCGATGACCGAGGGTACTATTATTTTAGCGATCTAGATAGCGGTAAAATAGAAAAGACTTGGTATCCTTATATTGAACAAGATATTGAACGAGGTGTCGGCAATGAGATATGGATCTTTGGGTTACTTTATATGAATCAAGACTATTTTAGGCAGATTTTTTATAAATTTATAAGATCGAATTTACCAATGAACGACCTGGATGATAGTATGGCATACAAGGTGCTTCAAGGTTTTAAATTTGAAGAAGGCAAATTTAGAATATCAAATTTAGACAGTCTCCAAAATTTAACAATAGATGGAAGCGTAGCGGCAAAATCATTTTTATACGAAGATAAAATAAGGGCCGATATAAAAGAGTACGAACCAAAGATGTTAACCGACGTCGGGCTTGGACTATGGGAACTATGGGAGATGGATGAAAGCAAAAATGACGGCGTAGAGGTAAAGCTAGAGCGTTCCCTAACGGCAAGAGATCCAAAAAGCAGCATAAAAGACGGAGTGGTCGGCATAGACTTCGGTACTAAAAGCACGGTCGTCGTATATCAAGAAGATACCGTTAAAATAAATCCGATGAGGGTGGGTATAGGCGATCTTGGCAAAAAGATAGAAAAAAGCCACTATGAAAATCCTACGATAATAAGTTTTGGAGATCTGGGTAAATTTATACAAGACTACGAGGCACGAGAAGGTAGGCCATATACTAGATGTGAGGACGTAAATATATCTCATGCGGCGTATAACTCGCTGCTGCAAAGCGCATCTAGCGAATACAACTCCTATCTAAACGAACTAAAACAGTGGGCGGGGCAAAGAGATAAGAAGCTAAAAATTTTTGATAGAAAAGGTAAGGAATTTGAGATAAAAGGGTTTAGCGAGCTTGAAGACGGCGATATAAATCCTATAGAAATTTATGCTTATTATCTGGGGCTTTATATAAATAATCAACGAAACGGGATATTTTTGGATTACATTTTATCTTTTCCGGTTACTTACGAGATGGATATAAGAGAAAAGATACTAAAAAGCTTTTATAAAGGTATCAAAAAGTCGTTACCGCTTTCGCTTCAAACGCCTGAAATTTTATCTAAGCTAAAAGTCATAAGCGGAGCTAGCGAGCCAGCGGCATATGCCGTCATCGCTCTTGAAGAAAACAAATTTGAACCGGTTAGCGACGAGAAGGTATTTTACGGAGTATTCGATTTTGGCGGTGGAACGACGGATTTTGACTTTGGCGTTTATAGGGAGGCAGATAAAGATAGCAGATACGACTACGTTATAGAGCATTTTGGAGCCGGTGGCGATAAATATCTAGGCGGCGAAAATTTACTTGAGCTAGTAGCCTTTGAGCTGTTTAAAGCAAATAAAGAAAAACTACTTGAATCTAAAATACAATTTACGTTGCCGCCTGAATGTGAAAAATTTGCCGGGCATGAAACCTTGATAAGTAGTGCTCAAGAAGCCAGAAGAAACACTAAAGAACTAATGGAAAAACTAAGACCGCTATGGGAAGGTAAAGATGACGGTGAACTATATAAAGACGGCATATTATCCGTAAATTTGATAGACACAAAAGGTAAGCAAATAGCCGGTTTTAGCCTAGATATAGATAAAAATAAAATTTTAGAGATACTGGAAGCTAGAATAAAAAGGGGCGTAGATAATTTCTTTGAAGCTCTAAGGCTAGCGTTTAGCAATAAAAAAGTAGATCTAGGGACTATAAAAGAGGTAAATATATTTTTAGCTGGAAATTCTAGCAAATCGGCATTTGTCGAAAAGCTATTCAATGAAAAAATAGCGCAAGAAGAGGAAAATTTATCAAAAGAATTTCAAAAACCTCTTGAGGGGCTTTATAAAATTTACAGACCGCTGGGCGAAAACGATAGTGACTTTGAAAGACCGAATGGGAAAACGGGCGTTGCTTTTGGATTAATAAGATCTAAAAAAGGCGGAACCATACTTGTAAAAGACCATAACGTCGGTAGCGATATAAATTTTAAATACTATCTTGGCAAAAAGAAAAAGGGCAAATTTAATACTGTCGTGAGCAGAGATGCCAAATATGGAGATTGGATCAAATTTATGGATGCTAGCGAGAGTATTTTTGAGGTATTTTACACTACGCAAGCATCGGTAACTACAAATTCTGTTGATATAAGCGATAGCGGTATAAAAAAGATGAGGATAGATACAGGGTTTGCAGACGAGAACTGCTATATTTACGTTAGGATCGTAAGCCCAAATAAATTTGAATACGTAGTAGCCGACGAAGAAGGTATAAAAAACGGAGACTATAAAACCGAAATACAAGGAAAAGATATATGAGTACGGTAAACAATAAAGAGCTATACGGCGCTCTAAAGCAAAGCCTCTCGGGTAATGCCGTAATAGAAAATTTGCCTATATTAGAACTGGATGGCGATATAGACGTTAGCGATGTTAAATTTTATCACATAAAAGAACTTACCTTTGAGGAAGATAGCCCTAGAAGAGAGGCTTTTGAAAACGTAATAAGCACGCTTAGGATAGATGGGATCATTTTTGTATATTTGATTGTCGGCGGCAGTAGCGGCGTTTCTTTTTATGCCGGCGTAACCAGAGATATGTCATATAAAAGCGAACTTGAACTAGATATCGACGATATAGGCAAAAGGGTTTTAAAACCTAGCATTGAAGGAAATTTTAGGGGCAGCAAGGTGCTCGAAGTAGAAAAAGGGCAAAAAGCGGAGCTGGTTTCTAAAATAGATAAAATGAAAAGATTTGCCAAAGTTAGCGGCATACCTAGCGTATATAAGGATAAAGAGGATTTTCAGGGCATAGATAGACTTATAGACATTATGAGCGGGGACGAATTTGCCTTGGTAGTACTAGCAAAACCGATGTCAAATGGGGCGATAGCTGGTATAGAAAAGGTTTTATTTGATGCTTATAATAATATAGCCCCGATGACGAAAACATCAGTACAGCATAGCGACGGAAGCTCCACTAGCACATCTACTTCGGCAACTAAAGGTAGTTCAATATCTGATGGCACTAATTATTCTGAATCTAATCAAAAAGGTAAAAATACTTCAAGCAGTATAAATACCAATACAAGCAAAGGCGAAAGCGATAGATATTCAAACTCAAGCACTAGCAGGGGAACGTCTGAAAGCGCAGGCGAAAATTCATCTTTTAGTAAAACTACAGGCTCTTCGCAAACCAAAAGCGAAAATGAATCCTTTAATAAAAGCGAATCCATCTCTAAAAATCAAGGCAGCAACTTAAGCTTTGAATTTACCAACAAAATGGCTAGCGAGCTTACAAAGTATATAGACGAAGTTTTATTAAAGCGCATAAACTACGGCAAAAATAAAGGTCTTTTTGACTCTTGCATATATCTTATGTCAAACGAAAAAGGAAATTTAACAAAGCTTGGAAATGCTATCAGAGCTATATTCTCAGGCGATGAAAGCAATAAATCTCCGCTCATTTTTAGTAATTTAAATGCTGCAAAAGATATAAACGAGATAAAGTGTATAAAAAATTTTCAAATTCCTAAAATAAATTTAATAGAAAATACAAACGCGGTGATATCAAGAAGCCTACTATCTCAAAATTTAGCTAGCCAATCATGCTGGATGTCAGCTAATGAACTAAGCGTGATAGCCACTTTACCAAAAAAAGAGGTTGTCGGACTATCCCTAAAAGAAGAGGTGGAATTTGGTCTAAATATTAAAGAGCAAATATCGCAAGACAAAGCGATATTTTTGGGCAATATGGTTCAAAGCGGCAAAGAGTTAAATCAAAAAATTTTTATAGATAAAGCTTGGCTTGATAAACATATATTTATAGCTGGGGTTACAGGTAGCGGTAAAACGACTACTTGCCAAAGAATTTTAAAGTCCGCTAATTTGCCGTTTTTGGTTATAGAACCGGCAAAAACAGAGTATAGGGCTATGCTAAATGATATGGATGATTTGCTTATATTTACGCTTGGAGATGAGAGGGTTGCGCCTTTTAGGATAAACCCATTTGAATTTTTCCCTCACGAGAGTATATCTTCGAGAGTAGATATGATAAAAGCAAATATCGAAGCCTCTTTTGATATGGAAGCAGCCATTCCTCAGATCATAGAGACTGCTCTTTATAGATGTTATGAAGAGTATGGCTGGGATATATCGACGTCTAAAAATTATAAATTTAGCGATCCGTTTGCAGATGGAGTTTTTGCGTTTCCGACACTATCGGATCTGGTGCGACAAGCAAACATCGTAGTAGAAGAGCAAGGATTTGATGAAAGACTAAAAAAAGACTACATAGGCTCTATAAATGCAAGACTTCAAGGGCTTTTAGTGGGCTCAAAAGCTTTTATGCTGAATAATCAACGAAGCGTAGATTTTGCCGATCTGCTTGAAAAAAACGTAGTTTTAGAACTAGAAGAGGTAAAAAACGGAGCTGAAAAATCTCTAATAATGGGTTTTATATTAATAAATATAAATGAAGCCTTAAAGGTAAAATACAAAGAGTACAAAAATAAAGGCGAGGAATTTAGACATATTACACTCATAGAGGAGTCGCACAGGCTTCTTTCTAAATTTATGCCAGGAGATAGCCCAAACAAAAAACTAGGCGTAGAGACATTTGCCGATATGCTTGCCGAAGTGCGAAAATATGGAGAGTCGCTAATAATAGTAGATCAAATCCCAAACAAACTAACGCCAGAAGTGTTAAAAAACACAAACACAAAAATAGTGCATAAAATTTTCGCTCAAGACGACAAAGAGGCGATAGGTAATACAATGGCTTTAAATGATGAACAAAAGGAGTTTTTATCAAATTTGGAAACTGGTAGGGCAATAGTGTCTAATCCAAATTTTATCAAGCCGATTCAGGTGCAAATAGCCCAACTTGAAAATGTCAGCACCACAAAATCAGCCGTAATTGACGCTAAAATTTTAAGAGATAATGTCTTGGATTATTACAGGCAAAACTATAAAAAAGGTATAATACCGCCAGTAGAAAGTAAAAATAATGTGCCAAACGTAAAAGACTTAGAAGAAGCCTTGCAATACGATTTTTATGCGCTTGAGGTTGAGTGGTTAAAGCGAGTTAAAGATAATGAAAAAATTGTGCTAGGCGGTATCAAACAGATGATAGATCGCAAAAAAATACCAAACAACGTGAAATATTTAAGCAAATATATCTTTAATAAATTTTATAAAAATCAAGATGAGGGCTTACATGAGGACATAAAAGAGTGTATTAACCTGATTTTTGAAAAAATTATGAATACTGAAGAGATTGAGATTTTGTTTGATAATTACATGGATAGGCATTTAAAAGAGTATATT
>CAUQMF010000090.1:0-8035 GCA_963518965.1 uncultured Campylobacter sp.
TAAGACCTCGGGCGGTTTCGTTAAAATGTTTTTCCGTAAAGTTTCTAGTGTCTAAGCATAATTCTCATGGTAAATTTTAACTCCTAAAAAGCGCCCTTGATCAAAATGCGCTAAAAGCTAAAATGCAAAGGGCGAGCTAAAAAGCAGTCCGCCAAAGGTAAAAGGCGGACTAAAAACGAAACTACCGATAAACCTCGCCGTCGATGATCGCCATAGCTTTGTTGTCTTTACTGCGCGGCTGAGTGTAGAAAAAGCTGTGGCGAACGACCGTACCGTCGTCGTATTTTAGCGTTAGCTCGCCTTGATCGAGCGTGTATGAGCCCTCGTCGCTGCGCGATTTTGAGCTGCCCCCGCCTATGCCGCCGCCGGCGGTACCCGAGGTTGCCGTAGCATACGACGATCCGCCCGAGTTAAAGCGCCCTTTGCCGTCAAAGCAGTAGTATCCGCTCACGCCTACGCTTACAGTATCGCTGCCGCCCGACCAGCCGTGCAGGGACGACGAGCTGTCCTTGCGAAACGAGAAGCACTCTTTTGGCATTTGGCTTGAAATTTGCGCTTGAAACATATAATACCCCGTGCCGATTGAGTTCCACAAAAAGGTGCAGTCGTCGTTCTCGCAGTAGTAGCTCGTATCGTAGTCGTCGTTGCTGGTTATCGTTAGGATGCCGTCTTTGACCTTATACGTTCCGTCGATGCGCGTGCGCCAGTCGGGCTTTTCTAGGCGGCTAGCGTAGGTGCCGTCGTCGCGTAGATAAAAGGAATAATCTTCGCTCGTGTTTAAAAGCATGTTAAATTTCGTACCGCCAAATACCCCCGAGCCTTTTTTGCTCGCCCCGGCGCTACTATGTTTGACGCTAGAGTCCTTTGCGGGTTTTGCGGACTCGACCGAATTTGAGCTTGATTTGCTTACTTTTGCTTGCGTGCTACTTGCGCTTTTTTTAAAGACGAACAAGACCTCTTGCCCGTCCGCGACTTGTTTGTATTCGAGCATGCCGTCCTTTAGCCAAAACTCGCCCAGCCCTTTAGCGCTAAGCGCGTATTTGCCGCCGCCTAGACTTTCGTAGCCGCTTTTGCCAGCACTTTTGTTGCACGAACCGTCCGGATTTACGCCCACGATGCCTACCGTCGCTTCATCGCCGCCGATCTCAAAAAACGAGTCGCCGAAGCACTTTTGTCCCGCGACTTTAAAGCTCTGCCCCTGCGCCTTTAGCGAGACTAGCTCCCATCTGCCCTCGATCCCGCTTAAATTTGACCCGCCGAGGCTTGCTTGATTTACGGCGCCGTTTACGATGCCGGCTAAATTTACCTCGTCTTTTTTAAAGGTAAATACGATTTCGCCGCCGCCCGTGCCTTGTTTGTATTCGAGCGAGCCGTTATTTAGCCGCAGCTCGCCGCCACCAAGCGAGTATCTGCCGCCGCCTAGTCTTTTTAGAGCGAAGTTTTGTTCTGCTTTTTCGCATGAGCTGCCGCCCGCGCTGCTTAGGCTTAGGCGCGCGTTATCGCCGCTAACCTCGATAAAAGAGTCTTCGAGGCACTTTTGTCCTGCCGTTTTAAACGTCTGCCCCTGCGCCGTAACCGAGACGATGCTCCACCTGCCCTCTATCTCGCTAGCGCTCAAATTTAGTCCAAAGCAAAGCGCCGCGAGGATTGCAAAAAATTTAAATTTAGCCATATTTTTCCTTTCGTAAATTTTTAAGCAGTCTGTGGCAGTTTTGCCTTCGGCTTTTTGTTCTCAAATTTGCCCTGGTTTTACGCCGATGGGTTGCTATTCGTCCAAAAAATGTATCACGCCGTCGATGACCGCTCCACCTGCCTTGCCTTCGCTAGTAGGCGGGATATAAAAAAAGCTATGACGCTGCGTCCGTCCGTCGTCGTATCTGAGCGTGAGCTCGCCCGCGTCTAGCGTATATGAGCCCGCGCTACTGCTAGATCTTGTTCCGCCGCCGCCCACATTGCTCATGGCGGCGGAGGAGTAGGCCCAACTGCCGTCCTTGAAGCGGCCTTTGCCGTCGAAGTCATAGTACCCGCTTACGCCTCCGCCAACAACGTCCAAATCGCCCGAGGCGTTGTAAAGGGACATGGAGCCAACGGAGGTGAATGAGTAGCTGCCCTTTGGCACCTCATTCAAGATTTGAGCGTTAAAGAGATGGTATCCGCCGTCGCTCCACAAAAACGTGCAATCCGCATTCTCGCAGCTATATGTGCTTTGCTCGCCGTCGTTGGCGGTTCGTACGATTTTTTTGCCGTCTTTTTTATACGTGCCGTCGATGCGCGTGCGCCAGTCGGGCTTTCCTAAACGGCTCGCGTAAGTGCCGTCGTCGCGCAGATAAAAGGATATGTCGGTATTGGTGTTTATAAAGAACCACTTGCCTGCAAACACGCCCGTGCCTTTTTTGTTCGCTCCCGCGTCGCTATGCTTGACGCTAGGGTCTTTTTGGGGCTCTAAATTTGAGCTTGATTTGGCTTGCGCCCGATTTGAGCTAGCCTGTGCCGCACGGCTTTTTTTAAAGGTAAACACGATGCCGCCCGCGCTTTGTTCGTATTCGAGCGAGCCGTTTTTTAGCCTAAATTCGCCCGCATCGTTATCTAGCGCGTACCTACCTGCGCCAAGGCTCTTATAGCCGCTTTCTCCCGCGCCGGTTTTGCACGTGCCGTCAGGATTTGCCGCTACGATACTGACCGTTGCTTTGCCGCCTGCTATCTGGAAAAACGAATCTTCAAAACACTTTTGGCCAGCCGTTTTAAACGTCTGCCCCTGTGCTGAGACCGAGTCGATCTCCCATCTGCCCTCTAGCTCTTCCGCGCTCAAATTCGAGCCGGTTGCGGTTGCCGCGGCTTTGTTTGCGGCCGCGTCTTTTTTGAAAGAAAAGACGATAAAATTGCCGCCGTCTAAGGACTGCTTCATCTTTAGCGCGTCTTTTTCTAGCCAAAACTCGCCGATAGGACCCAGCGCGTATTTGCCAGCACCCATGCTTTTAAAGGCGTAGCTTGCCGCGCCGCTTTTGCACGCGCCGTCCTCGCCTACTGAGCTAAGGCCTAGCTTTGCCTCGCGGCCGCTAACCTCGAAAAACGAATCTTCAAAGCACTTTTGCCCCGCCGTTTGCACCTCCTGCCCGTCTATGTTTGCCGAGACGATGCTCCATCTGCCCTCCAGCTCGTTAGCGCTTAAATTTAGTCCAAAGCAAAGCGCTGCAAGAGCGGCGAAAATTTTAGATTTAACCATATTTTTCCTTTTCGGTAAAATTTATCAAAAAACGGTGGCTGATTTTAGCATCTAAGGATAAATCTACGAGAATTTAAGCAATGAAAAACGAAAGCAAGCTTGGCTTTTTGCGGCAAATTTATCGTTTTGCGCCTATTTTAATCTCGCGGTTGGCGTAAATCGGCGCAAAAGCGTTTTGCAAAGCAGGCGTAGCGTACGAGTTTAAATTTGTATTTCGCAAGGTCTTGGTGCCTAGGCTAACTTAAGCCTTTGCGTAGCGACTTAAATTTGAGCTAAAACGCGCGGCGAGATATCTTTAACCGGCGCTGAATTTAGCGGCTAAAGCGCTTTTTAAAGTCTAAAAATACGCCTGTAAATCGCGTTATCGATATCGCCGTCGTCCAAAAACTCCAAATAATCATTTCGCATCTCCTCGCTCATAGCGTAAAAAGGCGAGACGGACAGCAGGCACTCAAACAGCGATGCGCCGCCGCAAAACGCGCTACCGCCGTCGCCGCCTTTAAAGTATATCGGCGCGCTAACAAGCTCGACCGGGTAAGGATCAAAGGCGATGAATAGCCCGAATAAATTCGGATCAAATAGCGAAAATTTCGGATTTTCTGGCTGGTCAATATGCGGTAGCGCTACCTTGTCGGGATCAGGCTCGTCGCCGAAACGCCAAAGCGTGCGCGCCCCGCATCCGGCTAGATATTCCCACTCGTCCTCGCTTGCTAGGCTAAAGCCGTTCTTGCGTAAATTTACTTCAAGCTCCTCGTGCGTAACCTCGTCAAACAAAAACGCGCGAATTTTGCCGTCTTCGCGGACTAATTTTATCGCGCCCCAAACCGTCATTTCAGAAATATCTTTGTCTTTACCATGCAAAAAATTCTCTATCTCGTTTGCGTAAATTTTAAGCCTTTCATCGCTTAAATCTACCTCGTACCAGCTAAGCTCGGCAGGTTTTCTTTCGGCTAGCATAGCGGGGATTTTGGTGCGGCGAAGCGGAGAGGTTTGTTCTGCTACGAATTCGCGCAGGCTTTGATCCTCGGGGCAAGAGTCGCATTGTTCTTTAATCTCTTTTGCCGAAATTTCACCTAAAACGGCAAAATCATCCCAGCCAAGCTCGGGCTCGTCCCCCGGGATAAAAACGAACTCGCTCCCCTCAAAATCAAAAACGCCCGTCTCAAAGCTATGCTCGCCGCACGCAAATTTGCTTAAATTTAGAAATTTAAATTGCGGATATGCGGCGGATATTTTTAGCATCGCGTCTTGCTTTTCGCTAGAATTTAGCTTTTGGAATTCTGCCCTGTTCATCTTTTTTCCTTTTAAAATTTAACGCATTTTAGCGGACTAATCTAAAAAGCGTTTAAATTTGGGCGAGCGGCGCGGCTAAATTCGGCTTTGAGTTAGACGGCAAGCGATTAAAAACTATTTTCGAGTTAAAAAGGGGCAAATTTAAAGACTAAAAAAAGGAAGCGAAGCGGTAAATTTAAAAAGAGCCCGAAAAACGGGCTCATATTTTAATGCAGTTTAGACCAAACCTTACGTTTCCAAAGCCATCCGAAGATGCCAAAAATCAGGAAGTAGATCATCGCATTTATGCCTAGACTTTCGCGCTCGGCCTTTTTAGCGTCGCCGGCTTTTTGCATGTAGGCTACGATTTGATCCTCGCTGGTCTTGCTTAGCCCTACGCGAGGCATAGCTGTGCCTGGTAGCATTTTTTGCGTATCGTTTATAAATTTATGCAGATAATCATCGCCCTTTGAGCGAATCATCATTGATAAATCAGGCGGGTTTGAGCCCATATACGCGGCTAAATTTACGCGGTTGCTTAGCGCGTATTTGTTTTCGTATTTCATGTCGTGGCATCTTTGGCACGCGTCGCGAAATACCTGCTCGTCGCTGACTTCTTTAGGTGCGATAGACTTTAGATACGCGACTATATCGGCGATCTCGGCATTTGGATCTTCTCCGCCCGCTCCAAAAAAGGCCGGCATAGGATAAGGCTTTTCGTCGTTAAATTTATGCGTTAGCTTTAGCGCTTTGGTCGGGTCTTTTATAAGAGCCGCTAGGAAATGCTCGTCGTATATCGCTCCAGCGGTGCTAAGATCGGGCGGTACGACGCCGTGAGCTTCGCTAAGCTCGGCGGCGCTTAGAGCGTTTGGCATACCTGCGGCCTCTACGCCGTGACAGCCCGTGCAGCCCGCGTTAGCAAAAGTTTCCGCGCCTTTAGCGGCGTCTCCTTTGGCTAAATTTATAGTTTTTACTTCTTTCCAAAACGCCGTGTAATCATCAAGAGATTTTTTTGCTTCTTCTAGATCTTTTTTCGCGCCGGCGATTTTCTTTTCGTCGTTTAGAGCTTGCGCGGCTTCGAGAGCTTTTTGCCTGGCTTCTACTACGGATTTAGCCTGAGCTACGTCCTCTGCGCCCAGGTCGTAGTCGGCTGCGGCTACGTGCGGATGCATGACGTTATGCGCATAGGGCTCTATGCCCCAGTACGCTACGCCGGTAAGCGCGACTACGATTATAAAAATTTTTAGTTCTTTCATTTCATCGCTCCTTTTTTCTCAAGCGTCGTTATGATAGGCAAGACTACGAAAAGTAGGATAAAAAACGCTATTGTCGAGAAAAAGCCTATCCAAGCGTTTGAGATGCCCAGCGTTACGCCGTCGGCAGGCAACTTGCCAAAAATCGTGAGGATAATCATATCGACGATTAATAGCCAAAACCATATGAAAAAGCCCTTTCTCTCGTGAGCCGGAGCCACGACGTCGCTTCTGTCGTAAAGCGGCATGAAAAATAGCGCCACGCCCGCGATCGCAAATGCGATAAGGCCGATATTGTAGGCTTTAAATCCGAAAATATCGAAGAAAAATCCGCGTAAAATTTCGTACTGCCATAAGAAGTACCACTCCGGATAGATGTGCGGAGGCGTTTTTAGCGGGTTGCCCGGCTCGAAATTTATCGGATCCATCGCAAAGTCGAAATGAAAGCACACGAGATAGAAAAAGAAAATCATGAAAAAGCCGATATACATGAAGTCTTTTGCCAAGAAGCCCGGCCAAAACGGAATTACTTTCGCATTTTTCGTATCGCCGCTTAGGTATTTTTCGGCTTCTACTTCAAAGTCTATCTCTTCGCCCGTTTCGTTATTTACGTGCGGAACGCGAAGCGTGTAAAAGTGTATCGCGACGACTGCTATAAGCACGATCGGTAGCAAGCATACGTGAAGCATGAAAAATCTCGTCAAAGTCGGATCGCTAACGGCGTAGTCGCCTCTGATCCACTCGACTACCGCATCGCCGATAACCGGGATGCCGCCGAATAAATTCGTAATAACCATCGCCGCCCAGTAGCTCATCTGCCCCCAAGGCAGCATATATCCGCTAAACGCCTCGGCGGAGAACAAAATGAAAAGCAGCATGCCGCTAATCCAAATCATCTCGCGGCCTTTTTTATAAGAGCCGTAGTAAATCGCCGTAAAGGTGTGGATGTAGATTATGAGAAATACGACCGAAGCCGCAACCGCGTGGATATGGCGCCATAGCCAGCCGTACTCGACCTCTTTCATTATAGTCAAATTTACGCTGTCAAAGGCTAAATTTATATCCGGTTTATAGTACATAACCAGCATAAATCCGGTAAAAATAAGCAACGCAAAAAGCGTCGTGAGTATAACGCCCATCGCCCAGAGGAAATTTATATTTTTCGGTATCCAGTATTCGCTGACGAGGACTTTCATTAGCTTGTTTAGGGCGATCCTTTGATCCAGCCAGTCTAAAACGCCCGTTGATTTTCTGATGTGCATTTTCCCCTCCTTACGCTTGAGCCGTTAGTTTTTCGTATTCGGGGCTGGTCTCGCCCAAAACGAGTTTCGTACCGTCTATCTTAAACGGCGGTATGTCTAGCGGGCGCGGAGGAGGGCCGAAGGTATTTACGCCGTCTGCGTTAAATTCGCCTCCGTGACAGGCGCAAACGAAAAGTTGCTTGCCCGGTTTCCACTCCGGGATGCAGCCAAGATGCGTGCAAAGCCCGATCGCCACCATATATCTAGCGCCGTCTACCACGACGTCGCGCTTGTCGTTAGGCGCCATCGAAGCGTCTTTTTTTAGGATAAATATCGGCTTTTTACGCCACTCTATTTGGCGCATCTCGCCCTCTTTCATCGGGCTGAGATCTACGGTCGTAAATCCCGCCGCCTTAACGCTAGGAAGCGGATCCCAGGTCTTTTTGACGGCTACGAGGGTCGTCGCGCCGCCTACTGCGGCTACCGCCCCGAACGCCAAACCGATAAAATCTCGTCTTTCTTGTTTTACGGACATTACCTTCCTTTCAGCAGTTTTTTAAAAAATACTCGCCATTATACTCTTATGAAAATTAAAATTTTATTTTTCCTGCAAATAGTTTAGATATTTAAATTATTTTTTAAAAAATCATTTACTATTTTGCCTTTTTGAGGCTTTTATGGATAAAATTCGGGAGTAACCTGGCTTGGACGATTAAATTTGACGCTTCGCGGGCCAGATAAATTTAAATTTGGTTTTATTCTGCTTGATTTACCCGCGCCGCAAAATTTAACTCCGAGCGGCTTTAAATTTACGCCGTCCAATTTGCCGTTTTTAGCGAGCAATGCTTGGTAAGATTTGATTTAAAAGGAGAATATATGCGTATCGCTTCGATCGATCATATCGTTTTAACGGTTACTGATTTACAACGGACGCTTGATTTTTACGTGCGAGTACTGGGTATGCGCGAGGTTGATTTCGCAAACGGACGCAAAGCTCTGGCCTTTGCTCGCAAAAGATAAATTTGCACGTAAAAGGCGAGGAAATT
>CAUQMF010000091.1:0-8004 GCA_963518965.1 uncultured Campylobacter sp.
CGCTTACTCGCATACGCATGCCGTCGTCGATGCCTTCGGGGACGTTTATCTTGACGTTTTGGCGCTCCTCTTTGTATCCGCTGCCGTCGCATTCGCCGCACTTGTCGCTAACGGTCTCGCCGCTACCGCCGCAATACGGACACTCCTGCGCAAAGCTCATAAATCCTCTTTGCTGCACTATGCGCCCTCTGCCCTCGCAGTGCGGGCAAATGTGCGTTTTGCCGTCTTTAGAGCCCGTGCCTTTGCAGGTTTTGCACGGTTTTTTTATCGTAAATTCCACCTCTTTTTCCGCGCCGAAAACCGCTTCGTTAAATTTTATTTTTAAGGCTATTTCCAAATCAAGCGGATACTTGTCGATGCTTCTTTTGCGGCTTTGCGAGCTTGATCTAAATCCGCCGCCGAAAAATGAGTTAAATATATCGCCCAAATCGATATCCGCTCCAAATCCTGCGGAACTAAATCCGCCCCTGCCCTCAAGCCCGGCCTTGCCGTATCTATCGTATATCGCGCGCTTTTGCTCGTCGCCTAGCACCTGATAGGCTTCGTTTACTTTTTTAAATTTTTCTTCGGCGTCTTTATCGCCTTGATTGCGGTCCGGATGATACTTTAGGGCAAGCTTTCTAAATGCTTTTTTTATGGTTTCGGAGTCGCTATTTTTGCTGATTTCTAAAATTTCGTAGTAGTCTATTTCCACAAAATCTCCTAAATTTTATATATTTAAAGGGGCGATTTTAGCTTATTATTTCTAAAATTTCAAAGCAAGGGAGAATTTTAAACGAGATTAGTAAATTTAGACGAAAATTTAACATTTTTTGGTTATAATCATTTTCGTTAAATCTATATTGAAAGGCCTAAAATGATTAATGTTTTAATGATTGAAGACGATCCGGAATTCGCGCAAATTCTATCCGAGTATTTGAGCGATTTTAATATCAAAGTAACAAATTTCGAAGACCCGTATCTAGGACTAAGTGCCGGGATTAAAAATTTCGATTTACTTATCCTAGACCTTACGCTACCCGGTATGGACGGGCTTGAGGTTTGCAAGGAAATTCGCAGCAAATACAACATCCCCATCATCATCTCCTCGGCTCGAAGCGACATCAGCGATAAGGTAGTTGGTTTACAGCTCGGCGCGGACGATTATTTGCCAAAGCCTTACGATCCAAAAGAGATGTACGCGCGCATAATGAGCCTAATCCGCCGCTACAAAAAGAGCAACGAAGTGCAAGAAGAGGCAGTCGAGACGCTGTTTAGAATAGACGAGCGCAGGCACGAGATCTACTACAATAACGAAAGCCTCACGCTAACGCCTGCAGAATATGAAATTTTAAGCTATCTCATAAAGCAACACAGCTTTTCGGTATCCAGGGAGCAGCTTGTTTATAACTGCAAAAGCTTAAAAGACAAGGACTCAAAAAGCTTAGACGTCATCATAGGCAGACTAAGAACAAAGATCGGCGATAGCTCAAAAGCGCCTAAGCATATATTTTCGGTACGCGGCATAGGCTATAAACTCATAGGATGAGATACTCCTTAACGACGAAAATTTCTGTAGTTTTCGCCATCGCGCTGACGCTAGTTTGCGTTTTGTTTTATACTTTTGCCAGCATCCAGCTAGATAATACGCTAGACAAGATAAAGCAAAAGCAGCTAAGCGCGATAAACTATCTCGTCGCATCGTTTGAAAAATCAAATCCTCCTAGCGATTTGACGGTTTATTTTAAAAATTTCGGGCTTACCTACGTTAAAAACGATAAATTTGCCGCCGACATCACAAACGGCGGCAAAGTAGTCTTCGCCAAACAAACCCCGCTGGGGCTTTTTCAGTCGCTGCTTTTTCAGGATGGACTTTATCTGCATATCAAAAACACGTCGTTTCAAATTTTACTCGAAAGCGACGACGCTAAAAACATAAACGACCCGATATGGGTGGGCTTTATCCTCACGACGGCGCTTTTAGTATCGCTTTACGTTTCGGTGATGAACTCGCTGATGCCGCTAAAAAAATTAAGCTCCGACATCAGAAAATTCGGCGCCGGAAATATGGACGTAAATATAGCCAAACCCGACTCCAACGACGAAATAGCCAAAGTCGCGATAGAATTTGACGCCGCAGCCAGCAAGATAAAAGAGCTGATTCGCTCGCGCCAGCTTTTTTTGCGCACGATAATGCACGAACTAAAAACGCCTATCGGCAAAGGCCGCATAGTATCGGAAATGGTACAGAGCCAAACGCAAAAAAGCCGCCTGATAGCGATATTTGAGCGGCTCGATATGCTCATAAACGAGTTTGGCAAGATCGAGCAGCTACTATCTAAAAGCTACGCGCTAAACTATCAAGAATCCTACTTTTCAAATATCTTAGAACAGGCGCGCGATATGCTGATGATGGAAAAATTCGAAGAAAAAGTGAGCGTCGATATCAGGCAAGACGTCTTACTGCGCGTAGATTTCGCGCTATTTTCGCTAGCGATCAAAAACCTCATCGATAACGCGCTAAAATACGCCGACGACAAAAAGGCGCAGGTTATCTGCGACAAAGACGGCATCGTCGTAAAAAATCTCGGCGAGCCGCTACAAAAGCCCATCGAGTATTATTTGCAAGCCTTTATCCGCGAAAAAGACAACAAAAGCGGCGGCATGGGGCTAGGCCTCTACATCATCGACCACATCTGCCAGATGCATAAATTTAGCCTAAAATACTCCTACGAAGACGGCTACCACGCGTTTAAAATCTGCACCAAGCCGAAAGAAAACGTTGAAGAAGGAAAGCGTTGAAGAAGGGGCTTGAGAAATTTAATGAACTAGTCGCGGCCTTCGAGCGGTTACCGGGCGTGGGTAAAAAATCGGCCCAGCGCTACGCCTATCACGTCTGCCTAAAGGATAGCTTAGGCGGGCTAAAACTCGCGCAAAGCATCGAAGACGCAGTGAGGTTTACAGGCAAATGTCAAATTTGCGGCGGGCTTAGCGAGGACGAGATTTGCGACGTTTGCAGCGACGAAACTCGCGACAGTGAGCTACTAGCCGTCGTCGAAAGTCCAAAAGATATCCTAGTTTTCGAGCAAAGCGCGATATACCGGGGTCGCTACTTCGTGCTAGAAGAGATAACGCAGGCGCAAACCGAAAAACTACGCGAAATCATCCGCCAAAATGGCGTAACCGAGATTATCTTCGCGCTAACACCGGGACTTAGCAGCGACGCGGTGATGGTCTTTATCGAAGACAAGCTAAGCGATTTGGGCGTTAAATTTAGCAAGATAGCCCAAGGCGTACCCACAGGCGTAAATCTCGAAAACATCGACCTTCTCTCGCTTATGAAAGCACTTGATAGTCGAACCGAGCTATAAATTTACCGGTGACGCCTCGAAAAATTCGGTATCAAACTCTTAAAATTTTAGTCTTTAATCTCGCGATTTTATTTGCGCCGTTAAATTTGCGCTTAGCTTTCTTAAAATAGACAAACTCGGCCAAGCCGCTAGCGACTGTAAATTTTCGGGCGAGGTTTTGCGAATTTCGTCTCCTTTAAATTCAAGCGACTCTAAGTAAGCTGCCCGTACGAACTTGTTTAAGCTTTTGCCGCAAGGCTTTGCTAGGCTTAAATTTTATCGCCGCGCCGGTATTTTCGGCTATAAATTTACGTTTGCTTCGCATAAATTTAACCGTAGCCAAGCCTAGTGACCGCTTTGCCGACTATCTAGCGGGCCGCTTAAGCCAAAGAGTAAAATTTATCGCCGCTCACCGGCCATAAATCGTCAAAATTCGTATTTATTTCGCCGAAAATTTACGTTTAAATTTGATATCTCAAGCCAAATTCGGTAAACTTCGGGCATCAAATTTTACTTAGCATTTGGCTCAAATAGGCCGCCTTCCGTCGTAACCGCGAGCGAAATTTAACTCGCGGTCTTGGATTTTTCGGGCAGCAAGCCAAATAATGCTCAAAAACCTGGCGAAGGTAAAGCGATCGGTCTTATTTTTGCGCTTAAATTTCAAGCTTTATCGGCGTAAATTTGATCGCAATTAACGCATCCCGATTTAACCGCGTAAATAGGCTTAATTCGCAAGACCGTCCGCGTATCGCCTAGGTTTGTCGCGTACCGTTTAGCGCAAATTTTAGCCGCGGCGCGCCGAATTTGGCGATAAATTTGTATCTAAGCCCCGCGTGATTTAAGCACGCAACCCGTACTTGTCGGTTTATTTTCGTCCGCCCACTTCGCCAAAGTTAAATTTACCGCCGCGCGGTCGTAAGTTTTCTAAATTTGAGTTCGCCCCGCCGCCGCCGAGTTTTGCCGTTTAAATTTAATCTTTAGCCAATTTTGAGATAAAGCGGGTCGTCGCGGACGGCGAGTAAATTTACTCGCGAGTTTGGATTTTTACGGACAAACGACCTGCAAAACGCTAGCAAATCCAAAAAAACATCTGCGGTTTGCCTTGTCCGCGTTTTAGCCTTACTTAGCCGCGGCGTTAAATTTCAGCTTAACGAGCGTAAATTTACTAATCTGCGGCTACGCTAACGAAAAGAAATGCGAGTCGTTTAAATCGGCAAGTACCGGGCGGGGCTTTGGCTTAAATTTACTCGGCGGCTGTTTTGTCCGAGCGAGGATAAAACCAAACCCGCGCGGCAATCAAAATTTAATCTCTCAACGCCCAAAAATCCTAGCCAAAGCGCCGCAAAAATAATCCAAATCTAGCAAATCAAAATTTAATGCTCGCTCTAAACCGAGTCGTTTACGCGGCACAAGGTTTAACCAAATACGCGGCAAAAACCTAAATTTATCGCGATTTAGCATAAAAACTCAAAGCAAATCAAACGTCCGCAAAACCGCAAGCTAAAATCTAATCCCAAATGCCGCGTCAAAATGCCCGCTACTAGACGGCACAAAAGCGCGCATACGAAATAGCAAAAGATTAAAAAATAAAATGACGCAAAATTAAAAAGGATAGCCGCCCCGTTAAAACGGGGCGACGAGAGGTTATTTTGTAGTTTTTTGGATATACGAGAACTCTGAAATCTTCGTCCACTCGCGAGCCTTAGCCAAAAACGCTCTTTGAGAGTCCAAAATCTCCTTAAATAGCGGATCTTTGGCCGCTTCTTCGTCTAGGATCTCGTCGCTTGCTTTTCTAAGCGCGTCCATGACGTCCTGAGGGAACGAGCGAACCTCGATATCGGGATACTCGGCCTTCATCTTCGCCCAGTATTCGGCGTTATCAAAGAACGAGCGCGTATTTAGCATGCTAGCTACCTCGTTAGCCGCTGCCTCGATCACGGCCTGAAGGTCGGCAGGTAGCTTCTCGTAGGTCTTTTTATTTACGAAAAACTGAGTCTGGCCGCTCGGCTCTTGCCAGCCGGTGTAGTAGTATTTAGCGATCTTGTGAAAGCCAAGACCCATATCAAACGCAGGGCTCACCCACTCGACCGAGTCTATCGTACCCATCTCTAGCGCCATGTATAGCTCGCCGGTCGGGATCGTGTTTATCGTCGCTCCCACGCGCGCCATAACCTCGCCGCCAAAGCCAGGGATCCTGATCTTTAGGCCTTTTAGATCATCTACGCTTTTGATCTCCTTTTTAAACCAACCGCCCATTTGCGTGCCGGTATCCCCCGCAAGGAAAACTTTGATGTTGTATTTGTCGAATACCTTTTCCTCTAGCTGCTTGCCGCCGCCAAACTCATACCATGCGCGTAGCTCAGTCGCAGTCATACCAAAAGGCACGGCGGTAAAAAACATAGTATTTGCGTCCTTGCCCTTGTAGTAGTAAGACGCCGTGTAGCCGATGTCGTACTGGCCGCCTTTTACGAAGTCTAGGATACCAAACGGGGATTTGTGCTTAGAGGGATAGTCTATCCTCACCTCTAGCCTGCCATCGCTTAGCGTCTCGACGACGCGCTTAAATTCTTTCGCCGCATCGCCCAAAACAGGCGTAGTGCCCTCCCAAGTGCTAGCTAGCTTTAGCTTGTAGGTCTTGTCCGCGGCATTTGCGCCAAGCGCTAAGCCAAAAACGGCTAAGAGTGCTAAAAACTTTTTCATTTTTGCTCCTTAAAAATAGTTTTAGCGATTATACTTAAGCAAATTTAAAGCCGCTTTAAAAATATTAAATTTTCTTCTTTACCCAAAAAAACGTAAATTTATTTTCAAATTTGATGTAAAATGAAGCACTTTAACAAAAGGATCGAATTTGACGAAAAAAACTAAAATCCTAGCCACTATCGGCCCATCAAGCCAAAGTGAAGAGATCATCGAGCAGTTAGCGCTTGCCGGCGTAAACGCGTTTAGGCTAAATTTCAGCCACGGTTCGCACGAGTACCATAAAGAAACGATCGAAAAAATCAGACGCGTCGAAGCCAAAATCGGGCGCCCGATCGGTATATTTCAAGATATCTGCGGCCCAAAAATAAGGGTCGGCAAGCTAAAAGAGCCCTTTGGGCTAAAAGCCGGCGATGCGCTTGAAGTGTATAAAGATGAAATCTTAGGCGAAAAAACGGGCGAAAACAGCTACAAGCTAAGCATAAATCAGCCTCAAATTTTACCGCTTTTAAAAGAGGGAGAATACATCTACCTCTACGACGGCTCCATCAGGGCCAAAGTAGAGCGCGCGGGCAGCGGCAAAAAAGACGAAGCGGTGCTAGCGCGCATCGAAAACGACGGGACGCTAAACTCCAATAAAGGCGTAAATTTCCCCAACACCAAAATCAACATCGACGTCATCACGCCAAAAGATCGCGAGGATATGAGATTTGGCGCGGCTAACGGCGTAGATTTCGTCGCTATTTCTTTCGTGCAAAACGCAAACGATATCGTAAAAGCGCGCGAGATTTTAGAAAATTTCGGTTCGCGGGCTAAAATTTACGCAAAAATAGAAAAATTCGACGCCGTAGAAAACATAGACGAGATCATAGAGGCTAGCGACGGCGTGATGGTCGCGCGCGGAGATCTGGGTATCGAGGTGCCATACTATAAGGTGCCGACCATCCAAAAACTCATCATCAAAAAGGCTAACGAAGCCTCAAAACCGGTCATCACCGCCACGCAAATGATGCTAAGCATGGCCGAACATGAAACGGCGACTAGAGCGGAAATCAGCGACGTGGCAAATGCTGTACTAGACGGCACGGACGCCGTGATGCTAAGCGAAGAGAGCGCTATCGGCAAAAACCCGGTCGCCGTCGTGCAGGCTATGCGAAACACCATCGTCCAAACGCAGCAGATTTATCCGTTTAATAAATTCGATAAATTCGAGCGCTACGACGACATAGACGTGGTCGCGGCTAGCTCGGCTAGGCTGGCCGTACAGCTGGACGTAGAAAGCATCATCTCGATAACAAGCTCCGGCAAATCGGCTCTAAAGATGGCCAGATACCGCGCAAATAAAGACATCATCGCTATCACGCACGACGAGGAGACCGCCCATCAGCTCACGCTGGCGTGGGGCGTGACACCGGCTTTCGTGCTGGGTAGAGACGACCTTAATCTACTCGTGGCAAACTCCATCAAAAAAGCCTCCGAGCTGGGATTTGTTAGCCGCGACAAGTCCTATATCATGACGGCCGGCTATCCTGCGGGAGTCGCGGGCAGCACGAACTTCATCCGCATCCTAAAACGCGAACAGATCGACTACTACATCGAACTGGCGCAAAAGCAAAAAGACGGAAAATAGCAAATCTGCGCGGGTTAAATTTGAGCTAAATTTGATCCGCAAAAGCTTAGGCGGCAGGCAAATTTGGGCTAAATTCGAGCTAGGCATGCTCGGCTGGACTCTGGTCTGGATCCGTCCGAGGTAACCTGGTTCAAATTAGATTTCAAATTTGAACCGCCCAAGCCAAGAGGGTAAATAAATTTAAACGAATTTGAGCATATATAGCTAGGCTGACAGGCTTTTGCTTTAAATTTAACCTGCGCGATTTTAGAGTAAGAGGCGCGAAAGACTAAATTTATTTGATCCGAGTAAATTTGACTCAAATTTACCGAGCGAAACCTAGCAAAATTTGCGCCGCAGCGAGTTAAA
>CAUQMF010000092.1:0-7950 GCA_963518965.1 uncultured Campylobacter sp.
GCGCTGATTCTAGGCTCGGTTTTTTCGCTTTCGTTATCGGCATCAAGCGGCAGACCGACGAATTTACCGTCTCTTACGGCTTCTGATTCGTCAAATTTATATCCGTCCACGGACACTGCACCCACGACGTTTGCGCCAGCTTTTACGACCTCGTCGTATAGCTTGCCCATCGCGCCGCAAAAGCTATCCGCGTAGCTCTCGGCATCGCCCGTGCCAAATATCGCAACCGTCTTGCCGTTAAGCTTTAATCCGCCAAAATCAAACGCGTCCCAGTCGTCTTGCAGGTCGCCCGTACCCCAGGTAGAAACGCCCAAAATTAGCTTATCAAAGCCGTTTAGTTTAGCCGCGTTGCAGTTTGCTACGTTTAAAAGCTCGTTTTCTAGCCCCAAATTCTCGGCTAAAAAGCTCGCCGCCTCCTCAGTATTTCCCATACTGCTTCCAAAAATGATACCTATCATTTAAATTTCCTTTAAAAAATATGATGACTTATCGTGTAGGGCACCAGTCGCAGCGATCCGCCGCATCCGCACTCCCGTCTTACCTCGATGTAGCGCGAGAAATTCGCATTTCTCGGAGCTACGATGAACATCCTGTCAAACTCTCCGCCGCTAAGCGCCTCAAAGCCCCTAGCGATCTCGCAGTTAGCCAGATGAAACCGCTCTTTGGTTATCTCCTTAAAGCACGGCATAACGCCAAAAAGCTTGCGCCCGCCCTGCTCGGCGAAGATAATCCCGTCTTGAAAATAAACGTTTTTATCAAAATGTTTGGCACGTATTTTATCATAAACAAACTGAGAAAACATTATGTCCGCGTCAAAACAAATTCCGTTTTGGGATTTTAGCATCAGGATTAGCTTGGCGGCCGGGTGTTTGGGAGAGACGGCTAGCGGCGGGATGGCGTCAAATTTGTCTGATTTGTAGGCGCAGATAACAGAGTTTGAGGCGATGCAAAAGCTTGAAATTTTACTTCGGCTAGGATTTTTAAACTCGCACAGATCCTCGATGCGCTTTAGAAAAATTTCCTCCAAATTTAAGCCCGAATACGCATAAATAAGAGGAATTTTTAGCTCGCGACCTGCGCAACAGTTATATAAATTTATAAAAATTCGGGCTTTATTTACCGCATCAAGCCCTGAAAAAATACTTGGAGTTATTTCTCCAATACCCGATAAAAAGCCGAATTTCATCTATTAGTCTTTTACCTTGCAGCATCCAAATTCCTTATCTAGCCCAAAGACTTTGCAATACTCGCTAAACACGCAGCTGACGCTTCTTTTGGCGCAGACGATCGGGATATTGCGCTTTTTGGCTTGGTTTTTTATCGTTTTCATCGTGTTGTGGTTTAAAAAACTGGTTAGCATCACGACGCACTCGGTATCTTGCGGGATCGGTTTGCGATTTACGCGGTTTTCGTTGCGCGCGTCCCAGTGCTCGATCGCTTCTGCGCCGAGGTCTTTTAGGACTGCTTTTATAGGCGTTATCTCGTCGGCTCCGATAACTAAAACTGACATTTTGGACTCCTGTTTATTTGATTGTGATTATTATAAAATAGCTTAGCTAAAAAATAGCTTAGTTATGAGAGTTGTTATCATTTAAGTAGAAATTCGTAACGTTTATTAAATTTACTTGACCAGATCCAAGAAATCAGCGCATAAAACCGCCCAAATCTCGTTAAATATCGGCAAAATTAAGAGTTGCGATATCTCTAACGACAAACTTCTTTTTATAAGCACGGCAAAAGCGGCAATGCACACGTCATAAACTACGGCAGCGACGCATTCGTCAAGCGTTTAGAAAAACCTGATAACGAAGGCTGTAGCTCTATTTTAGGATAATGAAAAATACGAGCCTACCTTGATAGACGACAAAAATTTAGAAAATTGCGCTATCATAGGGTGCGGCGCATGTCAAAAAAGGCGTGGTTTAAAGGGATTTTGAAGCTGTTTTTGAAGCTTTTGAGGCAAATTGAAGCTTTGGCTTTCAAAATACAAAAAACCTAAATTTTGCAAATTTTACGTTTTTAGTTCTTATTTTTCCTTATGTTTCTATCTGCTAAAACAGCGTTTTTAACGCTGTTTGCTCCACATTTTACCCATTCTTGCTTTTGTCTTTTATAAGATTTATCGTTTGCGGGTCTAAAAATACGATATAAAAATCGTAGCGCCAAAAGTAAAATGCCCTGCAAACCGTAAATTTACGCAAATTTATCTAAAGACGCGAAGTAAATTTAACCCCTTTGCGTCTAAAAACTACGACAACGCCGCCTCTACCGCCGCATCAATGTGTATCTGCGTCGTATCAAAAAGCCGCACGTCCGTATCCGCCTGCGATACCAGCATGCCTATCTCGGTGCAGCCAAGTATCGCTCCTTGCGCACCGCGCGACCTAAAATCCTCGATGATGCGCAAGAAATTCGCCTTTGAGCTAGGCGCGATTTTGCCGTAGCAAAGCTCCTCAAAGATGACGCGATTTACTTCAGCCATATCCTCCGCGCTTGGCAAAAGCACCTCCGTGCCGCCCTCTATCAACCGACTTTTATAAAAATCCTGCGTCATCGTATAGACGGTGCCGAGCAACCCCACTTTGGCGACGCCTGCGTTTTTTAGCGCTTTTAGCGTAGCATCCGCGATGTGCGCCACAGGCACGCTAACGGCGCTTTGTACGGCGTCAAAGCACCTGTGCATCGTGTTTGTGCAGATGAAGATAAAATCAGCCCCGCCGCCTTGCAAAATCCTCGCGTGCCGCGCCAAAATTTCGCCCGCGTCCTCCCATCTGTTTTCGCGCTGGCAGACCTCGATCTCCTCGAAATTTACGCTGCTTAGCAGTATCTCCGCGCTGCTTAGCCCGCCTAGACGCTCGTTTATTTTGCGATTTATTTGCTCGTAATACGTTATCGTAGACTCAAAACTCATCCCGCCGATTAGGCCGATTTTTTTCATATTTGCTCCTTAAATTTCGGCGATTTTACGGTTTTAAATTAAATTTGCTCTAAATTTAATTTAGTCCGCCGCGAAAGAGCAAATTTAACGAAATAAACGCGCTAAATTTAACGAGCCGATGGGGCCGAATTTACAAAGGAAATTTAAACGCTCGGCTAGGAAGATAGCTTAAATAAAGATAGTTTAAATTCGTCGCGCTTGCGATCCGAATTTACGAGCAAATTTTCTCTTTGACGCGTAAATTTTATCGGCTCAAAGCGGCGTTTTGATTACTTCGCGCGGGCGGATTAAATTTACGGCCTTTGCGGTTTGGCAGAGCTTTATCTTTTTGCAAGGTAAAATAGCCTGCAAATTTTATCCGTTCGCGTCCGCAAGTCTCGCGCCTACGTTTTGGCGCGCTTTGCCAGAGCCGCTTCGGCGTTTTTTAAATGCTAGCTTGACGCCCAAACCGCCTCCGTTTTACGCCCGCAAGTGCCCAAAACCGCATTTTGCCGTCAAATTTCGCCTAGATCCCGCCCATTGCCGTGCAGACATCGCCGCTTTACGTTTTAGCGCTTTAATCTCGCGCGGTAAAATTTACGCGCCGTTTACACATAGTCGTTTCGCGCGGTAAAATCTATAAAATTTCGCGCGAATTTTACTCGGGCTTTTATCATCGCTTCGCCGCTTTTTGATCTTTGCGCGCCAGATTTTCCGCCAAAGCGGCACAAATGCCAAAAATCATGGCCTCAAAGCTAAATTCAAACGGCTCTAATTAGCCCCGCGAATTTAGTCGGATTTACTCCCTCGGCAGTCCGTTTTTATCAGACTTATCGCTGATTGGCTTACCCGCTTCGTCGTATTTTTTGGCGTGAATGAGCCTACCGCGCTCAAACTCGCCCTCGGCTTCGAGTTTGCCGTTTGCGTAGTAGTGGCGCGCCTCGCCGACCTCCAGCCCGTCTTCAAACGTCACTCTGGCTTTTAGCTTGCCGTTTTCGTGATACTCCTCGTACAGTCCGTGATAGCGCCCGTTTTTAAACATTACCTTTGCAGCCAGCGCCCCGCTCTCGTAGTAGTCAAGCCCCGTGCCCGTTTGGCGGCCGTCTTTGTACTCGTATTCGCCTCGTAGCCTGCCGCCCCCGTAGTATTCGCGCGCGACGCCGTCCTTTTCGCCGTCTTTGTAATTTTCTACTACGCGCGTTTTGCCGTTTTCGTAAAATCGCTTCCAAACGCCGTTTTTGCGGTCGTTTTTGTATTCGCCCGTCTCCTCCACGGCGCCGCTTTCGTAGTACCACGTCTCCGCGCCTTCTCGCTTGTCGTCCTTATACGTTCGCTTGCCGCGGATTTTGCCGCTTTTGTAGTAGTCGGTGTCCTCGCCGTTTCGCAGCCCGCCGATGTATGGGCTGCGTGCGCTAACCTCACCGCTAACGTAATAGTCGGTAAACACGCCCTCTCGCTTGTCCGCCTTGTAGGTGCCCTCCTGCTTTAACGTGCCGCCCTCGTCAAAGTAGTAGCGGCGGTAGCGCCCATCGCGGACGCCATTTTTGTATTCGCTCTCGCCCATCAGCGCGCCGCTATCTGCATGGTAGTGCTTAGCCGTGCCCTCGCGGACGCCGTTTTTTAGGGGGTATTCGTTTGAGGGTTTATCTCTGCCGTCAAAATAGTCTCGATATCGCACCGCCGTGCCGCCCTCTACGTCTATCTCGCGTATGAGTGTGGGCGGCAGGGGCTTTAGCCTCGGATAGACCATGCCCATCGCATTTACGTCATATAGGTCCTCGACGCTGTATCGAAGCATCTTTAGCGTGCCGTCGTAGAGCTTGCCGTTTACGTAGTAAAGCCCGTTTTTTAGGCTCGCTTCGGGCTTCATTACGACTTTTGGCTCTAGAGCTTGCGCACCGATGGCTAGAAGCGGAAGTAAAAATAAAAATTTTAGGATTTTCATGGTTTTTCCTGTTTTGTTTGATTTGGGTTATTTTAAAATTTGAAACTAAATTTAAGATGAAAGCAGGCTAAAATCCGTTATCTGTTTTTGTTTTTTAATAATTAATTCGCAAGTCGGTTTTTGATAGTATTTCACGTAATAAAAATTTTAGAATGGACTTGATAGCGAGGTTTAAAAAATGGGTTTATATATAGATAAAATTTTGCAAGCGCCGATGGAGGAAATCGAGCAAAAAGAACTTGAAAGGTTTCAGGAGCTTGGGATTCTTAGTAGTAAAATAGATATTTGGTATGCATTAGGAGATAACGATGCGGGATGTTCTGTTAAAAAATGCAAACAGGATAGGCAAGTTTTTTTCGTTTTTAATTATTTTTTCTTTAGTTCGGATCTAAGTATAAAAAATAATATAGATTTAGAAAGATATCTACAAAGCGATGAACCAAATATAATCCTGCAAAACTGCCGCATAGGAAATCAAAAAGATATAAAAAATTTAAACAAAATCAAGCAAGCCATTATAGTTACCGACTCCCAATTCCCTAACATCAGCTCTTGCGAATTTGAAAACGAAGTATTTTTACGTAACATCAGCAATAACAACACGTTTAGCGGATGCGAATTTGCAAAAGAAGTTTACGTAGATGGATATGCGTTTTTTCAGGCATGCACGTTTAACGGCGATTTCATATCCAAAAACGCCAGACAAGATATATCCTTTGCAAGTAGTATCTTTAATAAATCTTTTGAATTAGATACAAAAAATGCATTGAGAAAAGTAAAATTTGAAGCCGCCTATTTTAAACAAAAATTTACTATGGATATAGGGAAATTTAGCGTTCTAGATTTCTCAAGTGCCGAATTTGACTGTGAAGTTGCTTTAGATGAGAAGCAGCTTGACGGGATAAATATAGATTTTACCAAGGTCACATTTAACAAAAAGCTAAGTTTTAATAAGAGCATAATTAACTGCGGAGTGCTTTTCAAAGAAGCTTGTTTTGAAAGTGACTTAATTTTTACAGAAGCCAAATTTGATGACGTAGTAAATTTAGATAAAGCTATCTTTAAAGGAAAAGCGCAATTTCGCGGAACTAAATTTAACAGAGCAATACTAACAGAAACAACTTTTGAAAATAAAGCCGACTTTTCAAATGCGGTATTCAACGAAAAAGCAGATTTTACAAATGCCGTTTTTGAAGCGGATACAGACTTTAACTCTGCCACTTTCGACGATGAAGCACGGTTTTTAAATGCAGACTTTAAAGGCACGGCAATCTTCGAAAATATCAAATTTAAAAAAGAAGCAGACTTCAAAACAGACAAAAATCTTACTTTTGGAAAAGATGCAAAGTTTAAAAATACGATTTTTCTGGATAATGCTTATTTTAATAATAGAGTTTTTGAGGAGTTTGTCGATTTTCACGAGGCTGATTTTAAAAAAGTCGCTTGCTTTTATAGCGTAACTTTTAAAAAACCGGTTAATTTCTCATCAATTATTTTTAACGGTGCTTTAAATTTCGTAAATGCAAAAACGGATTTTACTTACAAAGAGCTTAAAGAGCTTATCGAGACTCAAAGCGAACGCGATAAAAGCATCGATAATATAAAAAGAACAAACGATTTTAGAGATGGCTTCAGGCTTATGAAATACAACTTAAACAACAAAGGCAATGCGCTAGACGCAAGCTTGTTTCACCGCCTAGAACTATATTGCAAAGAGCTAGAATTAGAATTTACTCTTGAAAACACAAAGGATAAAAATAGTGAAAAAAGTAAAGAAGTGAAACCTGCCGATGAAACAAAAAGCTCACCTAAAGATAAAAATTGTATCGAAATTTTGTTAGATTTGATAACGCTAAAATTATATAGAAATATCAGCGACCATCATACGAATTTACTACGAATTATAAATTTTATGGTTTTAACTATCGCAGCATATGGGCTATGTTTTTATATTTTTGATATTTTTTTATTGGAAACGATTGTTGCCAATCCTAAAGCGCTAGTATTTTCTATAATACTATGTTATATAGTCGGATTAATAGCGTACATGGCTAATCTTAGCATTAAACAAAGTGCGGTAGCGGTGATAGCAACCATTATATGCGTCTTTTACGGTATAAGCAAATATTATCCTATTTTTACTATCTATTTTATATTTTTGTATCTGACACTATACTTTGTGTTTTTTTATTTACACGAGTTTATACTTGCAAAAATTTTGACTTACTTGATTTGCATATTTATATTTTTAAGCAAACCATTTTTAATAGCGCCGTTTATAGGCGTATTTACGTCAGAACAAGCGGCTCAAAGCAAATTTAAAGAATACGCCGCAAGATATAATGAAAACGGCCTAGACGATATGCTCCTAGATGCAAATCTCACTAACGCCAAAAAAGACGATAAATTAGATTTTATAGTCAAAAATAGAAAAACGATTTTAGAAGAGTTAGAGTGCGAAAAAACGCTATTAATCAACTCCAAAAACAAATGCGCACAAAATACCGATGAGACCGTCTATAGCAACCCTAATAGTAAAAAACAAGAGACAAGCAAAAAACCGTATGCAAAGGCTCTAGCCGCTCTAAAATACGATGAGATAATGCAATCAACGCAAAAAAGTACAAACTTGCTGTATGGCTTCATTATGCTACTGGTTATTTATTCGCTCGCGAAAACCGCACGCAAAAACTCGGTCGTGCCTAGCTAGCGGTTTATGCCGCTATTTGCGGCAATGAAGCGAGCAAGCCTTTTTAAATTTGCTCGTTTCTTAAATAGATATTGGCGAAATTTGGCGGCGATTTTATTTTAAATTTTGCCGTTTTCAATAACAGACAAGTAAATTAGCTAAATTTAGATAAATAAATTTAGCCGTCTCTTAATGTATCTGCCACCACCGTCCACTCTCGCGCTAGCCTTTCAAGGCTAAAATTTGCATTTGCAGGGCTAGTCGAGGGTAGTTTGACGGGCGGTTTGCCCGTTGCGTTTAAAATTTGAGTTTTTAGGTATTTTTCGCAGATTTCGTGCGCCTTGCCGCCGTTTGCGTAGACTTGCGTGATATTTGCGGTTTTAAAGATCGGCTCTAGAT
>CAUQMF010000093.1:0-7925 GCA_963518965.1 uncultured Campylobacter sp.
GGCGAGATGACTACCTTGACGCATTTTTCGCCCAAATTTGCCAGCGCCTTTTCCAGTCGCTCGTCGCCCCACTCTACCAGGTGAAGCCCCTCCTCTAGCAAATTTTCAAAAAGTCCGTTTTGTAAAATCGCGTCAAGTCCGTTTTGATAGATGTCGTAGTGATAAATTTTATCTCCGTAGTTTTGCATGACTGAAAACGTGGGCGAAGTAACCTCCGTATCGATGCCGCGAGCCTTTACGATAGCTTTAACTAGCGTTGTTTTGCCGCTAGCTAAATTTCCCTGCAAGATAACGACGCCGCTTTGGGGTAAAATTTTTACCACCTCGCTAAGCTCGCCAAGCCCCAAATTTAGCTCTATCATAGCTCTTTTACGTATAGCGCTTGGGCTGATTTTGGGATGCTTTTGGTCTCCGGGATCGCCAGCACCTCGTAGCGCGCCTCTTTGGCTAGAAATTTGATCGTTATTACGTCGCCGATTTTAACCTCTTTGGCGGGTTTGGCGACGACGCCGTTTACGCTCACGACGCCGCTTTTGCACATATCTTCGCTGACTGCGCGTCTTTTTGTTATATTTACGGTATTTAAAAACTTATCTACTCTCATGGCGGCGATTTTAGCCAAATTTGGCTTAAATTTTTAATTCCTCGTGGCTGCATATTAAATTTAATGTAAATTTGACGTTTAGCGCACGCGATTTTAGCGGAAATATTTATAACAAATTAATCAAATTTGGCTAAAATACGCGTCATCTCAATATAAAGGATAGAGAATGAAAAAAGACGTGAAAAAAGTCGTTCTCGCCTATTCGGGCGGACTTGATACGAGCATTATTTTAAAATGGCTGCAAGACGAGTATAAATGCGAAGTGGTGACCTTTACCGCCGATATCGGCCAGGGCGAGGAGCTAGAACCCGCACGCCAAAAAGCGCTAGAGCTTGGCATAAAACCCGAAAATATATTTATAGAGGATTTAAAAGAGGAATTTGCGCGAGATTTCGTATTTCCTATGTTTAGAGCAAACGCCGTCTATGAGGGCGAATACCTACTAGGCACCTCGATAGCTCGCCCGCTGATAGCTAAAAAACAAGCCGAGATCGCCGCCAAAGTAGGCGCCGACGGCGTGAGCCACGGAGCGACCGGCAAAGGCAACGACCAAGTGCGCTTTGAGCTAGGCTACTACGCGCTGGGAGACAATCTAACCATCATCGCTCCTTGGCGCGAGTGGGATCTAAACAGCCGCGAAAAGCTACTAAAATACGCCGAAAAAAACGGTATCAAAATAGAAAAGAAACCGGGCAAAAGCCCCTACTCTATGGACGCAAATTTACTCCATATCAGCTACGAAGGCTTAGTGCTTGAAAACCCTGCTCACGCTCCGGAAGCCGATATGTGGCGCTGGACGGTAAGCCCGAAAGACGCTCCGAACGAAAGCGAAATAATAGAAATCGGCTACGAAAAAGGCGATCCCGTTAGCATAAACGGTAAAAAAATGAGCCCTGCCGCACTGCTAGCCGAACTAAACCGCCTAGGCGCCAAACACGGTATCGGCAGACTCGACCTCGTAGAAAATCGCTCGGTCGGCATGAAAAGCCGCGGCTGCTACGAAACTCCTGGCGGCACTATAATGCTAAAAGCTCACCGCGCGATCGAGAGCATCACGCTAGACCGCGGCGCGGCGCACCTAAAAGACGAGCTAATGCCTCGCTACGCAGAGCTCATCTATAACGGCTACTGGTGGTCGCCTGAGCGTATCATGCTGCAAGCGCTCATCGATAAGAGCCAAGAAAACGTAAACGGCACGGTCAAAGTCGAGCTCTACAAGGGCAACGTCATCGTGCTAGGACGCGACAGTAAGACGGACAATCTCTTTAGCGAGGCGTTTTGCACGTTTGAAGAAGACAGCGTGTTTGACCAAAAAGACGCGAATGGATTTATCAAGCTAAACGCGCTAAGATTTATCATCGGACGCAAAAACGGACGCAAATTTAACTAAATAAAGGACAAAAATGAAAGTATTACTAATAAAAGATGTAAAATCGCTCGGAAAAGCCGGCGAAATCAAAGAGGTAAAAGAAGGCTACGGAAATAACTTCCTAATCGGCAAAGGCTTTGCTAAAGCTGCGACTCCCGATGTTTTGCGCCAGTACGAAGCCGAGCGAAAACGCAAGGCCGAAGAGCTAAAATACGAGATCGCAAATATAGAAAAGCTAAAATCCGAGATCGAAAAAATCACGCTCAAGGTTAAAAAGCCGCTCGGAGCAAACGGCGCGCTATTTGGGGCGGTGACGAAGGATGAAATTTCAGAAGCTCTGGAAAAAAATCATCATCTAGTCGTAGACAAAAAGGCGTTTGATTTCACACACACCATAAAAGCGACCGGTATCTACGAAGTGGACGTCAAGCTCGGTCACGCCGTGCGCGCCACGCTAAAACTAGACGTCGAGGGCGAATAAGTGTTTCACGCGACTACCATTTTAGCCTACAAAGGCAAGAATAAATCGGTCATCGGCGGCGACGGACAAGTGAGCTTTGGCAACACGGTGCTAAAAGGCAATGCGGTAAAAATCCGCAAGATCCACGGCGGCAAGGTCCTAGCGGGCTTTGCCGGCAGTACCGCCGATGCGTTCAATCTCTTTGATATGTTTGAAAACAATCTCGAGCACGCCAAAGGCGACCTGCTAAAAGCCGTGATCGAATTTAGCAAAGAGTGGCGCAAGGATAAATATCTGCGCAAGCTAGAAGCCATGATGTTGGTGCTTGACCGCGAGAAAATTTTCCTTTTAAGCGGAACTGGCGACGTCGTAGAGCCCGAAGACGGCAAGATAGCCGCTATCGGAAGCGGCGGCAACTACGCCCTCTCTGCCGCCCGCGCGCTGGATAAATTTGCCCGGATCGACGAAGAGGAGCTCGTAAAAGAGAGTCTAAAGATCGCGGGCGAAATTTGTATTTATACGAACACGAACATAAAAACCTACGTTTTAGAATAGAGAAAAGATGAATTTAACCCCAAAAGAGATAGTGAAATTTTTAGACGATTACGTCATCGGGCAAAAAGACGCCAAAAAGATCATCGCCATCGCGCTGCGAAACCGCTACCGCAGGATGAAACTAGATAAAACGATGCAAGATGATATCATGCCAAAAAACATCCTGATGATAGGCTCGACGGGTGTGGGCAAAACCGAGATCGCAAGGCGCTTGTCAAAGATGATGGGATTGCCGTTTATCAAAGTAGAAGCCAGTAAATACACCGAAGTGGGCTTCGTCGGACGCGACGTAGAAAGCATGGTGCGCGACCTGGCGGCTGCGTCGGTAAATTTGGTCAAAGCCGAACAGCGCGAGAAAAACCGCGAAAAAATCGACGAATACGTAAAAGATAAGATAATAAAAAAACTCCTGCCGCCTCTGCCCACAGGCGCGAGCGAAGAGAAAAAAGCAGACTACGAAAAAAGCTACGAAAAGATGATGAGTAGGCTCGAAAACGGCGATCTGGATGATCTAAGCATCGAGATAGAAGTCGTGCAAAATAGCTTTGACGCGGGAGCCAACGTACCGCCCGATATGGCGCAAATGCAAGAGAGCTTCGTCAAAATCATCGGCCTAAGCAACAAAACCGTCAAAAAAGAGATGAAGGTAAAAGACGCCAAAGAGGCGCTCAAAAATGAAGCTAGCGATAAAATTTTAGACATGGAGAGCATCAAAACCGAAGCCGTGCGAAGAGCCGAAAACGAGGGTATAATCTTTATCGACGAGATCGATAAGGTCGCGGTGAGCTCCGGAAACTCGGGCAGGCAAGATCCTAGCAAAGAAGGCGTACAACGCGACTTGCTGCCTATCGTGGAGGGTTCGACAGTGACGACCAAATTTGGCGCCATAAAGACCGATCACATCCTTTTTATCGCCGCCGGCGCCTTTCACATCAGCAAACCAAGCGATCTAATTCCGGAGCTTCAAGGGCGTTTTCCGCTACGAGTAGAGCTTGATAGCTTAGATGAAAATGCGCTTTATCAAATTTTAACTCAGCCTAAAAATTCGCTGCTTAAGCAGTACGAAGCACTTTTAAAAACCGAAAACGTAGAGCTTAAATTTACGGATGACGCTATAAAAGCTATCGCAAAAATCGCTCAAAACGCTAACGAAAAAATGGAAGATATCGGCGCTAGACGCCTGCATACCGTGATCGAGCGTGTGATCGAAGATATCAGCTTTGAGGCCAACGAGCACGGCGGCGAGACGGTAGAAGTGGACAAAGCCCTCGTAGAAAAGCGCCTTTCAGACGTCGTCGAGGATCAGGATCTAGCGAGATATATCTTATGAAATCAGGCTTTGTTAGTATCATAGGCCGTACGAATGCAGGCAAAAGCTCGCTTTTAAATTTTTTGCTTGATGCGAAGATCACCATCGTCTCGCACAAGCAAAACGCCACGAGGCGCAAGATCAGCGGTATCGTGATGAACGGCGAAGATCAGGTCGTTTTTACCGATACACCGGGACTTCACGAGAGCAACAAGACGCTAAACAAACTCATGATAAACGAAGCGATAAAATCGATGGGCGACTGCGACGCGATCGTGTTTTTGGCACCTATTCACGACGGCATAGACGACTACATCAAATTTTTAAATTTAAATCCGCAAAAACCTCATATCTTGGTGCTTACCAAGGTTGATGAAGTCTCAAATGCCAAGGTGCTTGAAAAAATAGCACAGTATCAAAAATTTCAAGACAAATTTACCGCGCTTTTGCCTTTTAGCGTCAAAAGGCAAACTTATAAAAAGCCGCTTTTAGATGAAATTTGCAAACTTTTGCCGGAGCATGAGTATTTTTACGACCCGGAATTTTTAACGCCGACAAATGAAAAAGAAATTTTTCGTGAATTTATCCTTGAGGCGCTCTACGATAATCTAAGCGACGAGATCCCCTACTCTACCGATGTACTCATAGATAAAGTCAAAGAAAAACCTGAAATAACTGAAATTTATGCCACCATAATTACCGAGCGCGAGACACATAAATCTATGGTTATCGGAAAAAGCGGACAAACCATCAAAAGAATCGGGATAAATTCAAGAAAGTTAATATCAAATTTTACCGGACAAAAAATCCTCGTAAAGCTCGTTGTAGTCGTTAAAAAAGACTGGCGAAAAGATGAAAAAACTATAAAAAACTTGAATATTTTATAAACGTTTGTTAAGTTGCGTCACTTTTTATGATATAATACGTATGTGATTTGTCTATGATTTAGCAGTGGCTAAATTTGAAGCAAACCGCAGATAAAGAAAGGATAAAAATGGCAAAAAGTAAAAACGCTACTCCGGCGATAGTCGCGTATGATCCATACTTGCAAACATCTTTTGCTTTTTCCGACAACAAAATTCAACCCGTGGAATTAAGCAAAGCTAATAAAAATAGCTATTTTGTGTCATACGTAAAATATAAAGATCTTATTGTAGGAAATGTAGAGATACCGTCCTCAACCGAAGAAGACGATGTATCGAATTTAATTACGATTAAAGCCTATGAATTATTTAATTTGGATCCGGCGGCCGAGTATAAAATAGTATATAACGAATTTAACGGGGTTTCGTCCGAAAATAAAATTTTCAATGTATTTATATTAGACGTATTATCGGGTGATAAACTATTGTCGCTATTTGTCAAAAAAATGCCGTATATTGACTATGTAGTAGCCGCTCCTTTGGCTTTTGAGGCGCTGTATAAGAAAAATATACTATCGGCTCAAAACGTAGATGCATTTATAGTAATGCAAGAAGATGATGCATTTATAGCCGTATATCAAAACGGAGAATATGCACAATCAAGGCCGTTTAGATACTCATCAAGAACTATCAGCGAAAAATTTTCCACCTTAAGCGGCGATAAGTTAAACGATAGTTCTTTTTTTAATATCATAAAAGACGGCACAAATACGCCAAACGAAAGAAATAAGTCCTTTATAGTAGAAATTTTTGATGAGATAATTTATTATACTAGCGATGTAATTGATAGTTTAAATAGATTCGGCGGAGCCAATGTATCAAATTTATATATAGTCTCAGATGTCCCGATGGGAGATTTTTGCGAATGCATTAAAGAAAAAATTGGCTTAATCGCAAGCAACCTTAATGTTTCAGTAGCCATAAACTCAAAAGAAGTTCAAGCCAGTACCCTAAATGAAATCTTAGTAGTTAATGCGCAGTACTATCAAGAGACACGCGACAATAGCTTCAACTTTTCAAATTTTTTAAGGCCGCTTCCGTTATTTCAGCGCAGTAGCGGTAAGCTAATAATGTATTCTCTGCTGGGTATTTTAGGCGGTATAGCTTGGCCGATATATCTTTACGTTTTTGCTACGATAACAGATATAGATACGGCTGACAAGAGAAGCGAGCTTGAAGTAAACCAGAGAGACTTACAGAGAATAGAAGCAGAGCTAGCAAGGCTGCAACAAGAAAAAAACAATATAACCGCAAATATCGGGCTAGAAGAAGAAAAGATGAATTTTAGAAAAAATACGATCTCTGAAATTTATAATAAAAAAGTAGAATATCCTATGAAAAGTATAGTTTTGTTTGAACTTAGTAATCTAATAAACAACAAAGATATACAAACAGCCAAGATAGTGAATTCAAATAGAGATATGAAGATTATGCTAGTTAGTAAGGATGAGAAAAAACTGACTGAACTTATACAAAATATTAGTAATTCAGATAAATACTCTATAACGACAAAAGAGATATCTCTAGATAAAAAATACGGCGTTCCTTCATATGAAACAAATGTTACTATAAAGATAAAATAATGAGAAATGATAATATTTTTACAAAAATCGATAACTATTTCGATAATAAGAAACCAAGTGAAGTTTCCGTAATGCTTCTTGCAAGTCTAATACTTAGCGGAGTTGTCATATATTATGCAATCATGCCGTATGCACAAGAGTACCATGACAGCTCAATGTCTGAAAATAGCTCTGTGACAACCAATCTAAACGAAGTTAATAATAAGCTTGATAGTCTAAGTTTAAATAACGATAGAAATAACGATAGAAATTTCAAAATAAATCAAGAAAAAAATGATATTGGACAATTACAGATAAAACTTGCAGATACGCAAAAAATGAACCAGTACTTTGATGATAAGCTAAAAGAGTTATCTTACTTGATATTTAGCGAACAAAGCTGGGCCGACTTTTTAGATAACTTAGCTTTACTAGCAAATAAAAATAATGTAAAAATAACAAAAATATCAAACACCTTTAAGGAACCTAGCGCCGAAAAGATAGAGCAAATGCTAGATATAAACATATCGGTAGACGGTGGCTTTAAAGATATAGTAGGATATATTAATGCCATTGAAGAATCAAAATTAGTTGTTGATGTGAGCAATATAGACATCAATTCCACAAACGGAAAACTTAATGGTAATCTAGGAGTGTATGTATGGGGAATGAAATATCAATGAAAACATACGGTATTGCTTTACTATTGTTAGCAAATTTGGCATCTTTTGCCAGCGATACCCAAAGCGAAATTGAAGGGTATGAGGATAAATTTGCGGCTATAAACAAAGAGAGGAAGGGGCTTGATGCTTCTGATTTAAATAAGCTGTCGGATCCTTTTCTTAAAACAAAAGCTGCCGTCTATAACACTGAAAGTAACTCTACGGCTAGTATATTTGAATTACAAGCTTTATTTAATAATAAAGCAAAAATTAATGGAAAATGGTATCAAATAAGAGATAAAATAGGCGAATATGAACTATCGGCAATCAGAGGATCAAGTGCTATCCTAGCAAATAAAGAACAAAAAATAGATTTAAATTTAAAAAAAGGGGAAAATAAAAATGTTATCATTAAAATTAAATAAAATTATACCTATATCTATATTTACGGCGTTAACATTATCTTCACTTAGTGCCTGTA
>CAUQMF010000094.1:0-7799 GCA_963518965.1 uncultured Campylobacter sp.
CACGCCGCCAAATGTACCCGCAAACACAGCAGCTCCCGCCATCGCAGGTCGTACGCCCGATGCCATCAAAAGCGGTATCATCGTAGCTCCGACCGCAGCCGAACAGCCCGCGGCCGACGGTATAGCGATGTTGATGAGATAGGTGAGCACGAAAGTAGCCGGAATCAGCAAAAATCCGATATTTTTCATCGGCTTGGTAAGTAGCAAAACTAGGTGCTGGTCGCACTTAGTCACCTTCATAACGTAGGCAAAGCCCATGCTGGCGCATATCGCCTTGATAAGGCCGGCCGAAGTCATCGACTTCGTAAAGCTCTCAAGCGCTCCGAGCGGATTTAGACAGATGACGCAGAGTACAAGACCCACGCCGATGAGAACGGTTTTGGTCTCTCTTTTTTTGACCAATAAAAACACGACGGCGATCAAGCCTATGACCGCACAGATTAGCTTAGCAGTAGCCATTTTGTCCCCTTTCGTTTTGTGTTTTATACTTATTTCAAATTTAGATCAAATTTGCGCCGCTTGGGTTTTGCGCGCTAAATTTGAGTCAAATTTAATCTTTTCGTTTAAATTTGTCGACGGGCGTTTATCTAAAATTTGCTGTCCTCTAAAAAACCGCGCCTCAAATTTGAGATTTTCGCCAAATTTCGCCGAATCGTAACGAATATTTTAAAGAACGTTTTTGCCGATTTTAGCCCGCTCGTTAAATTTTAGCGCGAGTCAAACGGCTAAAATTTAAAGCTCTCGCCGACTTTTATGAGCTCGGTTTCTTTTTGATACGCCATTTTTAAAACGCAGCTTTCATCCATGCCCATCACGGTTGCGTTTTCGCCCTTTATCCTTAGAGCCGTGCCTTCAGGCAGCGCGTAGATCAGGCTTTTTTGATTTACTATCAAAAACTCCTCCAGTCTCTCCTCCCTACTTTCGCCGTTGTGTCCAGCGATTTTGCCGCTGATAAAATGCGGATTTATCTGATGCGGGAAGATATTTAACGCGTCAAAGCTTTTTGGCATGATGATAGGCATGTCGTTTGTGGTCATTATCGTGCTTCCGGCGACGTTTGCGCCAGCGCTCCAGCCAAAATACGGCACTCCCGCCTCTACTCTTTGCTTAATTATTTCAATTAAATCGAATTTATAAAGATAGTAAAGCAACGCAAAGGTATTTCCGCCGCCTATACAGATGGCTTTAGCCTCGGCTACGGCACGCTTTGGATCGCTAAATTTATGGATAGACGCGATATTTTTATATTTTAGTCGGTCGATGACTTTTTGCTCGTATTCGTCGTTCGTACGCCTTACTCCGGCATACGGGATAAAAAGCACCTGCTCGCCGTAAACTCCGCACTCTTTTATAAAATCATGCACCCAGTTTTTGCAGTGTCTAAGATAGCCCGTATCCTTGTAGCTCGAGCTGCTTAAAAGCAAGGCTTGCTTCATAAATTCCTCCTAAATTTAAAAATTCCGTCTAAACGAAAATAAAAAATGTAATTTAAAATATAAAAATAATATAAAATATTTTTTTAAATGAAAACTTTAAAACTATATGCTAAACGAGCTTAAAGATAGATAAAAAATGATAATAATTTCAGAACAAATAATATATATGTTTAAAAATAGCGCGTAAAATTCAGCATCTCGCAAGCCGCGGGGTTATATCATTATCAAATTTCAACGAGAAAGGGCAAAAATGACGCAGTTTGACGCAAGAAACGTCAGCATGGTGATGGATTTTTACGAACTTACGATGGCGGAGGGGTATTTTAAAAGCGCGGATCAGCCGCGAGTGGCGTTTGACGTTTTTTATCGTAAAGTGCCTAGCGGCGGCGGTTTTGCGATATTTGCGGGGCTTGAGCAAATCATTGAGTACGTAGAAAATTTTCGCTTTGAGGATAGCGACGTAGCCTATCTGCGTTCGCTAAATTTATTTAGCGAGGATTTTTTGGATTACCTGCGTAAATTTCGCTTTAGAGGCGATATATACGCATTTGCCGAGGGTACGATCATCTATCCGCAAGAGCCTTTTATAACCGTCGTGGCATCGCCTATCGACGCGCAGCTCATAGAGACGGCGATTTTATCGCAGATAAACCACCAAAGCCTCATCGCGACCAAAGCTAGGCGCATCGTAAAGGCTGCAGACGGCAGGAGCGTGTTTGACTTTGGCGCTAGGCGCGCGCATAACTTCGACGCGGCCGTATACGGCGCTAGAGCGGCCTATATCGGCGGCGCGGACGGCACGGCGACGGTGCTGGCGGCTAAGGCTTTCGGCATACCGACGACCGGCACGATGGCGCACAGCTGGGTGATGTATTTTGGCGACGAATTTGAAGCCTTTAAGCGCTACGCCCTGCTCTATCCAGACTCCGCTTCGCTGCTCGTAGATACCTACGACGTGCTGCATAGCGGCGTACCAAACGCGATAAAAACGGCAAAAGAAGTACTTGAACCCATGGGTAAGCGCCTAAAAGCCGTCAGGCTAGACTCGGGCGACCTAGCGTATCTATCTAAAAAAACGCGCGCGATGCTGGATGCGGCAGGGCTACAAGACTGCAAAATCATCGTCTCAAACAGCCTGGATGAATACACCATCGCATCGATTTTAACCCAAGGCGGATGCATAGACGGCTTTGGCGTGGGCGAACGGCTGATAACGTCAAAAAGCGATCCGGTTTTCGGCGGAGTCTATAAACTAGTCGCAGTCGAAAAAGAAGGCATTTTTAGCCCGCGCATAAAGGTCTCGGAGGCCGTAGAAAAGATGACTAATCCGGGCCTAAAAAAGGTCTGGCGCATATATAAATGCGGTCAAGCCGTCGCCGATTTGATCACGAACGCGGACGAAACGCCCGACCTATCCAAGCCCTACCGCTACATAGATCCCGATAGGCCGTGGAAGGAGCTGTATTTTGAGGGTTGCACGGCGCGACAGCTGCAAAATCTAGTCGTAAAAGACGGTAAGCGCACGGGCGAAAAAGTAAATTTAGCCAAAATCAGAGACTACGTAAAAAAGCAGCTCGAAAATGAAATTTGGCAGGAGGAGCAGCGCTTTGAAAACCCGCACAAACACTACGTCGATATGAGCGTGGGGTACTACGAGATGAAGATGAACCTGCTAAAACAAACCAAAAAATAGCCGCACGGGGCTTAAAGCGCTAAATTTGCCGGCTTTTTAGTAGCGGGCTTGGGTTAGTCGGCGCGGTTACTAGCTGCGGCTAGCGGTTTTGCGCCGCAAGGCTAAATTTAGCCAAATGCGCTTGCACGCGCGAGCGGTCAAGCTAAGCCCCATCTGCTCGTCAAATATCGCCTGCGCCGCCGCGTCAAATTGTTTTGCTTGCGCCGAAGCCGCCGCCAGCGCACCTAGTTTTAGAAAGTCTCGTCTTTTCATGATTCTGCCTTAAATTTAAATTTGATTGGTTGATTTGGTTTAAATTTAGCGGAATTTACGTGGTTGAGTTTTGCATGGTTTGCCTTTTAGCGTATTACGCGACCTCGCGTCTTAGCGGTGATTTTACGAAATTTAGGCTTAATTCTCGTTTTAGCCGCCGTTTTAAAAATAGCGTAAATTTAGGCCAAATTTGATAATATCTCATCAAAATTTAAAGGAAGCAAATGTCAAATTTAAAAGCCGAATTTGAGACAAAGCCTAGCGCCGAGTATAAAGCGATGACGCGCGAGGTGGGCAAGATAGTCTATAAGGGCGATAAATTTATGCGAAACATACGTATATGCGACTTTACGGCGTCGGCTCTTGGCATGTTTTTTATCACGCTTTTGTGCGTCAAATTTTACTTCAGGGAGCTTAGCGACTTGCTTAGAGATTACGGTTTTAGCGGCGTGGAAAATCTAGCCTACCTATCGTGGATGGCCGCGTTTTTTACCCTGCTTTACGCTACGGGACTGCGGCCTTGGCTGCTAACTCGCGCGCTGATAAATAAAGCAAACTACGGCGAATTCGGGCAAAAAAGCGTGATCTTGGAGGATGAGTTTTTCGTGCAAAAAAGCAAATTCGGCGAGGGCAGATATTTTTATAACGCCATCAGCGACGCCCGCTATATCGGCGATTTTATCGTCGTTATCATCGCAAACTCTATGTTTTACGCCGTGCCGCGCGAGGCCTTCGCAGACGGCGGGGCGGAGTTTTTAAGCGAGATAAAAAAGCGCGCGGGACTAGATGCGTAAAATAAAATTTAGGATTTAAAATGAGCGAATTTGACGAGCTAAGTTTACACGAGCCGTTTTTAAAAGGGCTGCGAAATCTAGTAAGCGGCAACCAAGCTAAACCTGAGGATTTGGTAGAAATTTCGCACGAAATTTTTGATTTTGAAGCGATGGCAACCGTGACGTGGGAGTTTTACGGCAAGCGCGAAGAAAGCAAAATTGCAGGCGGCCAAAAGGAGCAGATACATTTCGGAGGCGACGTGCGCGGCTACGAAAATCACGCCAGAGAGTGCTTGCTGCAGGCTAGAGATAGCGCGGATCTGCGTGAAATTTTACTCACCGAACTACGCCAAGACGCAAAAGAAGCCGTCGCAAAATCAGGCAGCGCGGTTAGGTATTACGATTTTAAGCCCTTTAGCATGAGCGAGCGTTGCGACGAGTGCGGAGGCGACGGGCAGACGCGCTGCGGCGAGTGCGGCGGACGCGGTAAAAAAACCTGCTCTAGCTGCGGCGGACGCGGACGACAAAGCTGCTCCACGTGCGGAGGCAGCGGCGGCGTAAATCGTCCTCACACGCAGTATAACTCAGACGGCAGCACCTACGTGACGTATCGCTACGAGAGCTGTTCATCGTGCGGCGGCAGCGGCTGGGGCACCTGCTACGGCTGCTCGGGATCAGGCACGCTTAGGTGCGGGGGATGCGGGGGATCAGGCTACGTGCAGTGCGCCCGGTGTAGCGGACACGGATACTTTACCACGGTAGCAAACATCGGCGCCTACGCAAAACCCGGCGTAAATTTACGCATAAAATCGCGCGCCGACGCCGACGAGCTTTTGGACTTTTTATGTGCGCGCAGTTGCAAATTTCTCTCCCAAACGATACCGTTTTATCAAGACGAAGAGAGCGGCGACGAGAGCTCGCACCTGTTTTCTTACGTGGGCTCTAGCGCGATAACGCGGCTAAATTTTATCCTGCTAGGCAAGGAGTACGAGGCGGTGGGCTTTAGCAACCCGCCCTACGCCTTTATCCGCCCGCCGTTTTTCGACGATCTTTTCGCAGACGAGATTTCTATGCTAGAAAAGATCGACGCCGACGGCAAGATAACTAGGCGCGAGGCGTTTAAATTTTTCACGCGCTACTGCTCGCAGCCCGTTCTAGACTCCGCGCTAAAGCGTATCGCTAAGACGGGCGGCGCGCAAACCGAGGCCGCAAACGCCGTGATAGAGGCCTGCGAAGGCTACGTATCAAGAGGCGCGGCGAGCAAACTGGGCGAAACGATGAAAAAATGCCTGGATAAAATCTCTCCCGTTTACTCGCCTGCGGTTTGGTTCGGGCTGGGCTCTGCGTTTTGGCTGATTGCGCTAGTTTTTACGGCGGGATTTTTAGGCGAAAATTTAGCCGAGCGCTACATCATGTCGCCTATCTATACGCTTATATTTTTAGCCCTTTGCGCGGGCGTGGCTTGGTGCGTCTTGGCGCCTCTTAGCGCGCTGGTTACGCTGATTCGCCGTAGCTCCGTGCCCAAAGAGTACCGCCAAAGCATGCGAAACAAAGAGGCTTTTGCTCTGTTTTTTAAAATTTTAGCGGGCTTTGGGGCGCTCGGCGCGATCTATGGCGCGATATCAAGTTTTGGTTACGCGCCGACCCTTATGCAGCTTGACGAGCGCTTTGAGGCATCGCGTAGCCTGGAGGCCAAATTTCGCGAGATGACGGCTAAATTTGATGGCTCTAGCGACCAAGAGCGCGAAGCAAACTCTACCGCTGCAGCCAAAACTGCGCCGCAGATCACGCAAAAAGATAAAATTTTATACGTACAAAAGGCTATCGGCGTCAAGGCCGACGGCATCATGGGCGCACGCACGCTCAAAAAGGCGCAGGAGTTTTTGGACGCAAATTTGACGAACGCGGATGAAATTTACGAAGCGATAAAGGCAAAAGAAGCAAGCCATGGAAAGTAATTACTTATATCTCATTTTAGGAGGATAAAATGCCAAAAATCAACTGGGACGGAAGGTCTGCGGGCAACGGCGCTTGGGTATACGAGGGCAACGAGCTAAAGCCGAAATACGGCGCAAACTCAGCAACGCTTGGGTGATACAAAGTAGCGTCGTCAAGCCCGATTTTGGCTCAAACTCAAGCAACGCTTGTAACATAAACAAAGCTCCTATCGCGGTCACATAGGGCAAGTCTGCCTAAAACTGTGGTAGCGCGAGGCAAATTTGGCGAGTGCGCGAAATACGCTCAAATCGCACTCGCCGTTTTTTGGCGTGCGAGTGCGGTAAATTTTAGTTATTTAATGCCTTTAACGCTAAGTTTATTTGCCGTTTTGAGCTAAAATTTGAGCTATTTTCTCTCCGGTAGCTTTTATCGCCGCGTCAGAATTTAAACCGTGCGGATTGCCAAGAAAATACGTTATAGCCACAATCGTATCGTCTTCATTTTTAAAATAATAAAATTTCTTATCGCCCGCAATAGCTTCATTCACCTGCACGCCCTCGTCGCCAAATGCCGCAATAAATTCATTTTTATAGCTTATACCCACGCAGATTATCAGACGCGGTTTGCGTTCTTTTGCCCACGCCCTAAGCCTAGGAAAGCGATTTTGCTCTATCCAGCGTATATATTCGCCCTTATTTTTCAGACCCGTAGCCTTGGCAAAACCTTCGCTCCAAAGACTATGGTTTGTGTTTTTAAACGCAAGCGGATACAAATTTAGCTTAAAATACCCTTTTGCTCCTTGCGTAAAAGGCTGTACGGTTTTGTTAAATTTGATGTGATCGCTCGCTCCGTTAAGCACGCAAAGCAGCTTCAGGGCTTTGATATTATATTGATACGCCAAATTTCGCTCGTAGCTCTCGTATCCTGCAGGCGGCTCGCTAACGTCATCCCTAAACTCATCAGCCAGCTCTTCTGGTTTAAACCCGCCACCCCATTCTAGTCCGCATAGCCAAACGCTCTGGTTTTGCGCGCTACCGATATCGCCGCCGTCGCAACCGCTAAAACCCAAAGCCCATTTTTTAAAATCTTCGTTTATCATTTTTACTCTTTTTGATTTAAATTTTATTTAAGATATTTAAAATTTCTAAAAACTATACCTCTGTTTTTTTGGTTATCGTATAAGAATTTTCAAAGCCGCATTTATCGCATTTAGTATAAATTTCTATATCTTTTATCCTAAACGTCGTGCTTACCGTTCTATTATCCACTTTTTTAGTTCCTTTCGCCAACTCCTCGCGCAACGTCTCTTGGCCTGTTTTTCTAGTACAAAAACTCTTTTTGCAGTTTGGGCATTTTGAATAAAATTTAAGTCCGAAATATACCGAAGGAATAACAACTATAAATAGCAGAGAATAGCTATCGTTTTTAAAAAGAAGGACGCACGAAACGCTAACTCCGATACCGATAATAAACGATATAAAAATAGCTAAAAGCCTACCTACGCGTCTTAAATCTCGTGCGTCGAAAAAATATAAATCCATTTTTTATCCTTTAAAGAAAAATATGAGCGCATTCTACCCCCCCCCCCCCATAAATTTCTGCTTAATCCAACCGGTCGGTGCTAAAACCCGTTTCCAGCCGTCCAAATTTAACCGCACGCTAACGAACAAGGCTAAATTTACTAACGAACTTTACGTTAGTTTATCT
>CAUQMF010000095.1:0-7704 GCA_963518965.1 uncultured Campylobacter sp.
CCTGTGGGCTAGATCGTTTTCGTTTAGTTTAAACGATCCACCCGTACACTCGGTCACGTCCTGACCCGTCATCTCTAGATGCACGCCGCCCGCATGCGTGCCTTCTGCTCTATGTATTTCAAAAAAGCTCTGCACTTCGGCTAGGATCTTGTCAAATTCGCGCGTTTTGTAGCCGTTTGCGGCTTTTATCGTGTTGCCGTGCATCGGGTCGATGCTATAGACGATATTTAGGCCTTCGCGTTTTACTTCGCGTAGGATTTTCGGTAACCGCTCGCCGATTTTATCCGCGCCCATTCTGATGATTACGTTTAGTCTGCCTGCTTCGTTTTGAGGATTTAGCGCATTTGCGAGTGCGATGACGTCCTGTGCGGTGGCGTTTGGCCCGATCTTGACGCCAAGAGGATTATGTACGCCGCTTAGAAAATGCACGTGAGCGTCGTTTATGCCGCGAGTGCGCTCCCCGATCCAGAGCATATGCGCCGAGCAGTCGTACCAGTCGCCGGTGAGGCTATCCTCTCTAGTGAGCGCCTCCTCGTACGGCAGTAAGAGCGCCTCGTGCGATGTGTAGACCTTAGTTTCGCTAAGCGCGGGAGTATTTGAGGCGTTTATACCGCAAGCCCCCATAAACGCTAGAGTTTGGCTCAGCTGCCTAGCTAGTTCGCCGTATTTAGCGTCAAGCTCGGGCTTTTTGATAAAGCCTAGGTTCCAGCGATTTACCTCGTGAAGATCGGCTAGACCACCGCGAGAAAAGGCGCGAAGCAGGTTCATCGTGGATGCGCTTTGATAATACGCCTCGATCATGCGGTTTGGATCGGGCACGCGGGCATCCGGGTTAAATTCAAAGCCGTTTATGATGTCGCCGCGGTAGCTGGGTAGCTTTACGCCGCCTTGCTCCTCGTAGTCCAAGCTTCTAGGCTTGGCAAACTGACCCGCCACGCGCCCTACTTTTACGACGGGACAGCGTCCCGCAAACGTTAAAACGATCGCCATTTGTAGCATCACTTTAAACATATCGCGGATATTTACGGCGTTAAAATTTGAAAAACTCTCCGCGCAGTCGCCCCCTTGCAATAAAAACGCCTCGCCGCTACAAACTTTAGCAAGGTCTTGCTTTAGGTTTCTAGCCTCGCCCGCAAAAACTAGCGGCGGCATAGTCTTTAGCTTATCCTCGGCCTTTTTTAGCAAGGCCTCGTCGGGGTAGCTTGGCTGCTGCAAGATATTAAATTTTCTCCACGAATCTCTACTCCACATCTTTAAACCTTTTTTAAAAATAACGCCGATTTTAGCTAAAAGAAATTTTATTACAGATAAAATTTCAAATTTTAGCTTCAAATTTGCCCTCGCTGCGCATTTTTTCGCCGCATAAGCTCTGCTTAACGACAAATAAATATAATTTCGCCAAAAAAGCGGAAAAATGAAGGACAAAAATCAAACCAAAATCGGCTTAATCTATGGCCTGTCGGTCTTTATTATCTGGGGCGTTTTTCCTATTTATTTTAAACAACTTGGCGCTCTTTCGGCCACCGAGATCGTCGCTCACCGCATCCTTTGGTCGGTGATGCTTTTATTTTTACTACTCAAATTTGGCCGTAAGCTAGGCGCCGCAAAGAAAATTTTAAGCAACAAAAAAACCGCGTTTTGGCTGTTTGTCACGGGACTTCTCATCGCCGCCAACTGGTGGATCTACGTCTATGCCGTAAATATCGGCAAGATCGTGGAAACTAGCCTGGGATACTTCATAAATCCGCTCGTAAACATGCTCCTTGGCGTGATGATTTTAAAAGAAAAGCTATCACGCGCGGGCAAATTTGCCGTCGGCATCGTATTTGTGGCTATCGGAGTACAAATTTACGACGCGGGCGGCCTACCTATCATCTCTATCGTTTTACCTATCACGTTTGGATTTTATTCGCTCATTAGAAAGCGCCTTAGCGTGCCTTCTTTAGAGGGGCTTTTTGTCGAGACCGCGCTCATAGCTCCTATCGCGCTCATAGCGCTATTTTTCGTCGCCGCTAGCGGGCAAAATCACTTTAGCTTTTCGTGGTTTGGGCTTCTCATTGCTCTTTGCGGGCCTGCAACCGTAGTGCCGCTTTTGCTTTTTAACTCGGCAGCCACTAGGCTAAATTTAAGCACGATCGGCTATTTGCAGTATATCTCGCCCTCTATGCAGCTTTTGCTTGCCGTTTTTTACTACGGCGAGCAAGTTAGCGCGCTTAAAGCGCTGTCGTTTTTGCTGATCTGGAGCGCGCTGGCGGTGGTTAGCTTTAGCGCGATTTATAGTAAAAAAAGCAAAATTTCAGTATAACCGCAAATTTAAATCAAAAAAGGATAAACAATGTCATCTATCGCATTTTACGCCGTCATCTGCGTCATAGCCGCGCTAGTGCTCTACGCGCAGATACAAAAAACAACGAGAAAGATCGACGAGAACGGCACTCTAGCAAACAACTCCCCCGAGGCCGCACGTCAAATTTCGGTGCAAAAGTACAAAGATTTTTGCGAGATTATTAACGGCGAGCTAAGAGAGCTAAAGATGAAAGCGCTCTACGACGACGCCCTAAAAAACGAGGATCTCAAAGAAAAATTTTTAGAAAGCCTAAGCGAGATGAGCAAGAAGCTAACGTTTATCGAGACGATGAACACCGCTAGAAACCCCGACAAATGGGAAAGCGAGCTCTTTGAGGTGCTTAGCCGCCTAGACGATCTCGTCACGGAAAATTTCAAAGACGGCGAGCGCGCGGGCGACGAGATCAGAGAGCGTCTGGGCGCGGAGTTTAGCAAGCTACAAAATTAAACCTTAAGTAAAAACGGGGTAATATCGCTTTTTTGATTTAACTCTATCTTTCTAAGGAAAAAACGGATGAGCTATACCAAAAAAGATCTCGTAACCGCTGCAAATTTAACCAAAGACGAAATTTACCATTTCCTAAATTTAGCCAAGGAGTTTAAGGCATTAAACAACTCCGAGACCAAAAAAGCAAAGTCGCTCTACGGCAAAACGACCGTAAACGCCTTTTTCGAAAACTCGACTAGGACGCGAACGAGCTTTGAGATCGCGGCTAAGCGCCTCGGAGCCGACGCGATAAATTTCACCGCCTCAAACTCCAGCACCAAAAAGGGCGAAACGCTCATCGACACCGTCCACAACATCGTCGCGATGAAAACGGACATCGTAGTCGTGCGCCACTACAGCTCGGGCGCAGCTAAATTTATAGCCGAAAACACCGACGCTCACGTCGTAAACGCGGGCGACGGCCTAAACGAACACCCTAGCCAAGCGCTGCTTGATCTTTTTACCATACTGGAAAATCGCGGCAGTCTAGAAAATCTCACGGTCGCCATCATCGGCGATATCTTTCACAGCCGCGTAGCTCGCTCAAACATCTACGTCCTAAAAACGCTCGGAGCCAAGGTTAAGCTCTTTGGCCCGCCGATGTTTTTAACGGGCATGGAGGCTTTCGGCTGTCAAATTTGCTCCGATATGTGCGAGGCTATCCAGGACTCGGACGTCATCATCATGCTACGTATCCAGCTCGAGCGTCAGGATGACGAGATAGCATTTCCGTCCGTACGCGAATACTCCAAATTTTTCGGCCTAACCCAAGCCAAAATGAAATACGCCAAAGAGGGCGTCATGATCCTGCACCCGGGCCCTATAAACCGCGGCGTCGAGATAAACTCCGACGTAGCAGACGATCCGCGCTACTCGCACGTGCTAAATCAGGTCGAAAACGGCGTCGCCGTCAGGATGGCGATCCTAGATACTCTCATCAAAAACAAAGGCGCAAAATGAAAACTCTCATCAAAAACGGCACGATCGTAAATCATAACGGCTCGCAAAAAGCAAACGTCCTGATAGACGGCGACAAGATAGCTCTAATCACCGCGGACGAACCAGCAGCCGATAAAATAATAGACGCTAGCGGCAAGCTCGTGATGCCGGGCCTAATCGACATGCACGTACATTTTAGGGATCCCGGCCTTGAATATAAAGACGATATAAACACGGGCTCTGAAACCGCAGTCGCCGGCGGCGTAACAACCTGCTGCCCGATGGCAAATACAAATCCCGTAAACGACAACGCCGTCGTCACGCGCGATATGATAGCTAAAGCTAGAGCTCGCGGCCTCATCGACCTACTGCCTATCGGCGCGATAACTAGCAAGATGGACGGCAAAAAGTGCGTGGAGATGGGCGATATGACGCAGGCAGGCGCAGTGGCGTTTAGCGATGACGGCCTGCCCGTAGCTAGCAGCGACGTGATGAGATACGCGCTTGAGTACTCAAAGCACTTCGGCAGCTTCGTCATCAACCACTCCCAAGACTGCTCGCTGTGCCGCGGCGGCCACATGAACGAGGGCCGCGTCTCGGCGATACTAGGCATCAAAGGCATGCCGCGCGAGCAAGAAGAGATCATGGTCTCGCGCGATCTACTGCTAGCCAAACTCACTGGCGGCCACATCCACATCGCGCACGTTAGCTCCGAGTGGTCGCTAAAACTCATCGCGCAGGCTCGCGCAGCCGGCATAAACGTGACCTGCGAGGCGACGCCGCACCACTTTACCTACACCGAGGACGAGCTGCTAGGCTACGATACGAACTTTAAAATGTCTCCGCCGCTTCGCACCAGATCAGACGTGGACGCGATCAGAGAGGGGCTAAAAAGCGGCCTAATCGACGTCATCGTCACCGACCACGCCCCGCACCATAACGACGAGAAATTTTTAGAATTCGACAAGGCGCCGTTTGGAATACTCGGCCTACAAACCCTCGTGCCTATGACGCTAGAGTTGGTAAACGACGGCGTGATAAGTATCGAGCAGATGGCGGCTCTCACGTCATACAATGCGGCTAAAATTTTAAGACTAAAGGACAAAGGCGTGATCGCAGAGGGCTATCTCGCCGACATCGCGATAATCGATCCAGGTTTCGAGTATCTCTACGACAAAAGCCTAAATAAATCAAAATCCCAAAACTCCCCGCTGCTAGGCAAAATGCTAAAAGGCGCAGCGGTAATCACGATAAAAAGTGGAAAAACGGTGTTTGAGTTTCCAAACGTCGTGGCGTGATCCGATCAAATTTAGCGTAAATTTAAAATTTGACTTTGCGGCGGTCAAGGCTGCCGCGAGGTCAAATTTTAACAACGACTAAAATAAAATTTAAAACCATAGGACAAGTATTGCAAAATCAACACGCGACCAAAACCGTCAAAAATACAAAAGAGCAGTTTCTTAAAAACATTTTTATCGCTTATTTTGTTGCCTCTTTCGGGATTTTTATCATCCCCGAGGATATATTATCTAGTTGCAAAATTTGCCGCAATTTCGTAGAAGTTATGAAACAAATCTTTCCAAATATCCAAATTTTTAGCGATATAAGTCCGTTTAAGCAAGAGATACAATTTATATGTGGGTGCTTGGGCTGCTACTGGCGATAACTTTGAGTGCATTATTCGTTATGTCCGGTAAACGCAAAGCTCCGAACATAAGCTGGCCGATGTCGATGCTTGGTCTTATACTTAGCGCATTTATTATATATGATTATTTCTTTGGTTGCGTAGGCGTAGACAGCATAGTTTTACGCGACGGAACTCGTATCGAGATAACATTTGATACAAAATTTGAAATATTTGCCGTCATAACGGTTTTTCAACTTTTTTTCTCTTTACTTGGACTGTTTTTATCGGTCGTCTTGTTGCGAGATTTATTTTTTAAGATTTTCTACCTGGAAAAAGAGAGCAAATAAATTTAAATCCGTTTAAAATTTGCGGTTTTGATATCGGCAAATTTTCCTTGTCGCCGCACGGTTTCAATGGCTCTATTCAACCCGCCAAATTTACGACCGACTACCGAGCAAATTTAACCACCGAATTTATCAAAATTTAAAAGCTAAAAAATATAAATCCACGCCGCCGCGTCAGCTCAATCGATGATAAAAAACCGATCAAGCCGAGCGCAAGCGACGCAAATTAGTTAAATTCGGTTCAAATTTGGCCTCACGCGTCCTTGCCGTTTATCGCGTACGCCGAACGTAAAAATACGTCCGTACCCGATAGCAGCGCACTCTCGTCAAAGTCAAACGCGCCGTTGTGATGCCCAGCGGCCAGCCTGGTGCCGATCATCAGATAGCCGCTCTTGCCGCCTGCTTTTTGCACGGCGTGCATAAAGTGCGCGAAATCCTCGCAAGCGCCGAAATTTAGATCCCGCACGATGAGCTCGTCCTTGATAAAAGGCGACTGGAGCGCGGCGCGCTCGTAGATATCGGTGATTTCTTCGCTGCTATCGCCCCCGCTCGTGCCGCCGGTTAGCTTCACGTCGTACTGCACGCCGTACATCTGCGCGACGCCCGCTACGATATCCATGCATTTTTGAAACATAAATTCATTTAACTCGGTCGTTTCGCCGCGCGTTTCGCAGGCGATGTAGCCGTTTGGCGCGATGACGTTTCGTCCCTCGCCCGCTCGCAAAACGCCCACGTTTATACGCGTGACGCCGTCAGCATGTCGCGTGATGCCATGCATGGCTAGAGCAGCCTGGGCTGCGGCTAGCAGAGCGTTTGCGCCTTCTTGCGGAGCGCCAGCCGCGTGAGCCGATCTACCCGTGAAATTTACGTCGAATTTCGACGTCGCAAGAAGCTTGTTCGTGCCGCAGATGATGCCGCCGCTAGTCTTTGCCTGAAAGCCGATATGACCGCCCAGCAGGTAGTCCACGCCATCTAGCACGCCTGCTTGCTCCATCGGCACGGCGCCCCTCGTGCCCTCCTCGGCGGTTTGAAATATAAATCTAAATTTGCCTTTAAAATCGTCCAAATTTTGCGCGATGAGTTTAGCCATCGCTAGGCCGATCGTGATGTGCCCGTCGTGCCCGCAGGCGTGCGTGATGCCGTCTATATCGGCTCTAAAGCCCTCTTTAAACGGTCTGTGCGCCTCATCCTTGCTCTCGGTCACGTCCACACCGTCGATGTCGAATCTAAACGCGAGCGTCTTGCCCGGCTTGCCCGTATCAAGCTCGGCCACCACGCCCGTTAGCCCATCCTCCATCACGGGTAAAAACTCGCGCTCGTCGACGCTTAGCAGGCTTTTTGCGCGCTCGAGATACTTCTCTTTATCTTTTTCGCTACCAAGACCCGCTCTGGCTTCGGGTTTCATTATCTCGCGTCCCATTTTTAGGCTGTAGCCGAGCTTTTTTAGCTCGCTAGCGATCTTTGCCGTCGTAAAAAACGTGAAAAAACCGGTCTCGGGATGCGAGTGAAAAAATCGCCTATTTTTCACCATTTCGTCTTTTAGCGCTTCGACTTTTGCTGCTACATTGTCCATTTTTGCTCCTTAAAATTAAAATTTTATTATTTTTCTTAAGGCTAGATTATACATCAAGATTAATTTTAAAAGCTTAAATTTGAGCCGAATAATGATAAATTTAATACTGATTTTTTGCAAACCGACTGTTTGGCGTAAATTTGATTTTTTGCCAGTGAATACTTTGGTCGTTTTTTAAACCGCGATTTGCACCAAAGCGGTGCGGGTACTGCGAGGTAAATTTATATTTTGACTGAGCGATTTTTAAGACAAAATTTGGGCTATAAATTTGAGTTCAAATTTATAATGTCGTCAAATTTGAACTAAAATTTAAAAAACAAGACAAAGAGGCAAATTTGACTTCGGTCGCCGCGCGGACTGACTAGCCGCAAAATAAACTCCGCGCAAA
>CAUQMF010000096.1:0-7675 GCA_963518965.1 uncultured Campylobacter sp.
TTTTGGGTGTTTTTGGGGGGTTTTGTGTTTGTGGTTCAAAAACCAAATAAGCCCCAAAATAAGAGCTTGCAATGCGATGATGGACTTACGCGTCGCAAGCGCTAGCGCCAAAGCTCCGACCGCCCATAGCAGCACGCCGTTAGGCATATGCTCGCCTAGATGGTAAATTTGCGCGACTAAAACGATCGCCGCGCCGTAGCAAAAGTTACCCAGAAAAAACAGCGTCGTAGCCTGCGTTTCTTTGCCTTTTTTTTGCGCCCAAACTCCGCTAAAATTTACCGCCGCGAGTATGCCAAGCACTATGATTAGCCTCACGGCGCGCGGCAGCTCCTCCCAGTTTGCGCCCACTAGAGTAAATAGCGAAAGCGCCAAAAACAGATACGCGACGAGTTTTAATATAAAACTTCGCCGCTCGTTTGCACCCGATAAATCTATATCGTATCTAGCCGCTATCTTGCGCGCCGCCTCATCGCTTACTAGCCCTTCTTCTCGCCACTTCGCAAGCTCGTCTGCGAGAAAATTTTTATGAAATATCATCATTTTTCTACTCCACGCATTTCATTATCCTGTGTCGCCCGGCCCAGTAGAGCATCGCATAGCCCGCCCCCGACTATCTCGCGCTTTACTCAAGTGCAAAAAAGCCGCCGCAAGTCCGCCTGTTACCCGTAAAACAAACGGATTTTACAGGCTAAATTTGCCAAAAACCGCACCCGTATCTATGCGTAAAAATAATCGTAAAATCTGCTCAAAATCCGTTCTTGCGGTACCTTCGCAAAAATCGCGGCAAGTATGGACAAAATACCCGAACTTTCCTCGTTTTGGACGAAATTTTAAAAAAAATTTTGCCTTAAATCCTAGATAAATTAATCGCGCGATTTTAGCAAAAACAAAATCAAAATGTAAAGAAATAGCGAAAATACCGCGGTTTTGGGCGGCGTTTTTGGCCTGCCGTTTAAACGCGGCAGACTTTAGCGGCGCAAACGGTCATAAACCGCAAAATTTAATCAGCCGGTTCTTAAAGCATGCTTATAAGCGTTCTTATTTTAATTCTAAATGCGCAAGTATCGCCCTTTTGCGGCACAAAATCACGCCTATGCGTAAGCTTAAATCTACCGCTTTTTACTTTCTTTGCACCAAAAAAGCGGCAAGCGCCGGAAATTATCGCGCCTTTTAGAAGCTTAAAGAGATAAATTTTAAGCTTAGTTTTTAAAAATATGTAAAAATTTAACATCAAATAACGACAAATTTAAAGGAGTAAAATTTAAAAAATAAAAACATCGATTTAAACGGGTTAAAATTAATATCTAGTTTTAACGCAAAAAGGGTATTAAACAGATAAATATAAAAATCCTGCGTAAATTATAAATAAAATTTACGCTAGAAAAATATAAAATAAATAGATATAAAATTCATCCGCCTAGCTCAATCAAGCCAAACGGATGAAATCTGCTAGCCTACGAGTGAGGAACGGCAGCTCTAGTGAGTTTTGAAAATTTCACGCCTTTTAGTCCGCCTATCTTCTCGGAAAATTTCTCTATCAATCCCGCTTTACCGCGTAATATCAATGTTTCAAGGCAGTTGTCGTGATCCATATGAATATGCGTAGTGCAAGTGATGTTTAGATTTGATTTATGTTCCAAGTCCATCATCTTAGCGACTAAATCGCTTTGATGATGCAAGTAAATGAGCGTCAAAACGCCGATTAGATCCTCGTCGGCATTTTTCCAGCTGTCGTTTACTATCTTTTCTCTAATCAAATCGCGAGTAAATTCGCTTCTTGAAGCATAGCCCTGAGCGCCTATCTTGCTATCTAGCTCATCTAGGAGTTGTTTTGGCAACGATACGCTAAACCTGATGATGTTTTCCACTATCGCCTCCTTAAAGAAAATATTACATATTATACATCAGGAAACTTTAATTTATATTAATGTAAATGCGATTTGACCGATAGCTATACTCGAATCATTGGCAGTAAAATTTTTATTTATGTAATATTTCTTACCTTTTTGCTTAAGAATTAAAATTACATTTTCAAGCAGGGCTTTATTTTGAAAAACGCCGCCCGCTAGCAAGACGTCGTTAGGCTGCGCGCAAGCTACGTCCGCTACTAGCTTTGCAAGCCCTTTTATAAAGCCCGTCGCAGCCGTTTTAGCATTGTCTTTTAGAGCTCTTTTAAAAGCCTCTTTAAAGCAAATTTTGCCGTCCATGATTTCAAACTCGTAGCAGGCGTCCAAATTTGCGGCAAAAAGCACCTCTAGGCTCATCCCCGCCTCGCCCTCGTAGCTGATGCTATCAAGCCCAAGGATCACCGCCGCAAACGCGTCGAAAATGCGTCCAAGCGAGCTGGTTTTGACGCAGTTTATTTGCTTTTCGTGTAAGATTTTTAGATTTTTTAGCTTAGCGGGCTCAAATTTGGCTAAAAACGCCTCTGCCTCGCGCTCTAAATCATATTTTAAAATAGCGGCATAAGCGATCTGGCGGATATTTTTCACGCTAGCTTCGCCGCCGATCAGCAAAATTTCGTCAAATTTGCAAACTCGCTCGTACTCTTTGCCGCGCACTTTTAGTATCTCTCCGCCCCAGACGCTCCCGTCCGCGCCGTATCCCGTACCGTCAAAGCAAAAGCCCAAATACTCGCGATTTGCGTCCAAATCGTTTTCTAAAATCACCGATAGCAAATGCGCGTGATGGTGCTGGATTTGCGTGATTTTTGAGCCGAAATTTGCGGCGTATTCGCGCGCCCATTTTAGGTTTAAAAAATGCGGGTGCAAATCGGCTACGATCTCGTCAAATTTTAACTCGTAAATCTCGCTAAAAAGCTTGATTAGCGCACAAAATCGCTCATAGGTTGCGACGTTTTTTAGATCGCCGATATACGGGCTTATCATCAGCTCGCCATCCTTAAAGATCGCAAACTGATTTTTTAGCTCAGCTCCGACGGCTAGAACAGTCTTTTCGCTCTTAAATTTCGTGCGGATAAATTTGGGATGCACTCCGCGGCTAGTGCGGATAAAAACTGGCTCGCCGCCCGCTACAAACGCGATACTATCGTCGCTTGGCGAGTGTATCTCGCGGTCGTTATCTAGGTAAAAATCTATCACGCCGCCCAGCTTTTCTCGCAGGTCTTTTTCGTCGTAGATTATTGGCTCGCCGGAGACGTTGGCCGAGGTAGCGACGACGTCGCCCTCTAGGTACTCAAAAAGCAAGAGATGAACGCCCGTGTATGGCAAAAATATGCCGATTTTATTAAGCCCCGGTGCTAAATTTAAGGGAACCGGCGCGCCAGGCAAGCTTTGCAAAACGACGATCGGTTTTAAATTTGAACTTAAAAGCCGCTCTTCTTCAGGCGAAATTCGTGCGTATTTTTTAGCGCGCGAAATATCCTTGCACATCACGGCAAAGGGCTTTTTAGGGCGTTTTTTTCGCTCTCTTAAAAGCCCCACCGTATCATCCTTTAAACAGCACATCAGATGAAAACCGCCAAGCCCCTTTACGGCTAAAATTTTACCCTCGTTTATGAGACGCGCGGCCTGCTTCGCGCTTTCGTTATCCCGCGCCACAACCCGCCCGAGTTTATCTTTTAAAGCAAGCCTGGGCCCGCAGTTTGGGCATGAGACGGGCTGGGCGTGATAGCGGCGATTTAGCGGATTTTTGTATTCGCCGCCGCAAAATTCGCACATCTCAAACGCGTTCATCGTCGTGTTTGCACGGTCGTAAGGCAGCGACTCGATAATAGAAAATCTCGGGCCGCAGTTGGTGCAGTTGATAAAAGGATAATGATACCTCGGGTCTGCAGGGTCGTAAAACTCGCGCTCACAGTCTGCACAAAGGGCAAAATCGGGCAAGATAGGCGCGTGCTTTTTAGCTGATTTTGAGGCGACTATCTTAAACTCGTCAAATTTCGCGCCTGCTAGCTCGGTTTTTCTCATCTCGTCGATGCGAGCGAGGCTAGGCAACTCCTCATGTAGTGCTTTTTCAAATTTTTCTATCTGATCACCCTGCCCACAAAGCGTTAGTTTCACGCCCTCGTCGTCGTTGTAAATTTCGCCCGCAAGGCCGAATTTAATGGCTAAATTATAAACAAAGGGGCGAAAACCCACACCTTGGACTAAGCCTGAAATTTCATATTTAAAACATCTCTTCAATCAAAAACTCTTTGCTAAATTTGGCGTTTAAGCCTGTTTTTAGATGCTTTAACGTCAAATTCGCAAGCGTTTTGTTCTCAAAAAGCGAGCCGCAAAGCAGCGCGTTTTGCACGCTAAAATCCTGCTTTAGCGCATCCGAAAAATCGCTCAAAAAATACGCTAACGACTCGGCGTATCCGTAGCTAAGCAGCCTTGCATCGACGCCAGCGAGCCTAAAGCTCATGCCGCTTCTAGCAAATTTAACGACGTCAAAATGCGTTTTGTTTAGCATTTTAAAATCAAGCCTAGGCCCTTTTGCGCCGTTAAAATCGCTCGCGTTTTGCAGCAAAATTTCGCCCGCTTTTTGCGCGTCGCTATCAAATCCAAGCAGCGCTCCGACCATGCAAAATAGCCCAAAAAAGCCGTTTTGTACGTTTAGCTCGCCGCGCGGCAGGCTAAAGCTTTCGCCGTAATTTTGAAGCAATCTCTCGCCGCCCTCCTCGCGCTTTATCTGCGCGTAAAGCTCCTCAAAGCTCGCGGGCAAGGCGAAATTTAAGACGTTAAAATCATCAAATTTGGGGTAAATTTTAACTTCATCGTCTTTAAACCTGCTTAAAAATATCCTAGCTATCCCGCCCTCTTCGTCAAATTCTTTTTTTGCTATATTAAAAGCGACTAGATTTTTATCCGCGGCGCCCTCTACCTCGTTCAAATTTGCGCGCGAATAATAAATCCTAGAGCCGCTAAAAATATATCCGTTTTCAAGCACGGTAGCCTTAAACGGCGGCTTTTGCGCCTTTAACGCGATAAAATTTACGCCTGCTTTAAAAAGCCTGTCGCAAAGCGCGTAGAGGAAAATGTCTCTAGCCGCGCAGACGTCAAAAAACCTTGGCGAGTTTGGGTGATTGCCGCGGTAAATCGCCGTCGTTTTTAGCGTAACGACGGGCTTTTCGTAGCTTGCTAGAGCTACTTGTTCGGCTTCGTTTGCGATAAAAATTTTGGGTAAGTTTTTAAGATTTGTCGGCATTAAAAGATTAAAATTTTCGTTTAGCTCGGTGAAATTTGACGCTTCAAATTCGCCGCTAATATCTTTAAATTTAACGCTCACGCCTGCGCTTAAATTTTTAAAAGCAAAATCCAAAAGCTCGTTAAAATTCGCCTTCGTTACGGGAGTAAATTTGCCGTCCGTAAAAACGCAAACATCGCTAAAAACGCCGTTTTCGCAATCTTTTAGCTCGCCTTTAAAATAAGCGCTAACGACGCGCAGCGTGATGTTTGAGAGGGCGTTTACGGGCTCGTTTGGTTCGCCGCTCGGTAAATTTTGACTCGTATAAACCTTTGAGCCGCGTAAAAACACGCTGTGAGGCAGCGAGCTAGCAAGCATATCCGAAAACTCCAAAAGCTCCTCTTGCGCGCCCTGGGCGTAAAGCGTAGTTGAATCCCGCTGTTTTTTAAGGCTAAATTTTAATCCGCTTTTTTGTGCGTAAAATTTAAGAAAAAATGCGAAATTTTCGCTAGCGCAGTCAAACTCGTAAGCTAAAATCATATCGCGCCTTTTTTTGAAAACTCTAAAGCGATGCCAGAGACGCTAAAATTTGCGATCTTTTCGTAGCTAAATCCAAGCCGCGAAAGCTCGTTTAAAAGCGTCTTTTCCATCAAATTTACGCCCTCTTGCGCCTGCGACGAGAGCTCAAAACTCATAGGCTCGATGCGTTTTGGCACGATACCTAAAATTTTAGTCCGAGGCAAATCGCCCGTAAGCTCCATCAAGCGCAAAGTCTCAAGCATCTCAACCTCATGCGCGGAGCCGTTCCACGAGATAGACGGCGGCATCTGCTCGTAACCGAAAAAATACACGTCCCCCGTCTCGCCGCCATCTGCGCTGATGCAGTCGACTACTATCAAAACGTCCGCCTGAGCTATAAGGGGCGTTAGCGCCATAGCTAGCGTACCGCCATCGATAAATCTTAGCTCCAAATTTGCGCCGTCCGCGTCAAATTTATCGTCCAAATTTAAAGCGGAGTCAAATTTAGCCCTGATTTTAGGGCTAAATTTGTAGTTTCGCTCCATCATCTTTACAAAATGCACCCCAACGCCTTCGTCGCCAAACATCACGTTGCCAATACCTAGTACCAAAACGCGCATCAGTGCTCGTCTTTTACGTATTTGTAGCCGCTTACGATGGCGTCCATAGCTCCGTTTTTGCCTTTTACGGCGTTAAATACCGCCATATACACGTGCGCCACGACAAAAACCATGATGATCCACATGCAGATGCGGTGTATCGTGCGGACGTTTGCCAGCCCGCCCATGAGCTCCTCGCACTGCCTCATCGGCTCGTAAAGCAGCCCGCCAAGCCCCTCGTGATAGACGTGTACATAGAGCACGAGGCCTGTTAGGCAGATCAAAAAAAGCACTAGGTAAAAGAAAAAATACGACGCAAACTGAAGCGGGTTATAAACGCCTTTTAGATGCGGGTGCGGGCCTAAAAACAGATAGTATTTTATCTGCGCTATCCAGACTTTCGGGCTAAAAAAATCAACTACGCTCACGACCTCTTTGCGGCTGTATTTGTCGAATATAAATAGATAAAGCTTGAAAATCAAGCACGCTATCAAGATAAATCCCGCGATTTGGTGCGCCATACGCCATTTAGCGTTCATAAAATTCGTCGGTTCGCTCGTGATTTCGGGACTAACGAAAACATACGATATATAGTAGCCGCTCACGACTAAAAATGTGATGGCAAAAAACCTGATCCAGTGCGTCGCCCTAAGCCCGATGGAAAATTCATACTCGCTTTTGCGGTCAAATTTATGCTCGCTCATAGCCGCTCCTTTCACAAATTCGGATTGATTTTGTATTCGCCCAGCTGCGTGCCGCGCGCATCCATCACGTGCACGGCGCATGCGATACAAGGATCGTACGAATGGATCTTGCGTATGATCTCAAGCGGCTTGGTTAGATCTGCGATCTTTAGCCCGATGAGGCACTCCTCGTAGCTTCCGCGCACGTTTGCGGCGTCTTTTGGCGAGGCGTTCCACGTGCTAGGCACGACTGCTTGCCAGTTGGTTATCACGCCGCCCTTTATGCGGCACCAGTGGCTAAGCGCGCCGCGAGGGGCGTTGCCTTGGAAATTTCCTTTATACTCTTTGCCGTTATCTATGACGTACTTCGCGCAGGTTTCTTGATCGGTTTTTAGATTTTCTACTAAGCTATTAAAGGCCGTTAATCCATGATCGGCTACTAGTTTAGCCTCTAGCATCCTGGTTGCGGTTCTACCTAGAGTAGAAAATACCGCCTCAAGCGGAAGTCCCGTATCTTTTAAAAATTTATCTACGATCTTTACCACGCGCTCGTTGCCTTTGGCGTAGTTTATCACGATGCTAGCTATCGGTCCTACCTGCATAGGTTTGCCGTCATAGCGAGGTGCTTTGATCCAGCTATATTTGCCCTTTTCGTCAAAGACCTTGGTATCTACCTCCTTGCCGTGGCCGCCCAATGTTTTCATATCTTTTAAGCCGGTGTAGTTTGGCTCGGTCTCGCCGTCG
>CAUQMF010000097.1:0-7594 GCA_963518965.1 uncultured Campylobacter sp.
TCTTTGTATTTTATGTATCCGCCGTCCGGATTGTTTGGATTGATTATTACTACGCTATCCGGGTTTTTAGACTTTACGAAATTAACGTAACTTTGGATATCAAGCTTAAAATTTTCGTCTTTATTTAGCTGATAATAAATCACTTCCGTATCGTTCCTTGCAAACTCGTAATAAGACGAAAACGTAGGGATATTTACGATCACTCTTTTTTCTACGAAATTATGCATCACGGCTTGGATAACCTCTATCGCGCCGTTTCCTACAAAGATATTTTTACTGTCTACGTCTATTGATTTACTTATAACGTCGGCTATTACGCCGTTTTGCGACGGATAAAACTCTAAAACACCTTTTAGTTTATTCGTATCGATCAAATCTTTTTTAAGGTAATCTAAAAAAAGCTCCGTCGCGTATGGATTGGATAAAAAGCAAGCGTCCACTTTAATATCAAGCTCGGAAAGCTTCTCGCAAATCGTAAAAATACTAGGGCTATGGCTGCCGGCAGCATCCTTTAATCTTTTTATTTTAGAGGCGATTTTTTGTTCGTCTAAATTTAACTTTATCATACCAACTCTCCTTTTTGAATCGTTACTTTTATTTTACCTGTTTTCATATCTCGCCCGATTTGCGGCACCTTTTCTATATTTAGCTTTATGTTTCCAAGCCTCCTATAGACTTCGCTAGCTATTAAATTTACGTATTGGCTCGAATCATTATCTAAAACCACTTTTAAGGTTATGCTTCTATCTTTATCTTGGATTATCTGAAACTGCCTTAAATCGCTAAAATTTTTCATCGCAGTAGAAAAATTTGCCGTAGGTATCGCCGTTCCGTCATCTTTAATCAGTATATCGTCGCTTCTGCCTTCTATCCCTTTAAAAGGGATGGACAAATGCCTACCGCAAGGGCAAATCGGCGCTTTACCGTCTAAAGGTATAGCCTTATCGCCGGTATTATATCTAATAAAAGGCATTACGTAGTTATTTAAAGAAGTGGCTATGATTTCGTTTTTATCGCTAAGCTCGACTATCCCGTAATCATCATTATTATGATAGTTACCCGCCCAGCACTGTTGAACGGTTACCGTTCTTTCATTTTGCCCGTACCAGTCTAAAACGGGCAACCCCCAATACTCCTCAATCGCGCTTCTATACGCAGGCAGTAGCGTCTCAGATGAAGTTACTATGGTTTTTATTTGAGGTATTTTTATGTTTTTTTGCTTTAAAAGTAGGGTAAAAATATATATGGAACTTGCGTATCCTCTTATTATTTTGGCTTTTGACTTTTCGATAACGGATAAATACAAAGCCAAATTTGACTCGTTAATATGAAACGGAGATAAATACCAATAATCGCCCGAAATTTTATAAAGCAGCTCGCCTTCTTTTGGCGAATACGTCCTTAAAACGATTATTGGATCGCCGCTTTTATAAGTATAATCTTTGCCCATACCCCAAGCTCTATTTGACGTTATTTTTTCTATTGCATCGCTTTCATATGGGACTTTAAATTCAAACGGGGTCCCGGTAGATCCCGACGTATGAGATACTTTTCCGTTAAATTTAATAGAGCAAAAGTCTTTAAAATTTTCCTTGATTACTTGCTTATTTATAACCGGAAATTTTTTCAATTCATCTAAGCTAAAATTTTCAAAATCTATTTTTAAATCCAAATTTTTATAAAAAGGCACAAAATCAACCGCCTTTTTTACTATATTTTTTAGCTTTTGAGTTCTTATACGCTCTATCTCTTCTGCATTTTTCCACTGAAATTTATCGTACTCGCTAAAATTTCTGTTGATGAAAATATAATTTCTAATTTTATTTTCTATCTTTGTGTAAATTTGACCAGTCATAAATTTAGCCTTTTATATCAAAAACGAAATCTCCGTCGTCTGCACCATATCCCAAAGCTCTATCGGCCAGCTTTTTTTGCTTCCTTTTAGAGCCTCAAATAGTACCTCGAGCTCTTCTGGCTGTCCTTTTTGGCTTACGCTCGTTGAAATTTCTTTCACCCCCACTCCGTATCCTTTTAGGCTTTTATAATCGTCCAAAACAATGCTCTTGCCGTCGAAGTGTATCTCCATAAATTCCTTACTCAGCTCCTTGCTACCGTTTGCGAAATACTCGATATTTGCCACCGAGCCATCTTTGTATTTTAAGACGATGGATTTGTTATCCTCGGCGCTATATTTTTCATTGCTCGGCGTGATAGCCTGCGAAAATACGCTCTGTATCTCGCTGCCCGTTAGCGCCGTCATCAGATCTATTATGTGGCATGCTTCGCCCACCATTCTGCCGCCGTTTTCATGCACCCAATGATCCATCGGTATGTAGCCCGCGTTCATTCTATATCTGATTATCATCGGATTTATTCTAGCGCTCGTGTGCTTTTTTATCTCCTGCACATAGGCGCTAAATCGTCTGTTAAATCCCACGAATAAAAGGGGCTTGTCGCCTCCCTCTTCGTAAAATTTCTTTATCTTTTCAAGCTCCTCTTTGTTTGTCGCAAGCGGCTTTTCTACAAATACGTTTTTGCCCGCTTCAAGCGCCTTTAAAGTAAGTTCCGCATGACTATCGTGCCTTGTGGAGATGATCACCAGATCAACGTTTTTATCTTTTAAAATATCGTCTAAATTTGAAGTAGCGTAGCTCGCTCCGTATTGCTGCGCCACCGCCTTTGCCTTATGCCCGCTTCGGTTCATGATCGCGTAAATTTTATATTTACCCGTAAGCTTTGAGATATTAGGCAGGTGCATACCAGTGGCAAATCCGCCGACGCCGACGAATGCGACATTTATCACATCCCTGTTTACTGGCGCGGAGCTTATGATGATTTTTTTATCGTGATTTAGATAGTTACCAAGCTCGGCTAAATTTGCCTCGCCGTAGTCAAGTAAAACCATAAGCGGCTTATTCTGCGAAGCCTGTAGCGATTCAAACGCCTCCGTTACCTGCTCGATAGGGTATTTTGCGTCTATGAGCTTATCCAGCTTTATCAAATTTTCATTTACCAGCCTTAGATACTCGCTCATATTTCGATTTTCAGTCCATCTTACGTAGCTAAACGGATAATCAAGCCCCCCCTCTTCGTAGCTCTTGTCGTAGCGACCGGGGCCATAGGATGTGGAGATGAGAAAATCAAGCTCCTTTTTGTACATATCCTCTCTATTGATCTGCATGCCGACTACGCCTACAAGCACCACTCTGCCCTTTTTTTTACACATCGCAAAGCTTTGCGATAACGGTTCGCTACTGCTCGTAGCGGCGGTAAATAGCACGCCGTCGGCGCCGTATCCGCCACTCCAAGACGAAACGACATCTAGCAAATTTTCCTTTGAAGGATTGATAGTTAGCTCGGCGCCGTATTCTTTAGCTATCTGCAAGCGCCTATCGTCAAAATCGCTAACTGCAACCCTAACTCCTGAAATTTTAAGCATCTGCACCGCAAGAAGCCCTAAGATCCCCGCACCGACCACTACGCAGGTCTCGCCCAGCCTTAGATCGATCCGCCTAACGCCCTGCATCGCTATACCGCCCAGCGTCACGGTGCAAGCTCGCTCAAAGTCCATATCCTGCGGCATTTTCATAACTAAATTTTTTGGCACGTCTACGTATTCTGCATGGTTTGCAAGCCCTGCGCCGGCTGCAGCGACGTACTCACCGATTTCAAAATTTGAAACGCCCTCTCCGACTGCTATGACGACGCCGCTAAGCGAATAGCCGGTCGGGCTTCCGCTATCAAGCTTGCCCTTTACCTTCGCATAGGCGTTTGCGATGCCGTCTGATTTTATCATACTGATGACTTTTTTGACGTTCTCCGGCTGCTCCAAAGCCCTTCTAATCAGGCTCTTTCCGCTATTTGATACGCCACTTATCTCGGTGCCCGCCGATATACAGCTATTTACTACTTTGATAAGAACGCATCCCTTTGAAACGTTTGGGGCAGGGATCTGCTCTGCTAAAACCTTACCTTTTTTAACTATTGCTTGTAACATTAACCATACCTTGAAAAATATTAAATATTAGTATTTCGCACGCCGCAAAAATCCAAAACTTCTTTTTCTATTTTTAGCTCTTTAAATTCTTTATGCGCTACTAAAAATACGACTAAATCAGCAATATCTACGGCTTTTTCGTAGTTTATTATCTCAAAATCCTTGTGCGATTTTATATTCGGCTCGACGGCTAAAATTTCAAATCCTTGATTTTTTAATTCGCGAGTAATAAAAACCGCAGGCGACTCTCTAAGATCGTCTATATCGGGTTTAAACGCAAGCCCCATGCAGGCTATCTTAGGCTTTTTGCCGCCCTTTAACTCAAATTTTAAAGCAGCATTTTTTATCTTTTCGATCGTCCACTGCGTTTTGTGATTATTTACCTCTCTGGCTATTTTGATAAGCCTTGCGTCATCACCGCCCGCATGCACGATAAACCACGGATCGACGGCTATACAGTGCCCGCCCACGCCGCAACCGGGATTTAGGATATTTACGCGCGGATGGCGGTTTGCTAGCGAAATAAGCTCCCAAACGTTAATGCCGAATTTATCGCACAAGACGCTAAGCTCGTTTGCAAATGCGATATTTACGTCACGAAACGAGTTTTCGGTGAGCTTTGCCATCTCGGCGGTTTTCGCGTCGGTTTGCAAAATCTCGCCCGCGACGAAAGTTTTATAAAATTCGGCCGTTTTTTTTGCGGCTTCTTTATTTAAACCGCCTACGATTCTGTCATTTTGTACGAGTTCTTTTAAAATTTTACCGGGCAATACTCTCTCTGGGCAGTGAGCGATGTAAATTTTAGAGATATCCACGCCGCTATCTTTGAGGATTTCGCCTATTTTTTCAGTAGTTCCCACGGGCGATGTCGACTCTAAAATCACGATATTTCCGTCCCTAACAAAGGGCGCTATAGACTTGCTGGCGCTTACGACGTAGTTAAGATCGGGCACGTATCCGTCGCAAAAGGGCGTGGGCACGGCTATGATAAAAACATCGGCCAAATCAGGCTTCAAGCTTGCCCTCAAATTTCCGCTGTTTACCGCGCCTTTGACGAATACGTCAAGCTCGGGCTCTACGATATGGATTTTTCCTTGGTTTATCGTATCTACCGTACTTTGCACTACGTCCACGCCGCGCACCTCGTAGCCTTTATTTGCCAAAAGCGCCGCAGTGGGCAGTCCTATATAGCCAAGCCCCATAACGCAAACATTTTTTATCATCATCTCTCCGATCTTAAATTTTTTATAAATTCTACTATCTTAACGCTAGCTTTACCGTCGCCGTATGGACTTCGCGACTGAGACATCTTTTGATAAATTTCGTCGTCGTCGAGTAAAATTTGAGCCTGCGATACTATATTTTTCTTATCAACGCCAACGAGTTTTACCGAGCCGGCCTCTATAGCCTCGGGTCTTTCGGTTGTATTTCTCATTACAAGCACGGGTTTACCGAGACTTGGCGCTTCCTCTTGTATCCCGCCGCTATCTGTTATGATAAAATGCGCCTTGCTCATCAGATAAACAAATTCGCCGTACTCTAGAGGCGCTATCAGACGGACGTTGCCAATGCCGGACAAAATTTTCCTTACGGGCTCTTGGACGTTTGGATTTAGATGAACGGGATAGACTATATCGACGTTTGGATTTTTGATCGCTAGAGTCTTTAAAGCCTCGCAGATATTTATAAATCCATCGCCGAAATTTTCCCTTCTATGGCCGGTTACGAGTATGATTTTTTTACCGCGGTTAGTATCGTATTTTGTACTTAGAGATGTTAGAATTTTATCTTTTAGCGCATTATCTTTTTGCATCCTTTCAAGCAGCAAAAAAAGCGCGTCGATGACGGTATTTCCAGTTACTACGATATTTTCTGGACTTTTATTTTCTTTTATGAGATTTTGTTTTGATAAATTTGTAGGGGCAAAGTGATAGCTTGCGATTATACCGACTAACTGTCTGTTTATCTCCTCGGGAAAAGGCGAATAAATATCCCCCGTTCTTAACCCCGCCTCTACGTGAGCCACCTTAATCTGCTTATAAAAAGCGGCCAAAGACGCAATGCTAGCAGTCGTAGTGTCTCCATGAACAAAGACCATGTCGGGCTTAAAATCATCTAAAACATCTCGCATTTTTAGCAAAATCCTAGACGACAGATCGTACAGATCCTGTCCTGCTCGCATAATGTCTAAATCATAATCGGGAACTATGCTAAATATCTCAAGAACTTGATCTAACATCTGTCTGTGTTGAGCCGTGACGCAAACCTTGACGTCAAATTCGCCATTTTTTTTAAATTCTTTTACCAAGGGCGCCATTTTTATGGCTTCCGGTCTGGTGCCAAAGACTATTAGTATTTTTTTTATCATTAAATCATTCTTTCCGGCCTAGCATTCGCCAAATTCGGATTTTTCATTTAAATTTAGCCGCCTTAAGAGATCGCCCTTACGCTAGATTCGGAACTATTTTATACAAATTTCAGTTAAATAATAATTAATTTTAAATCATTTTTAGACGTAGGAATTTATGCGTATATTTTGGACGTTTTAGCCGCTTGAGCCTAAAATCTCGTCAAATTTACGGCCGCTAGGATATTTAAAGTAGGTTTAAATTTTTATTAAATTTAAGAGTCGTTTTTACGAGAAATCCTGCGGAAAGCCAAAGCTCTCCGCAGATAAAGGCGTATTACATCATTCCGCCCATGCCGCCCATTCCGCTCATATCAGGCATCGCAGGCATCGGTTTATCCTCTTTTAGCTCGCTTATGGTAGCTTCAGTGGTTAGAAGCAGGCTCGCCACGCTAACCGCGTTTTGAAGAGCCACGCGCTCAACCTTGACCGGGTCGATGATACCGGCTTTAAACATATCCACATACTCGCCCGTAGCCGCGTTAAAGCCGTAGTTATCGTCTTTGCTAACGCTTACGGAGTTTGCTACTACGCCAGCGTCAAAGCCCGCGTTTTCAGCGATCTGGCGTAGCGGAGCGGTTAGCGCGCGTCTTACGATATCAGCGCCGATAGCTTCGTCGCCGCTTAGTTTTAGATCTACTTTTGCGCTCGCCTTGATAAACGCAGCGCCACCACCGATAACGATGCCCTCTTCTACGGCCGCTTTAGTCGCGCTTAGAGCATCGTCTACGCGGTCTTTTTTCTCTTTCATCTCGGTCTCCGTGGCTGCTCCGACCTTGATAACCGCTACGCCGCCGCTTAGCTTAGCTAGGCGCTCTTGTAGTTTTTCTTTGTCGTAGTCGCTCGTAGTTTCTGCGATTTGAGCTTTTATCTGGATGATTCTAGCGTCGATTGCCGATTTCTCGCCTGCGCCGTTTACGATAGTCGTATTATCCTTGTCGATGATGACGCTTGAAGCTTGTCCTAGATCGTTTAGAGTCGCGCTTTCTAGCGTTCTGCCTAGCTCTTCGCTCACCACTTCGCCGCCTGTTAATATCGCGATATCCTCAAGCATCGCTTTTCTGCGATCGCCAAAGCCGGGAGCCTTAACCGCAGAGATGTTTAGCACGCCGCGAAGCTTGTTTACTACTAACGTTGCAAGTGCCTCGCCCTCGATATCTTCAGCGATGATTAGTAGCGGTTTGCCTGTT
>CAUQMF010000098.1:0-7579 GCA_963518965.1 uncultured Campylobacter sp.
CGAGCAAAGGCGCGACGACGTCAAATACAACGCCAAAGAGCTGGTAAAAAGCACCACGAGGCTAGACCTCACCTCGCGCCAGACGCCTCAATCGCTAACCGTCATAACGGAGGCTAGGCTAAAGGATCAAAATATCAACGACTATCAGGTGCTTTTGCGAAATATCCCCGGCGTCACGCTTAGCAAGTGGGACGAGCGCGTATATCCTACGGCAAGGGGCTTTAAGATAGATTATTATTTGCTTGATTCGATGCCAAGCTTCGGCGGATTTAGCCTGGGCGCAAACGATATGAGCATGTTGCCCTATGAACGCGTCGAAGTCGTAAAGGGCGCAAACGGCCTACTAGCGGGTGCCGGCAATCCGGCGGCTAGCTTAAATTTCATCCGAAAAAGAGCAAATTCAAAAGAATTGACGGGAAATTTTAAACTAAGCGCGGGTTCGTACGATAGATACGGCGTCTCAGGCGATGTGCAGACTCCGGTAACTGCCGACGGCAGCGTGCGAGCTAGAGCGTCTTTTATGCACGAGAAGTCTCGCTCGTATATGGACTACTATAACCGTAAAAACACCGCTATCTACGGCGTAGTGGACGCGGATATCATGGATAGCTCGTGGCTTAGCCTGGGCGCGTTTTATCAGGAGCTAAAGCGTCACGGCATACGCTGGGGAGGAATGCCCGCGTTTTACAAAAACGACGCTAGGCGCGAGTTTGGTAAAAACGAAATTTTCTCGCAGCCTTGGACTAGGTGGGATATCAAGACTTTTGACGTTTATGCCGATTTTAGGCACTATTTTGAAAACGAAGCCAGCCTAAATCTCTCCTACTCCTTCCGCCGCGCAAATACGGATACTAATTTGCTCTACTACGGCGGCAAGGTAAATTTAGACGACACGGGCGACATCGGCGGGCTTAGCGCCTACGCAAACAAACGCGAAGAAAATATCCACAACGTAGACGCCTACGTAAATATGCCCTACGAAGCGTTTAGCTTGTCTCACGAGGCGGTTTTTGGCGCGATGTATAACAACTACCAAAACAGCTCCGATAAGGTCAGTAGCTATTGGTTAAATCGTACGACTCCGGCTGGTCTAGCCTACTCGGCACGCACTAGGATAGATTTTAAAAACCTCCATATCGACGATCCGAGATTCCCTTACGCCGATCAAAACAACGCCGATAAGACGGTGCAAAAGGCCGTATATTTGGCTAACAAATTCTCAATCACAGACGAGCTAAAGTTTTTGCTGGGAGCTAGAATGAGCTACTATAAGTACCGCATAACAGGCGGCAACGGCAATAGAAACTTTACGCAAGAAATCACGCCGTATCTAGGTGTCACGTACGATATCGGCGAAAATCACACTCTATATGCAAGCTACACGAGTATCTTTAAACCTCAAACCGTAAAGGATATCAACGGCAAATACTTAGATCCGATCCAAGGCAAGGACTATGAGCTGGGCATAAAGGGCGATTATTTTGACGGAGCGCTTTCGGCTTCTTTTGGCGTATTTAAGGTCGTACAAGATAAGCTAGGCGCAAAAACCGGACAAAAGATCCCGGGCACTACGACTGACGCGTATGAAGCTAAAAAAGGCGTAACGAGCAAGGGCTTTGAGGTGGACGTAAACGGCGAGATAAATCAAAATTTAAGCCTAGGTCTTGGGCTTACTCACTTTAACGCCAAGGACGCCGACGGCAAGAAATTTGATACCGAAAGCTCGCGCACTACGGCAAATCTCTTTGCCAAATACTCTATAGCGGACTTTAGAGCGGGCGCGGGAGTGCAGTATAAAAGTAAAATTTACGTCGGTAGCGGCGCAAACGAAATCACGCAAAAGGCCTACACGCTGGCAAATTTGATGTTTGGCTACAGGATAAGTAAAAATTTCGACATCCAGCTAAATATCGACAACGTGTTTAACAAAAAATACTTCGAGGGTATCGGCAACAACAAGATGGTTTACGGCGACCCGCGAACGTTTAATCTAGGTTTTACGTATAATTTCTAAGGCGTTTTAGCACGCCTTTCGGCTTGGGTTGCGCCCGTAGTAATCCAAGCTATAAATTCGGCGTTTTTTGTCGGTACTAAATTTGTAAATTTACAGGTTACGATAGGCGCCGAATTTGGATATGAAACTATGGGTAAATTTGCCTTAATACGCTAAAAACACCCTTTTAACGAGCGATAAATTTGTTACAAATTTGGCTCCGTTTGGTTACTGCCGAGGATTTTAAAGTTTATTTTAAGCGTTATTTTGGCGAGCGTAAGGTAAGATTAAGGCAAAATTTTCTTAAGGCTAAATTTTGAAACACGCTTTTTTTCAAGCTATCTCGCATATTGCCGTTTTTGCGCTGGTCGCGGCGTTTGCTAGTGGTTGCGCCGCGCCGAAAAAGGCAACCCCCGCACCGCTAAAGCCCGTTACGCAGTCTGAAATAAAAAACATCTGCGACGGCAAAAGCCCAAAAGAGTGCAACGATATGGGCGTGAAATTTGAAAACGTCAAAGACTACGAACGCGCAAAACTCTGCTATCAAAAGGCCTGCGAGAGCGGCGAGGGCGTAGCGTGCTCGAATTTAGGCTCTCTTTATCAAAAAATCGATCCTGCTAGCGATCAAATTTTACCTCTTTTTTTAAAGGCCTGCCAAGCGGGCAATAAATACGGCTGTTTTAATGCCGCAAACGTTTACCGCCTGGGGCTTGGCGCGCGTAAAAACGACTTTGTGCGCGCGATAAAACTCTACGAAAAATCCTGCGTGCAGCTAAAACACGCCAAAAGCTGCACGAATTTAGGCAGCATGCATCAGTTTTCTTTGGGCGTAGAGACCGCGAGCAGGGACGTGGCGAGGAAATTTTACGAGATAGGATGCGAGCTGGGCGATGAGGTCGGCTGCAGAAATCTTTCGCTCGTAAATAGCGAGTAGCGCTTTGCCTGGGCATTGGCGAGTAAATTTAAACCGCAAGCATACGCCTGCGCGAAATCTTTACTCGCCCTGCAAATTTGGATTTGACTAAGATTTTAATCGAATTTTATTAAACTCGCAAAGTCTTGAAATTTTAAAGATGGGGTTTAACCCTTAATTTAATCGCGAGAAACTTTACGGAATATTTTAACTAAACGGCCCGAGGTTTTAAGGACGGTTTGAGCTAAGAATCTATGAAAATCGCTTTTTATTCTCGGGATGCATCATGCGATTTTAACCGCACGGCGCAAATTTTACGACTGAAATTTGTTTAAGAGCCAAAAATCGTAAAAAATTCGTAAAGTCGTTTTTGTTACTTCAAAAAGGAGTCGGATTAAATTTTGGTCATATAGCGTAATGCTAAATTTAAAATCTCAAATTTGGCTCAAAGCCCAAACTGCCGAATTTGATGTCGAATTTATACTTGCCACCGCAGCCTAAACGTCGTTTCTTTGCCGGATTCGCTTTCGCAGGCTACGGATATGGCATTGTTTTCGCAGGCTCTTTTGACTAAATTTAGCCCGATACCAAAGCCGCCTTGGTCTTCGTTAAACCGCGTGTATCGCTCGAAAATTTTATCTTGCTGCTCTTTGCTTAACCCCTCTCCGCTATTTGAGATTTTTAGCTCGCCGTCTTGCAAACTAACCGCAACGTAGCCGCCTTGGTTTGCGTATTTTACGGCGTTGCTTAGTAGGTTATCCACCGCGCGTTTTAGCTCATAGCCGTTTGCATTTATGAGAGCGTCTTTTAAATTTAGCCTTAAATCAAGCCCTCGTTTAGCAAAAAACGGAGCAAAAAATTCGAGTCGCTCGTTTAAAATGTCTCTAAAATTTAGCTCCTCTTTTGGTGCGCAGCGCTCGGCACCAAAGGATAAATACGTGAGGTCCTCATAGGTACGGCTTAGCGTTTTGGCGGCGGTTTGGATGTTGTTTAGGCGCTTTAGATTTCTCTGGCTTAGGCTACTTTTATCTGCCGTTTCGATGCTCATAAGTATGACGCTAAGGGGCGCGTTTATCTCGTGGGTTGAGTCTTTTATAAAGCGATTTAGCGCGGCGATCTTGGCGTGTAGCGGCGCTAGCGCGGTCTTTGCTAGATAAAAGGCGATTATCATGATGACGCCTAAAACGATAAGCAAATTTAGCGCCGTACGCAGCCATAGCAAATTTAGCTCGCTTGTGACGTCCTTACCGCTTAGCGCGATTTTTGCCGTCGATAGCTCGTCCGCGCCGCCTTCGTCCATGTTTTGCAAGGCTTCAAATATCTCCACTCGGCCGTCTGCCGCAACCGTGCTGCTTTGGGCTGCGTCAAATTTAGCGCAGTTAGCCTCGCCGTATAAAATTTGACCGCTTTTGGCTACGATGCAGGCTTTGACGTCTTTTTCGGCGGTAAAGCTTTTTACCGCGCCAAGCCCGTCCATGCGCGCTTTCATGTAGATGCCCATCTTGATCTCTTTTAGGTTTTTGACCTCGTTTGAGATGAGGGCTTCCTTTTTCATTTTATAGTCGTTCGTGAAAAAATACCCCAAAAATAGGGTGCTAGTGATGAGATAAAGCGAGAGGATTTTAGCTATAACGGCGGAGCGCTCAGGCATAGATATAGCCGTCGCCGCGCCTGTTTACGATCGCGTCCTTGCCTAAAATGCGGCGTAAGTTTTTGACGTAAACCCGCAGGCTCAGTTCGCTTGGCTCCTCGCCGTAGTTCCAAATTTTCTCAAATATCGTCTCTTTGCTCAGCAGCGCGTTTTTATTTTCCAAAAATAGCGCCAAAAGTTCGCTTTCTTTGTTTGAGAGGTTTACGATTTGCCCGTTTTGCCGGAGCGTTTTGGAGCTTGGATAAAATTTATATCCATCGTTAAGCTCGATAAATTCGTCATTTACGTGAGAAAATTTGCGCTTGAGTAAAATTTGAATACGAAGCAAAAGCTCTTTTAGCTCGTAGGGCTTTTTTAAGTAGTCGTCACAGCCGCTTTTGTAGCCAATCTCTAGGTCTTGTAGCGCGTTTAGCGAGGTGGTAAAGATCGCAGGCGTGTCGTTGCCAAGCCGCCTAAGTTCGCGCAAAAGGGAGAAACCGTCGCCTTTAGGCAGCTTGACGTCGAGGATGAGGATATCAAAATTTCGCTCGTAGGCGGTATCTAGAGCTGCTTTAGCATCGGTGCGAACGGTCACGTCGTAGCCTTGTTCGCTCAGATACTCGCTGATGAGTTCGCTTAGCGTCTCATCGTCCTCTACGAGCAAAATTTGCGTCATTACATCTTATCCTTTTTCATGTCTTTCATATCATCTTTCTTTTTACCCATATCGTCTTTCATCTCTTTCATGTCGCCCTTCATCTCGTCCTTTTTTATCATCATATCGTCTTTTTTCTCCATCATGGCGTCCTTCTTTTCCATCATGGTATCTTTTTTCTCCATCATATCGCCTTTCATCTCGGCGGCAAAGATAGAACCTGTAACAAACAACGCGCTAAGCGCAACTAAAGCTAACTTTTTCATAGCATCTCCTTTAAGAAAATTTATGATGGAAGTTTAGCCAAGAAACGTGAAACGAGCGTGAAATTTACGCCATCAAGCTAAAAACGTATGATAAAAGCGGCAGGCTAATAAAGCTAAACGCCACTCCCACGGCTACGGCGGCTACGGCTAGCTGGCTATCAAGCTCGGCTTTCATGATCATCGCGCTTGCTAGCACCATCGGCGGCATGGCGCACTGTAATATGCCTATCATCCAAATTTGACCGAAATTTACGCCCAAAACTATCGTGACTAATATAAAAATAAAAGGCGCTAGCAGCATCTTGCCCGCGATTACCACGGCCGTTGATTTGTAACAGCTCTTGATGCTCCTAAATCCAAGTCCGATGCCTATCGCAAAAAGAGCTACCGGAACGACGCTTTGCGCAAAAAGCGTAAGCGCGTCAAATAGCACCTTTGGAAGCGGAAAGCCGCGAAGCAAAAAGCCCAAAATAAGCGCGACAAACGGGGGAAATTTGATCACTTTCATAACGTTTTGCACGAGCGAAACCTTCGCCGGAGCGCCGAAAGCCAGGATAAAAGGCCCAAAAATGCTAATCGGGATCGAGGTGGCTAACTGATCGTAAAAGATAACTTCGTTCATCGCGTCCTCGCCGAAAAAGCCCTTGATGATAGGCATACCCATAAATACGGTGTTTCCAAACATCCCGAGCAGTACGGCGCTCACGGTGGTGGCTTTGTTAAATTTTAAAAATCTGCACGCCAAAAATATCGCCGCAGCACCCAGCATCGAACAAGCAAAACCCGTGGCAATGACGTTAATGAGCGTGGTGTCGATGTTTACATGGTAAATTTTATCGAAAATCAGCGCCGGGAGCGCGAAGCAAAGCGCGTAGTTTATGAAAACGGAGGCGTTTTTTTGCTCAAAGACCTTAAATTTTTTCGCCCCGTAGCCCGAAGCGATAATGATAAAAATAGATAATAATTGCGTGAACATTTGCGTAATCCGAGTTATAAATTTTAAAAACGCGATTATACGGCGGCTAGCATTAAAGAAAAATAAAATTTAGTTGAATTACTTAACATCGCCTTAACGCATTTTTGTATATAATCACGCATTTTAAATTAAATAAAGCGAGAAAAATGAAGAAATTTATCAAATTTATCGCGGTTTTAGCCGTGCTGGCTGGGGTCGGTTACTATTTTTACGATAAAAATTTTAACGTTCCGCAAGGCGATCAGTTTATCACCTCAAAAGCCGTTCGCGGCGAGCTGGTAAAAAGTATTGAAAGCAACGGCGAGATCTATGCTACTGAGCTAATCGATGTTGGCGCGCAGGTAGGCGGCCAGATCAAAAAGCTCTACGTAAAGCTCGGCGATGTCGTAAAAGCCGGCGACATGATAGCTGAAATCGACTCCGCGACTCAGCAAAACAACGTAGATACCAAAAAAGCCCAACTTGGAATTTACGAAGCGAAGTTAAATTCGGCCAAAGTCGCGCTTGAGATTTCAAAGACCAAATTTAAGCGCGAGCAAGAGCTTTTTGCCAAAAACGCAACCTCAAAAGAGGAGTTTGAAAACGCCAAAAATACCCTAGCCGCAAACGAAGCCTCGCTAAAAGAGATCGAAGCGCAAGTCGCGCAGGCTAAAATCTCTCTAAACACCGCTCAAATCGACCTTGGCTACACTAAAATCACCGCTCCAAAAGGCGGCGTCGTGGTCTCCGTGCAGGTTGAGGAAGGTCAAACCGTAAACTCAAACCAAACTACGCCCACCATCGTAAATATCGCCGATCTAAGCAAAGTCCAGCTAAAAATGGAGATCGCCGAGGGCGACATCACAAAGATAAAAGTAGGCTCAAAAGTCGAGTACTCGATACTCTCCGAGCCGAATCGTAAATTTCACGCTCGTATTAGCTCGGTTGATCCCGGTTTAACCACGCTAAGCAACGGCAAATACTCCACCACTACAAGCTCCGGCTCGACCGCCTCAAGCTCGAGTAGTTCGGCGATCTACTACTACGCCAAAGCTATCGTAGATAACCCGGACGGCACGCTAAGGATCGGTATGACTACGCAAAACACAATCATCTTAGATAGCGCTAAAGACGCTGTCATAGTGCCCTCTATAGCCGTTAAAAACG
>CAUQMF010000099.1:0-7536 GCA_963518965.1 uncultured Campylobacter sp.
ATACCCACCTCGCGTTTTAGCGCGACGGCGGCGTTTTTAAACTCGATTTCTCCCAAAGTCAGTCGGCGCACGGTTACGGTAAGCGCCTGCGTGCCGGTGTTTCCGCCCATGGACGCCACGATAGGCATCAGCACGGCAAGAGCCACGTAGCTAGCGATCGTATCGTCAAAAAGCCCGATGATGCTGGAGCTAATAAGCGCGGTAAATAAATTTACCAGCAGCCAAACGGCGCGCGCGCGGGTAGCCTTTACTAGGCTCGTGTCCTCCTCCTCGGCCTCATCGTCGACGCCGGCTAGGTTATAAATTTGCTCCGTGGCGCTTTCTTGGATGTAGTCGTGGATATCGTCGGCGGTTATTCGGCCTAACAGTATACCCGTGCTGCTGGTTACTGCGATGACGTTTAGGTCGTAGTCTTGCACCATGACGGCTACGTCTTGCATGAGGTCCATATCGTTTGCGACGTGGGGTTTGTAGCGATCGGCTTGCGCTTCCTCTATATTTTGCTTTAAAGTCTTTGAAAAATCAAAAAGTATGAGATCTTCAAGCGGGATAGCATACTCCAAAACGCCCTCTTTATCGACGATAAAAAGCTGCGAGACGTTTTCTAGCTTGCCCTCTTGCTTCTCGCGCCTAAGCCTAGCTACGGCGTTTCCTAGCTTTTCCTCTAAATGCGCGGAGAAAAGCTCGGTTTGCATGTGCGCGCCGGCTCTATCTTCTTCGTAGCTTCTTAGCCTTAAAATTTCGTTTTGATTTTCTCTATCTAGCTCGTTAAAAAGCTCTCTGGCCTTATTTTCGTCGATGTCTTCGATGTATTGAAGCAAATCGGTCGCGTCGTCGCTTTCTAGCTCTTCTAGCGCTTCTACGATCTTTTCTGCAGGCAGCTGCTCGATCACGTCTTTTAGCATGTGATCTGGCATCTCGATGGCTACGTCGCCCAGCATCTCGGGATCTAGCTTTTCTAAATACTCGGCAAAAAGCTCCTCGTCGTGCTTTTTTAGCGTTTTTAGGTGGTGGGCCAGATCAGCCGCGCTTAGCTCCTCATCGATCGTTTCGTTTAGGTGCGAGTCAAGCAGCTCTTTGGCTTCGTTTAATTGCTCGTTTTCTTCCATCATTTACTCTTTTTGTCGCTTGACTCGGCGGCTTTATCTTTTGATTTGGCCTTTTTATCGGCGGTCTGTTTTTGTTTTTTGGACTTATCTTTACTGGCGTTTACGTCCTTTTTCTTTTTGGACTCGCTTTTTGATTTCTCTTTTTTCTTGTCGTTTGATTTTGATTTTTCTTTATCTTTTGCGTTTTTGCTAGATTTTTTAGAGTCGGTTTTTTTATTTTTTTCTTTTTGGGCGGCTGAGTTAGACTCTGTTTTCGCCGCTTTAGTCGCTGCTAAATTTACGGCTTGGCTTGCGTTTACGTCCGTTTTGTCGGTTAAATTTTGCTCAGATTTTGTCGTCAAATTCGTATCGGCCGGGCCGGTTTTGGTTAAATTTACGTCTTTTTCATCTTGGGATTTAACTTCGCTTGTTAAATTTACGTCGGTTTTTGCGGTCAAATTTAGCTCCGCTTTCGTCGCGTTATTTTCTTCTGCGCCAATTTTTAGCTCGCCTGTTAAATTTTCGTCCGGCTTCGTCTCGTTAGCTTCGGTTTTTGCGGTTAGATTCGCATCTTTATCAACGCTTGCCACTTTTTCGTCTGCCGCCGTTAGGTTTTCGTCGGTTTTTGGCGTAAATTTAACCTCGTCCAGCTCCGATACGGCGCCGAATTTTTCCTCTTTTTCCGGGATTTCGTCATTAGTAGCGGCATCTTTGATCTTTGTTTCAAACTGCTTTATGTATTTTTGAAATTTAGCGTTTTCCGTCTGGGCAAAGATATTTTTAGCCACCTTTATCTCGTTTTCCGGATTTATCGCATTGCCGTTTTTATAGACGCCAAAGTGCAGGTGCGAGCCCGTACTCATGCCGGTACTGCCTACGTAAGCGATGAGCTGCCCCTGCTTTACTTTTACGCCGCTTTGTATGCCCTTAGCAAAGCCGCTAGAATGCGCATACAGCGTCTCGTAGCCGCCGACGTGTCCGACGATGACGACCTTGCCGTAGCCGCTTTTGGTTCCGACGAATTTAACCGTTCCGTCGCCGGCCGCCTTTATCGGAGTGCCTTTGGGAGCGCCGTAATCCACGCCCAGATGCGCTTTATAACGCTTTAGTATCGGATGATAGCGCTTTGGCGTAAAAGGCGAAGTGATGCGGGCGTTTGCTATCGGTCTGGTTAGCAAAAATTTATCGTTTTTCTTACCGCTTTTGTCGTAATATTTGTTTTCGAATTTATACGTGACGTATTTTTTATCGCCGATTTGTATCGACGCCCAGTGTATTTCAGGTACGCCAAACGTTCGTCCGAGCCTAGTTTTTTGCGTGTATTCCATCGCGAGCCTGTCGCCTTTTTTTAGCTTTTTAAACTCGCTTTCCGGCACTTCGCTCTTCATCGCCAGATAAAATCCGTGCGCCAAAGCCGCGCTGCCCGTAGCGTCTTGGATATCTTGCGAAGGCGAAACCGTAATAGGCATACTAAGCACGCGCCTATGCGTCTGATACGAGATCGAGGAAAGCTGAAAATTATACTTTCCGTCGTTATCTTTATAAATTTGCGCTTGGAGTTCTTCGTTTACGGGGATTAGCACCTGGCTTATCCCGCCTTTTTCGTCTCTTAAAATTTGATACGAGACGCCCGCTTTTATCTCACTTACAAACTCCTTATCGTCCGAATCCATATCATAATAAAGAGAAAGCGGGATGGAGTTTTTCTCTAAAAATGTTAAAAACGTATCTCCGTTAGGCCAGCTAAGCTCCTGAACGGTAGGTTGAGCAGGCTCTGCGGCGAATAAATTTACCGTCAGCAGTAAAGCTAATGAAAATTTCCTCATAAATTCCCTTGATTTAAAAGCCGTATTTTACTTGAAAATTACTTACATTTTGCAAAACTAAGGCGCTTTAAGCTATAATGAGCGGCAAAATTCTACATTTTTAGGAGATAGGTTTTGAAAAAATTTCTTTTATTTTTAGCGGCGGCTTGCCTTGGCTTTGCGGCCGAGTTTTCGATGAGGGAGTATAAAACCCCGCTAATAAGCGTGGATGAGGGCGTAGGCACGATCATAGACGGCTCAGATATCGTCGTAGGCAGTAGCGGCGTCGTGATGCATAAATTTGAAGGCTCTCAAAGCTCAATCATCGCTCGCGCCGTAGTCACGCAAAAAAGCGGCGGCTTTGCCAAGGTCAGGTTTGAGGTATTTGACGCGCTAGCGCAAAAAGCCCTGCCTCTGCCTGGGATTTTACCTAAAAGCGGCGACGAGCTAATCCTAAACTACCTCTACGACCGCTCGCTAATCGTCGTGCCGAACAAAGAAATTTATGCCGAAGTAACGAACGCGTTTAAAGACATTACCTTCATCCACCCAGATATCGTGGGCTCATACCTAAGCTACGAGTATAAGCCAAACCCTAGCCGCGACGATTTTCGTAAAATGTGCAACCAAAGCGCTGCCGGGCTAATATTTATCGCTATGAACAACGAAGCGCTTTTTGCCGACTGCCAGAGTTTCGAGCCGCTAAAGCGCTTCCAAAGCGGCGCGGTCAAATACTACCAGCTACCTTTTTATACTCGCGTCAAGGACATCGATACGGTATTTTGGAAATGGGGCTCGGAGCAAATCAGCGACTTTGACCGCCACTACAAAGCTCTTTTAAAAGAAAAATAATGCTTGATAAACACGCTAAATTTTTCGTAAATTTACTAGGCGCGGACAACGCCTACTTTGACGACGCGCACAGGATCGCCTACTGCTACGACGCGACGAAAAAGCGCCATTTGCCCGACGGCGTGCTTTTTCCTAGGGACGAGCGCGACGTTAGCGAGATTTTAAAGTACTGCAACGAAAACGGAGTCAAAATCGTGCCTAGGGGTGCTGGCAGCGGCTTTACGGGCGGGGCGCTAGCGCACGAGGGCGGCGTGGTGCTTGCATTTGAAAAGCACATGAATAAAATCCTAGAAATCGACATGCAAAACATGGTCGCCGTCGTGCAACCGGGCTGTATAAATATAAATTTACAGCGCGAAGCCGAGAAGCTAGGCCTTTTCTACCCGCCAGACCCCGCCAGCCAGGACTACTCGACGCTAGGCGGCAACGTGAGCGAAAACGCGGGCGGCATGCGCGCGGCAAAATACGGCATCACCAAAGACTACGTCATGGCGCTACGAGCCGTGCTACCTAACGGCGAGGTCATAAGAGCGGGCAAACGCACGATAAAAGACGTCGCGGGATATAATATCGCGGGCATCCTAATCGCTAGCGAAGGCACGCTAGCGGTAATAACCGAGATCACGCTAAAACTCATCGCAAAGCCTAAATTTAGAAAAACCGCGATGGGAATTTTCCCTAGCGTAAACGCCGCGATGAACGCCGTTTATAAGACGATGGCAGCAGGCGTGACGCCTGTAGCCATGGAGTTTTTGGACGCGCTTTGCATACGCGCGGTCGAGACTAAATTTAACAAAGGCCTACCCCAAGATGCGGGCGCCTTGCTCATCACAGACGTGGACGGCGACGTTTTGGACGGCTTAGAGCAGGATCTAGCTACGATAGAGCGAGTGTTTAGAGAAAACGGAGCTAGCGAATTTAGACGCGCTAAGGACGAGAGCGAGCGAAACGACATCTGGTTCGCCCGCCGCAACTGCTCGCAGGCGATAAATATCTACGGAAATTTAAAGCTAAATGAGGACATCACGGTGCCGCGCTCAAAGCTACCCGAGTTGCTAGAACGTATCGGCGGCGTCGCTGAAAAATACGGCGTGCAAGTGCCGTGTTTCGGCCACACGGGCGATGGCAACGTACACACCAACGTCATGGTCGTGGACAAAGCCGACCCGGCGCAGGTAGAGAGCGGACACAAGGCGATCGAGGAAATTTTTAAGATCGTGGTGGAGCTTGGCGGCACGCTTAGCGGCGAGCACGGTATCGGCATCAGCAAGGCCGAATTTATGCCGCTTGCCTTTACGCGTGCCGAGATGGAGCTTTTTAGAAGTATCAAAAAGGCGTTTGATCCGAATAACATCCTAAACCCGTTTAAAATGGGGTTGTAAAAAGCGTTGTCTCGTTAGCGTTTTCTTGGGCTGGTGTTCTTTTTGAGAAGTAAATTTCGTTTTTGCTTCCGCGGCAACTTGTTTGTTTAGCCTCGGTCGCAAAAACTTCAACTTCTTCTAGCGACTTCAAGCAAATTCAAATTTATTCTTTTTTATATGTCACAAATACCATTGAATTTGGTATGTTTTTCCCTATTACATAATCTGGATTGTAAGTAGCTATATTGTGCACGACTGTACCAACAGTAGCACTCGCGGCACCAGCCAATGATGCTATAAAGGTAGCCGGCCAAATTGGGTTTGGTACTAAACTTGCCGCCAAGGCACCGCCTATCAATGCACTTCTATTTTCCATATAAACTCTACAACGCAAACTTTGTTTTTCTATTGCTCCTTCAATTTTATTAACGGTATAGCTCATATTTTTTACAGCTACCACACAAAATGACTCTTTTTTCACTATAAGTTCTTTCAATTTCTCGTCTGTAAGTTCATCTGATGTAAATTTTAAAATATCCATCCTAGACACTTTTTACTCCTAATATATAAATTTGAATAGGATTTTACGATATTATTTCTAAATTTATTATAAATTTACGAATATATGTCGCAATTTGCTATTAAATTTATAAAAGCTAAACTTGCGCTATGAAATACAGCCAACAAGACAAAGCCAGAATTTTAAAGATAACCACTAGAACGCTACAAAGATGGAAAACCACTAAGCCTGAGCTCTACGCCATCATTGAAGCCGGTTTTAAAATGCGTGAACTCGTGGCAGACGAAGAACAAAGCTTGTCCGAGATAAAAAAGATAATAAAAGAAGCCTTACCGCAAAGCTGAATTTAAACTCTCATTGCTTCAAAATTTGACAAAATTATCGCACAGAATTTAACTGATTTTAACCTCTCCGCCGTAAAACAAAATTTAAAACCGCCGACCGCTTTAAATTTGACGCCGTCGTTACTCTAAAATACGGTCAAATTTAACTCCATAATCATAAAGACCGCCGTATCGCAAAACGCAAAATAAATAAAATTTTATCTAACCGAAATTTCAAAAATTTTAAAGTAAAATACCTCAAATTTAAGGATTTAAAATGACCCCGCAAAAATTTGAAAAGATAAAACAGACGCTTAAAATTTGGCTCACGGCGACGCTAAAGATCAAGGACAAGCAGCTGCTGCACTACGCATCAAGCCTGAGCTTTCACACGATGCTTTCCATCATCCCCGTGCTTCTCATCTCGCTCTCGCTCTTTACGCAGATGCCAAGCTTTAGCGTCTATTACGCCAAGATCAAGGAATTTATATTTGCCCAGCTGCTACCCTCAAACCAAGACGCGATCTCAAACTACATCGAGACCTTTTTGCAAAACAGCTCGAGCCTTGGCATCCTCGGCCTTGGCGCGATTATCTTTACTTCGATCATGTTTTTTGCCGATTACGAATACGTCATCAACCGCATCATGCACACGAGCAGCCGCAAATTTTGGAACTCACTGAGTGCTTATTGGACGCTCATTACGCTAGCTCCTTTGGGGCTTGGGCTTAGTTTTTATCTCTCAAATTTATTTCAGGATATACTAAACTCCAGCGACTACACGAAGTGGATAAATTTCATAAGTATCTTTCCGTACCTCATAATCTGGGCGATATTTTGCGTGACGTATCTCATCTCGATAAACCGCCAAATTGCCCTAAAAAACGCGCTTTTTAGCTCATTTGTGGCCTCGCTCATCTGGTATCTAGGCAAAAATATCTTCGTCTTTTACGCCGCAAACAACAAAACCTATCTTAGCATCTACGGTTCGTTTTCGGTGGTGCTGCTATTTTTCGTGTGGATTTACGTGTCGTGGATCATATTTCTTTACGGCGTGAAGCTGTGCGCGTATCTGGAAAAAGCCGGCGAAAGCGACAAAGAATCTTAAAAAAGCGCGGCAAAGCAGAGTAAATTTAGCGGCACGATAACGGCGGCTAAAATTTTGCTTTTGACGCTCGCTAAACTCAGCGCGTTGTAAAGCAAAAATAGCCAAAACGGGACGCTCAAATTTACCCCCTTTGCGCGCCACGAGAGAAATTCTAGCAGGTATTCATCAAGCGCGCCGCCAGCGCCAAACGCGTGCAAAAGCGCGCTAATCGGATAAAACAAACTAAAAAGCGGTGTGAGCGGCAAGACGGCTAGCTGCTGAGCGCTAACGAGCGGAAAAAAGTAAACCACTGGCAAAATCATCGCCGAAAATACCCAAAAATTTAGCAAGATAGCGTGCGTCAAATTTGAAAATCTCTCGCCAAAGTGCCGCAAATACAGATAAATATAAAACACGCCCATGCACGAAAAATAAAATCCTACGCTAAAAAGCAGACTAGGCATCATCGCCACGGCGGCGCAAATCACTGTAAAAAGCAG
>CAUQMF010000100.1:0-7375 GCA_963518965.1 uncultured Campylobacter sp.
TAGCCGACACGGTGAAACAATACTACAAGCTGTTTAACGCAGTCGTCCCTGAAGGCAAAGAAACGTATAGCCAAAGCGACTTAGAAAAGCTACCCAAGGGCTTTAGCGTAAATATCAATCAAAAACCGTTCGGCAAGAGTAATTTTTTAAAAGACGTTAGCCTATTTGCCGTATCAAACGTCTATAGTACTCAAACTCAGCTACAAAACGCCGGCGAACTCTCAAGCGATATTAAAAAATACGGAGTTAGCCTTAGCGTATATCCTTTAAATTTTTCTACTCTAGGCTCGTCAAATTTGCAGCAAAAAGACGGCTTTAGCTTTAACCCCGATACGTCGGTCTACCAAAAAGAGGGCGGATACGCCAGAGAGGGCGTATTTATGCAGTTTTTAAAAGGCTTCCCGCCCATAGCGAGCGATAGCGGGGAAACTAGGCTAACGGATCAAGTCCAAACATACGCGCAAGATATGAGAAGCCAAAGCTTTGATGATATGCCTATAACCATATCCGATTTTCTAAAAAATACCAAAATCATAAAGGAATTTTTAAAGAAAATTATCGAAGACGGGCTCATGAGCCTGAGCGGCAACGAAACTGCGGATAGCATAGTGGATAAGCTAGCACTAAGGCTGGAGGCGTTTCAAAAAGAAACCGTCCGCCCTAAAGGAAAAACGAATATCTAGCCTGATATTTTATTACTACAATTGGCTTCTTGGCTTGTGCTAAAGAAAAGTCGTTTTTATCCGATATAGTCTTAAAGGATTAAAATGATAGGTGGCTCAAATTTAAACATTTCTACGGCAAATTTCAAGTCAAATTTAACTCCTGCAAATAAAACCGCTAAAATGAATTTGGCGAACGAGCAAACGCAGGCTTCAAAAAATAAAGAAGACGTAAAAAGACAAATTCAGATATACCAAAGCAGACCTATCAAAGAACTTGCGGACGAAGTTATCAAGGTGGACGAGAGCGAGGAAGGCTGGATAACTAAAGTCATAAACCAAATCGATGATATATTGTCTAAGAAATATACGCCCGAGCAGATAAAAACTCTGCGAGTTAAAGAGCCCGAAACCATAGAAGAAGCTGTAGAAGGCATGCTGGCGAGGTATTCTAGGTTATTACAATCCGATTCGATAGACGGTAAACCGACTATTTGGGGCAAGCTTTTGGGGCTCGGAACAAAAGAGGAGCAAGAGGAACTAAAAGCATTTAAAAACTCTTTGCCCGAAGACGCTGTGATGGGCAGCGTCGGAGCTGCTTTGCTACAAAGAACCGACATCAGTATAGAAGAATTTAAAAAACTCTACGCGGAAGATATCGAGAAAACTACGAAAGCCCACAAAGAAGCCGTAGCGAAAATCAATCAAGAGATGAGAGAATACAACGAAAATTTAGCTAAGCAAAGAGCAGAAACTAAATTTAAACCCATCCAAGCCACTAGTAAAAGCAAAACCTATGAGGACAAGGATATTAGACGCGAGTTTTTCGAGAATTTTCTAAAAGCCGAACGCGAAAAAGGTACGGATATAACTGAAATTTTAAATCAACTAGTAAAGCTAGGCAAATTTGACGTAAAAGCATAAAGGATTAATATGATAAGCGGCATAAACGGATTTAACGCAAACGTAAACTATGATTTTAGTAGCGCTCGCGAGCGAAATTTAAAACCGCGCGAGGAAAAAGAGGCAATAATTTTAACCTCTAATTCGGCGCCGTCTCGATCAAATTTAACCGAGCCGATCGATTATTATGCTCTCGATCCCGACAAACTGGACGAAAACGAGCTTGCCGTTTGGGCGCAAAACGTGGAGTTTTCAAAACTAAACGACAAGCAGCAAAATAGGCTTCTTGCTATAAAAATGGGCTTTAAAAAACCGATATATAAACCTTATGATCCCGTGGTTGCGCGTAAGGCGTATTCGCTAAGTGGCTATACGGAAGATGATAAAATCAGCGTTTGGGGCAAGATAAACGGGCTTGATCCAAGTATGAGCAAGGACGAGGTCGCAGAGCTAAAGAAATTTATAGATAGCACGAAGGTCCTACAAAGCAATTCAAGCATGGAAAACGATGTTTTTAGCGTAGACGGGCTTATGAGTGCGTTTAATGTGGATCTAGGAAGCTTCGGCGTTGGTAATACGAAGGGTACCGGGCTTAAAATGGCGGTCGATATGGCAAAGCTACTAGACTCCGATATGGATTTGGAAAAATTTAAAGATAAATGGCTTGAGGTTGCCGCCGAAAAGATACTAGGAGAGAACGCAAAGGTCAAAATCTCGCTCAAAGACGGCAAGCTAAATTTCGACCAGATATCAGGAAAACGGCCTGCGGTCTTTTGGGGACAAGAGATGGTAAAGCAGGTAAGCTACGCAGACGAAGCAACTAAAAAAGAGTTTTTAAATTTCTTAAAAGATGCGTTTAACAAAGGCGAGAATATCGCAGACGTGCTGCAAAATATAGCCCTAAAAGAGGGCACAGTAAGCGATCAAGCTCCTAAAGAAACGCCCGAAGAGAATAAATTTAAACCCATACAAGCCACGAGCAAAAACCAAACCTATGTTTATAAGGATATAAAGCGCGAGTTTTTCGAGAATTTCCTAAAAGCCGAACAGGAAAAGGGGGCGGATATAATGGAAATACTGCGCAAAGTGGGCAAGATTGGCAAGACGGATATTATTGCATAATGCCCAAAATCCATGCGCGAGTAAAGGTTTAAAAAGCATTTTAAATAAATATTTCGCCGAGTTTGGCGGATCGAGCGCTTACAGGGCAAGTGCCTATACGAACAAAAAGCGGACAGCTCGGATGAAGCTACGCAAGCTGGTATTAGATTTTGCGGATCTGCGAAAATGGCAAATTTAGCTCTTCTATAAGCATGCATGATTATTATGGTCTTTACGCGCTGTATAATTCTAATCGTACTTATATTGCAGCTTAATATCGCCTCTAAAATCGCAGCCGCCGATAGCGTCTTGTAAATTATAACCCATTCGTAAAAGCAATATTTCCAAATCTTTTGCGAATTTTATCTTTGTAGGATTGTTGTGGTATATTTCATTTCTGGCTTTTCTTATTTGCCCTATTTTGGTTATTAGGTGTTGGCGTCCGTAAGCTGGAAGTATTTGAGACTTGTATTCTTTCGTGCTTGCAAAGATGTGCTCTATCGTATACCAATATTCATCGCTTAGCTCTTCTAGGTTTATCATATAAAATTTATCGAATATGCCAAATGTCCCTAGATTTTGTAGGTCTTCATTTTTGCAACGCCTTTTTACTATATTTAATATCCTTCCAAGCTCAGGCTTATCGGTTCTAAAGAACCAATCATCAGCATCTTGGTTGTATAAATTTGAAAAATTGACGGCTAGAGTGCTACGAAGTCCGCTCTCAAAACAGTGCAGTAAGAAAAACTTGGCCTGATGGGTCCTACGTCTTTTATTGTAGATTGAAATTATTAAATCAAATAGATTAAGGTTGTTTAGGTCTGTTTTTGGCAATACGGCGTTAGCTTCTTTGCAGGCTCCAATTAAATATTTAAAATGCAATACCGATATCGCTCTTTTTATTCTGGCCTCAAATTCGTGATCCATAAAGCCATCGTAGCCTTGTTTAAATATATCGTATATTTTTTCATACTGGCTTTGGACTATGTCAAACATCTGCTTCCTAAGTACTTTTTTATATTGATTGTATTATAATCCGCAGTAGCTTAGGGGGTTCTGACGATAGTTCAGGCTAAAACTACCCTAAAGCTTTTATCCTACGAACTTCTAAAAAAGTTAATCTAAACCTACAAAATATAAACTGCAAGCCCTTGCATCCATTGTAAAAGTATCATTATATTTAAAAATAGCCACATAATTTGTCGGTACCAAATAAAACTATTAGATTGCTTGGCTGTGGCAAAATATTTTTATTTTTTACCGTTTTTCATTGTTTATGAAGCAAAGGCATGATATGATTTTAAACTTTTTTGAGATAGTGTTCCACTTTTTTATCAAAGTGTTCCACTCTATTAAAGAAAGGGAAAGATCGGAAGAAACTTTTCCGATGCCTAAAATAGGGTGTTTTGGTGTCACGGGGGAGACTTGAACTCCCGACCCCCGGCTTACTGAGCCAGAAGTTTATAATCTCAATAAGTACTTTAATGGCAACCGTTTTGAGCAAAAACAAGAACATATGAACTGGGCCTTCATAAGAGTAGATAACTAGTGCTGTCATACTATGGATTATTGTCCATAGCGTTAATCATCCAGATTAAAATAAAAAGCCTTAAGCAAGGTAAAAATAAAATATGCGAGCTTGGTGACTTAAAAACCGCATAAATTATCGCTTTTTGATCTGCGTAGGTAACGCCCCGTAATAGCTCTTAAAAGCCTGTCCGAAGTGCCCGAGGCTTTTATATCCGACGATATTTGCCGCTTCGGACACGTTGATATCTCCGCTTAAAAGTAGTTCTTTGGCGATTTTTAGCCTTTCGTTTTGCAATGCTGCGTAAATAGTCGTGCCAAAAATTTCTTTAAACCCTTTTTTAAGCTTAAATTCATTTATGGCGCAAGCGCGGGCGAGCTCTTTGATGGTAGGCGGATTTTGCAGATCGTAAAGCAACCGCTCTCGTGCCTTATACACGGCTTTTATGTCGTGTTCGCACAAATTTGCCTCGTCAAATTCGCTTTTATCCGGCTTGGACGGCGAGCTTTTGCAAACTAAATCCAAAATTTTAGATTCTACGAATATTTCCTTTAATCGCCCGGAATACAGGCGCGAAGCAGCCAGTTCGCGTAGCACAAGCCTTTGGCGCAAATTTATTGTTACGCTTCTGGAGCCAAATTTATCATCCTCAAATCCGTTAAATATATCCAGTCCCAATGCGGCCGTTTTGCTTACGGGGATACACTGATTTGCGTATTTTTTACCGCCTTGATATTTTAAAGCGCCTTCGAAATTTTTAATAGTTTTGCCGATTAGGACGGTGTTTGGAGCAAAATTTACGCATTTGCCCGTTCGCAGGTCTTTTAGCTCGATTAGGTTATCTCCCGTATTAAACCATAAAAAACAATAATCCTCCTCGTGAAAGGTATGCATAGCCGTATCGTCTCTAAATTCGATACCCGAACCGCAATAGCTAAATCCAGATGGTAAATTAAACTGCTCGACGTTAGCTCTAAAATCGCTACACTCAAAGTCGAATTCGCCCGCAAATTTATCGCTTTTTAGATTTAGCTCCTCTTGCCATTTGGCGATAAATTTGTTCATTTCGACGATCTTTGACATAAAATCCCTCTGCCGCAAAAAATAATCCCGATTGGGATAATATATGCTTGATAATTATTATCGAATTATATAAAATGGCTCTTTAAAATAAACTTTTTACAAATAGGAATAAAAATGAAAAGTATCCCTATATTTACGGTATTGTTGTCGGTTGCGGCAGCTTGCGCGCTAAATGCGGCTTCTAACGTGAGCTTAAAAGAAGTAACGGTCTCGGCCAATAAAATGGAAGAAAACATCAAAGACGTGGCTCAAAGCATCAGCGTCATAGACGAAAATGAGATCGAACAAAAACGTATCAAGTCCGTAAAAGACGCCATCAGGCAGATACCAAATATGCACGAATCGCTTTACGTAAATAAAACTCGCGTAAATTTTCGCGGAGTAAATCAGTCGGAATTTACCAACTCAAATCCCGTTACCGTCTATATCGACGGGATACCGACCAGTAGCACATACGGCAGATATGATGCGTTTTTGACCAACGTAGAGCGGATAGAAATTTTGCGCGGACCTCAGGCGGCGCTATACGGCAAAGATAGCATCGGCGGCGTCATAAACGTGATCTCAAAGCAGCCGCAAAATAAATGGAACGGCGGCATAGGCGCGGAGTACGGCAGCTATAACTACATCTCATCAAATTTCGACGCAAACGGCGCGCTCATAGACGATAAGCTATTTTTAAGCCTGAGCGGCGCCGTAAAAAACGACGACGGCTGGGTCAAAAACGAATTTAGCGGCGACGATAAGGCGGCTAAAAGCGTAGGGCATAGATTTAGCGTGGCTCTAACCGCAAAGCCTACCGATAGGCTAACGGCAAGGCTTACGCTAGCGCACGATAAGGATGATAGCAACTTTTTTAGGGGAGGTTCGGGCGCCGGAGCTAGCGATTCGGAAATATTTTACGGTATGAGCAGACAAAAAGCAAAGCGCGCAAATTCCGACCTGCCGACGACGAATGAGCAAAAGTCGTTTTCGCAAGCTTTGGCGTTTGACTACGAATTTGACGCGGCGAAATTTAGCGATAGCCTTTGGGACTCTGATTTTGCAAATTTGCCCCAATATATCGAGGCGGTGCAGTTTCAAAATCTAAAAATAGGCACGCTAACTCAGGAATTTAAAATTTCAAACTCGGACGCGGGCAAATTTAAATGGATCGGCGGAGTATATTTCGAGCGCGAAAAGACCAGATACTCGCACCTTGGCGGGGAGCAGTATTTAACGCCGATGATAAAGCTAAAAAAAGATACGCCCTCAAATATGAAAGCTACTACGGCAGCGGCGTTTGGGCAGGTTAATTACGAATTTATTCAAGACCTTACGCTTAGCCTTGGCGGTAGATATCAAAAAATCAATAAAAAAATCGACGAAAAGACTACTTATTCGCATCAGCTACCGATGTTTGGACTGGTTGATTACGAGTTTAGAGATAGCGCGAACTGGACTAAATTTTTACCTAAAATAGGGCTTATTTACCGCTTAAACGACGATTTGAGCGTTTTTGCGAACTACTCGCAAGGGTATTTGGCGGGCGGATACAACTACTTCGCCGGCTTTGGAGGAAGGGATGAAAATAAATTCGGCCCTCAAACGAGCGATAACTATGAGCTTGGGCTTCGCGGAAACGCATTTGAGGATAGGCTAAAATTTGCCGCTACGCTCTTTCATATGGACATAAAAGACATCCATATGTATAAGATAATAAACTCCACGCAATACGTCACGGCAAACGGAGGCAAAGCAAAATCGGACGGCATCGAGCTTGAAGCGGCCTATCAAGCTAGTAGCGAGCTTGAGATAAGCGGCGCTCTTGGCATAAATAAAACCAAATACAAGCAAAATTCGCAGTATCCTAACGCCGTAGGCAAAAAGATAGAAAATACCCCTGCATTTAACGCAAATTTGGGTGTTTCATACGTTCATCCCAGCGGAGTTTACGCCCGCGCGGATCTGTTAGCTGCCGGCGCTACGTATTTTGACGCGCAAAATTTACTAAAACAAGGCTCGTGGGTTACGCTTGATCTTAGGCTCGGGTATCGTTTTAAAGACTTCGATATTTATGCCTTTGCTACCAACGTCACGGATAAAACCTACGTAACGG
>CAUQMF010000101.1:0-7164 GCA_963518965.1 uncultured Campylobacter sp.
CCGCCAAATTCGCTCATTACGCTCTTTGCCATTTTGATCAAATTTTGGGCCTTGTTGTTAAAAAAGCTACAGGAGCTGATGAGCGCTTTTACGCTGGCTAGATTTGCATGCGCTAGGCTCGCGACGTCCGGGTATGCCTCAAAAAGCGAAGGCGTGATCAAATTTACGCGCTTATCGGTGCACTGCGCGCTTAACATCACGCAAACGAGCAGCTCGTAGAGGTTGCGAAATCTAAGCTCGCTGCCCGCGTCTTTAAAATTTTCTAAAAATAAATTTTTGATAGCGTTTATATCTTTTTTTGTTCTCATAGCGCCGATTTTAGCCGTTTTTATTTAAATTTTCGATGAATTATAACTTATATTTAATGACTTTCCTGCTATAATCACCCTCGCAAAAATTTAAATTTAAGGAACAAAGATGAATAAAATTTTATTCGCATCTCTTAGTTTGGCTGCGGCTTTAAGCCTAAACGCGGCGGAGTACGCCACCGTAAACGGTTCTAGTATAACCGATAAGGACGTGGCTTTCACGCTTGCTGCAATGCCTGGTGTTACTCTTGAACAACTGCCTAAAGACACGCAAAGAAAGGTTATCGACGAAACAATCAATAGAAAACTGCTTCTAGACGAGGCTAAAAAGAGCGGACTAGATAAGACCGACGAATACAAAGCCGCTCTTGAAGAGCTAAAAAACAATCTTGCGCTTGATCTTTGGATGAAGAGAATTTTCGACAATATAAAAGTAAGCGATAGCGAAATCAGCGACTTTTACAATAAAAACAAAGCCGAATTTGCCGTACCTGCGCAAGTAAGAGCTAAGCACATCCTAGTAGCTACCGAAAAAGAAGCAAACGACGTAATAGCCGCACTAAAAGGGCTAAAAGACGATGCGCTGGTTAAAAAATTCGAAGAGCTAGCTAAATCTAAATCTACAGACCAAGGTTCAGCCGTAAACGGCGGCGAGCTAGGCTGGTTCGGTCAATCTCAGATGGTAAAACCTTTTGCGGATGCTGCATTTGCGCTTAAAAAAGGCGAAGTAACTCAAAAACCTGTTAAATCGAATTTCGGCTACCACGTAATCCTAAAAGAGGATAGCAAGGCTGCCGGTACCGTAGGTCTAAACGAGGTAAAACCTCAGATCGAAGGCAGCATAAAGATGGAGAAATTTAGAAACGATATCAAAAAAAGAGGCGACGAGCTTCGCGCTAAAGCTAAAGTAGAATATAAATAAGGTCGGTAAAATGGGTGTTTTAGACGTAGTAAAAGCCGGCGTTTTAAGCGGCGATGACGTAACTAGGCTGTATAAATACGCAAAAGAGCAGGGTTTTGCCTTGCCTGCGGTAAACGTGGTCGGAAGCGACTCGGTAAATGCTGTTTTAGAGGCGGCAAAGACGGCTAACTCACCCGTTATCATCCAGTTTAGTAACGGTGGAGCTGGCTTTTACGCCGGCAAAGCTTGCGGAAATGCCGACGTACTAGGTGCGGTAGCGGGCGCGCAGCACGTGCACCTGCTAGCTAAGGCTTACGGCGTGCCCGTGATCCTACACACCGATCACGCAGCTAGAAAGCTACTGCCGTGGATCGACGAGCTCATTAAATTTAGCCGCGAATACAAAAAAGCTCACGGCGTGCCGCTTTTTAGCTCGCACATGCTCGATCTTAGCGAGGAGAGCCTCAATGAAAATTTAAGCACTTGCGAGAAGTATCTGAAAGAGCTTAGCGAGCTTGGCATCAGCCTAGAGATCGAGCTTGGCGTAACAGGCGGCGAAGAGGACGGCGTGGATAACACGGGTGTTGATAATGCGCTTCTTTATACGCAGCCTGAAGACGTCGCGCGGGCATATGAGCGACTAAGTAAAATCAGCGATAGATTTAGCATAGCGGCCAGCTTTGGTAACGTCCACGGCGTGTATAAGCCTGGCAACGTCGTGCTTCGACCGGAAATTTTGAAAAACTCGCAAGCATACGTTGCAGATAAATTTCAAACCCTAACCGATAAACCCGTAAATTTCGTATTTCACGGCGGTAGCGGTAGCGAGCTAAAGGATATCAAAGACGCCGTCAGCTACGGCGTGGTAAAGATGAATATCGACACGGATACGCAGTGGGCGTTTTGGGACGGCGTACGCGGCTACGAGGCGAAAAATCGCGCTTATTTGCAAGGTCAGATCGGTAACCCTGAAGGCGAAGATAAGCCTAACAAAAAATACTACGATCCGCGTAAATTTTTGCGCGCCGGCGAGGAGTCGATGGTAAAGCGCCTACTAACGGCGTTTGAGGACTTAAACTGCTTAAATAGAAATTAAGGCTTACGATGGAACCCAAAAAAGAAGCAAAGAACGATAGTTTTACCGATTTGACGCTGCCTGAAGTAAAGGGCAGGCAGTCGTTTTTCGTGTATGCGAAAATTATATTTTTGCCGACGGCGATATATCTGGCGGCGCTTCTTGGGTATTTTGGGTATATAGATTTTCAAATCGGCCTACATACGGTCGTTATGATGGGTATTATTTGGGTGATCTCGCTAATCTTTGCTAAAAATAGCGCCGAGCTTGCTTGTTGCTATTTCGAGCAAAGCGGAGCTGATTTTAAGCGAAATTTAAAAGAATACATCATCAAACACCTTTTGGTTATCGGTAAAGATACGAAATCAAACGCCGGATTTGACGAATTTGTCGCTTATTACACCAGAAATTTGCGTAACGAAAATTTTGCTTCCGTGGGTGCCGGTATCTTCCCGATGCTAGGCATCTTAGGAACGTTTATTAGTATCGCCGTTTCTATGCCGGAGTTTAACTCCTCAAATACAACCGAACTTGAAACCGAAATTTCAACCCTTCTTAGCGGCGTAGCGACTGCGTTTTACGTCTCTATCTACGGTATCTTTCTGGCGCTTTGGTGGATATTTTTTGAAAAATACGGGACGAGTAAATTTGAAACGCTAGTGCGAAGGCAAAAAAATGCTACGAGCAGCTTTTTCTGGACAAAAGAAGAGCTTGATAGAAGATATTTGCAAGAGAATTTAAGACACTTTGAGAAGATCGGAGTGATATTTGAGCACGTTAGTAACGCCGAGTTTTTCGAGGAACTCGACAAAACTATCGAGGCTAAATTTAAAACTTTTACAAATATTTTAAAAAATGAGGAAGAAGCCGTTAAACTAAGCGGCGGACACATCAAAGAGACGATGAATACGCTGCTAAGATCCTCAAAAGATCAAAAAGACCTCATCAAAGTTCATGCCGAAATCTTAAACGTTATCAACAAATTTAACGGCAACATCAAAGATATGCAGTTAAAATTTGCCGAGCAGTACAACAGGTTGTACGACGTGGGCGGCGAGCGTATCGCAAGGCTTGAAAAGAGCGTGGGCGAACTAGAGCATAATGTTAGAAATTTTAGCGAGTCTCTTTCTAAATTTAGCAGCGAAATCTTAGAAAAACAAAAACTAGCTATGGACGGCTTTAAAGAGAGCTTGATCGATGGAGTGCAGGCGTTTAAAAAGGCCTTTGACGACGAAGCTATCGAAGCTTATGATGATAATAGCGCGCTCATCGAAGGACTAAAACAAGACATAGACGAGCTCGACAAAGAGGCAAACGAGATCTTGCAAACCATCGAAAAGGCGAATATGCTAGATGAAAACGCGTAACGAGGGCAAAAGCGGCGACCAGACCTTTTGGATATCGTATGCGGACCTGATGGCCGGGCTGATGTTTGTTTTTATGCTCATCATCGGCGCCGTCGTCGTAAAATACGTCCTTAGCCAAAGCGATCTGGCAAAACTACAAAAAGATTTGAGCGAGCGCGAAAAGCAAATCGCCTCATCACAAAGCGAGCTTGCGCGCAAAGAAAACGTCATAAAAGAAATTTTTTCAAATTTGGACCGCGCAAAGAGCGAAAATAAAGAGCTTGCCGATATAAATAGGCTCGTAAACGAGATGCTTGAAGGCGTCAAAAAAGAGAAAAACGAACTCACGAATCTAACCCAAACCTACGAGATAAATCTAAACGACGCAAACAAAACTATCGCGGATTTGCAGGATAGAGTGGTGCAGCTAGGGCAAATTCTAGCGCAAAAAGAGGAGGCGCTAAACGAGCTAAATATAAAATACGGCGATGAAATCTCAAAATTTGCCGCGCTCGAAGAGGATTTTAACAAAACAAAAGACAAGATAAGAGACATCAGCTCGCTTCGCTCAAACGTCATATCAAATTTACGCGCCAAGCTCGGAAATAAGGTCAGCATAGATCCTAGCACGGGCGTCGTATCGCTGCCTGAGTCTATACTTTTTGACACGGGTTCATACGAGCTAAGAGACGAAGCAAAAGCGCGCCTAAAAGAAATTTTGCAGACTTATTTTGAGGCGATTTTAAATAACGAAGAGATCGCAAAACACATCGACAGAATCGTGATCGAGGGACATACGAACTCCGTAGGTAGCTACATGTACAACCTTGATCTTTCGCAAAAGCGCGCGTATTCGGTGCTGGATTTTATCTACTCGTGGAACAAAGACAAGCGCCTAGAGCGCTATCTCATCGCTAGCGGGCGTAGTTTTAGCGATCTAGTGATGAAAAACGGCAAAGAAGACCCCGATGCCTCAAGGCGCATCGAGATCAAATTTTCGATCTCGGATAAAGAGTCGATAAAAGAGATGCAAGATCTCTTGGAGCGGCAAAATCAAAAGTATTCAAAAGACTAAATTTAACGGACTCGAGTTTTACGTACTTCGCGACGACCTGATGGACGGCGAATTTAACGGCAATAAAGCTAGAAAGCTGGAGTATTTCTTGAATGCCGGTATAGGCGGTATAAAGCGCATCGTTAGCTACGGCTCAAGCCAGTCAAACGCGATGTATAGCCTAAGCGTTTTTGCAAAGATAAAGGGCCTAGAGTTTCACTACATAGTTTCAAATTTAAACTCAAATTTAGCGGCAAATCCGATCGGAAATTTTAAATTCTCTCTTAAAAACGGGATGAAAGTATATGTAGATAAAGATAGACGGGTGCGGGCTAGGGCTTTGGCTTACGAGCTGGCGGGATTAAAAGAGAGCGAGATTTGCGGCGGCGAGACTGCAAATTTGACGGACAATTGCAGCGAAAACGAGTTAAATTTAAAAGACGCTGGCGGGTTAAATTTGAGCAAATTTGACGAACAAGCAGAGCTCGCGGGCGTAAATTCGATCGAATGCATAAGCCATAAAAGCTCAAATTTGCCTGCCGCGCAGGATTGCTTCATCGGCGATTCGCTTTTTATAAACGAGGGCGTTTGGCAGCCGCAGGCGGAGGTGGGCTTTATCTCGCAGGCTAGGCAGATAGAGCGCTGGGCGGATGCGGAGGGTAAAACCGTGGATATATTTTTGCCCTCAGGTACCGGCACGTCGGCGGCGTTTTTGGCTAAGCACGTTAAATTTGACGTCTATACCTGTCCTTGCGTGGGCGACGCAAGCTATCTAAAAAGCGAGATCGAGGCGCTTACGCCAAACTCGAAGGCTCGTATTTTACAGCCGCCCAAAAAATATCATTTCGGTGATCTAAAGCCCGAGCTTTATCAAATTTGGTGCGACGTATGCGAGCAAACGGGGATAGAATTTGAGCTCATTTACGATCCGGTGGGCTTTTTAACGATGATGGCAAACCTGGGCGCGTTTAAAAACGAGATTTTATACATCCACCAAGGCGGTGCGCTCGGAAATATCAGTCAAAAACTAAGATACGAAAGAAAATTTAAGGAGACGAGATGAAGTTTTTACTCACTAGTAACGAAAATTTTAAGGACTATTTCGCGGCTTTGGTAAACCGCTCAAACGGCGATATGAGCGCGGTTATGCCAGCCGTTTCGCAGATACTTGAGGACGTGCGCGCTAGAGGCGACGAGGCGCTCTTTGAGCAGATAGAGAAATTTGACCGCTGGAAACCCGACGCAAATACGCTAAAAATCGGCACCGACGAGATGCAAAAGGCATACGACGGCATAGATAGTTGTCTGCGAAACGCGCTAAATTTAGCCTTTGATCGTATCAAAAGCTACCACGAAAAAAGCCTACCTAAAACCTGGATGGAGCACGATGAGCACGGCGTTTTGCTAGGTGCGAAGTACACTCCGCTAGACCGCGCCGGACTATATATCCCGGGAGGCAAGGCCGCCTATCCTAGCTCGCTTCTCATGAACGCCGTACCGGCTCTGGTTGCGGGAGTTGGTGAGATCGCAGTCTGCACGCCTGCCGTCGGAGGCAAGGTAAACGCGCTGCTACTAGCCGCCATGCATGTCTGCGGTATAAAGGAAGCCTATAAAGTCGGCGGCGCTTCGGCGGTAGCGGCGATGGCCTACGGCACGCAAACGATCAAAAAAACCGACGTTATCACGGGTCCCGGCAACATATACGTCGCTACGGCTAAAAAGCTCGTCTACGGCGAAGTAAATATCGATATGATCGCGGGCCCTAGCGAGATCTGCGTCATCGCCGACGAGAGCGCCGACCCTCGCCATATCGCTGTGGATCTACTCTCGCAGGCCGAGCACGACGAGATGGCTAGCGCCGTGCTCATCACGCCAAATCAAGCCTTCGGCGCGGCGGTTCAAAGGCATATAAACGAGGAGATCAAGACGCTAGCTAGGCAGCCCATCGCGCAGGTTAGTATCGATAAAAAGGGCGCTATCATCGTAGCTAGCGACCTTGATGAGTGCGTGAGGTTGGCTAATGAGCTAGCGCCCGAGCACCTGGAGATCGCGACAAACGATGCGATGGAGCTGGCTAGGCAGATCAGGCACGCGGGCGCGATATTTATCGGGCACTTTACGCCTGAAGCGATGGGCGACTATCTAGCCGGGCCGAACCATACGCTACCTACGGGCGGTAGCGCGAGATTTTACTCGCCGCTAGGGGTTGAAAATTTTATGAAGCGCACCTCGCTCATCTCGCTAAACGCAAAAGGCATAAGCGAGCTGGGAAATGCGTGCATGAAGCTAGCCGATGCCGAGGGGCTGGGGGCGCATAAGCGTTCGGTCGCGGTTAGGCTCGAGGCTTTGAAATAGCGGCTTGATTTTTTGGCACTTTTAAATGATTTTACAAATTTCGCCCGTCGATGGACTTTGCGTCCTATCTTAGGACGAAATTTGATAAAAACATTTAAATTTGCTCAAAAATTCTTTGCCGCGAG
>CAUQMF010000102.1:0-7096 GCA_963518965.1 uncultured Campylobacter sp.
CCCCCCAAAATTTACCCAAAAGCACTCTTTAACAAAGCCGATTTAAAAGCGGTAAATTTAAAAAAACTCGGCAAAAAGGCCTCGTGAATTTGCGCAATGAGGCGGTAAATCAAGACGGCAAAATTTAGCGAGTTTAAAAGCTTAAATTTATACCGCCAAAACGCGCGCCACGATCAAAGCTAGTCCGCTAAGCCCTGAGACTCGCTAAATTTAGGGTGCAAATCGGGATTTAGCCTAGTTTTACTAAAGCCTCGGCTACCCGCGCGGCATCCTCGCGCGCTAGCCGTAAATGCAACAGCCGCGCCCTCCTCGCCTCTGTCCGTATCTATCGGGCGGTAGCCCAGCCCAAGGGCCGTCTCCAGAACGTTTTTATCTTTTGAACCGTCAAATTTACCTGCGCTAAGCCAGGTAATCGGCATCAAAATTCTATTATTTAGCGTGAGATATGGGGTCATCGCGGCAAGCCTCTCGCCGAGATTTTTCGCGCCACTTAGCTACTGCGTCCGTCAAATTTGCCGCACTAGTCTGGCCGGTCTGCTCGGCAAACAAATTAACCGCCGTAGCAAACCCAACCGCGCAGGTCGCCGCGCCCTTTATAAAGTCCCTTCTTTTCATTTTCGCTCCATTTTTAATCTTATCGCTTGTTGCGCCAAATTTGCAAACCGCGCGCCGAACAAACCGCGCCGCGCCCAAATTTATTTAAAATCACGGATATTTAAATTTGAGTTACGCCAAGCGAAGCCTGAAAAGCCGCATTTAAATTTATCCAAATGCAGCCGAGTAGAAATTTCGCACTCGCCAAACGCAACCCAAAGAGCTAAAAAGTCAAATTTAGATCTCAAACGCGCACGAGCTTGGCTGTCCGCCTTCAAATCCCTTTTTAAACCACGTCATACGCTGCTTTGACGAGCCGTGCGTGAACGAGTCGGGCGTCACGCGGCCTTGGTATTTCTTCTGTAGCGCGTCGTCGCCTATCGCACTAGCGGCATTTAGCGCCTCCTCGATGTCGCCGTCTTCTAGCATCTTGTAGCGCCCCATGTAGTGCGCCCAGACGCCCGCATAGCAGTCGGCCTGAAGCTCGACCTTGACTTGCAAGGCGTTTTGCTCTATAGGGCTTTTGGCACGCGATTTTAGCTCGTTTATTTTACCGAGCGTGCCTAGCAAATTTTGCACGTGATGTCCGACCTCGTGGGCGATCACATAGGCCTGCGCGAAGTCGCCGGCAGCCTTGTATTTGGCCTCTAGCTCGTCAAAAAAGCTAAGGTCGAGATAGACTTTTTTGTCCGCTGGGCAGTAAAAGGGCCCCGTCTGCGAGCTCGCCGTGCCGCACGCGCTAGAAACCGCGTCTCTAAAAAGCACCAAACTAGGCTCCTTGTACTGCGCGCCGCCCGCCTTAAACACCCTGCTCCACACGTCCTCGGTCTGCGCCAGCACGGCTGAAACGAAGGCAACTTTTTCTTTTTCTTGCGGGCTATCTAACGCCGCTCTTTGACCGCCGGTACCGCCGCCCTCAAGCAGCGCAAGGGGGTTAAAGCCCATAAAATACGCCACTGCGCCGATAACCAAAACCACGCGGCCGATGTTTGAGCCCAGTAAAAATCTGATAATCGGTATGAGCGCGCCCAGCGAGCCCATGCTGTTTACGCTGCTTTGCCGCCTATCCTCGACGTTGTCGCTTCGTCTACTGTCTTGCCATTTCATTTTTACTCTTTCATTTTGGATTTTGCGTTTAAATTTAGCCGCGATTTGCGCTATTTTTGCCGCTTGGCGCTAAATTTAGGGCATATTTTAGCGACTATTTATAAATTTATCGCTTTACTGCGCGGGCTAGTTTAAATTTGATGCTAAATTTAAACTCGGTAAAACGGCGCGATACAAAAAGCTAGCGCTAGCCAAATTTAGAGTTTTAAATTTAAAATCTCGTCTTAAATCCGTTCAAAATTTTCACCAGTAAGATACCAAAAACTATACCGATACCGTCTGCGACGACGTCGAGCAAGCTAAAATAGCGATTTGGCACAAACGACTGCGCTATTTCTATCTGGATGCCGTAAGCTAGCAAAATAGCAACCTTTGCGCCCAAATTTAACCTACAAAACCCAAAATGCAAAGTAACGTAAAGCGCGGTGAATGCGATGAAATGATTTGCCTTATCCCAGCTGTTTTCGATGAGTTTTATCTGCGCGGGCGTGAGGGCTAAATACTCTATGGCTATAAAAAATACAAAGAAAAATGCGGCGGAAATTTTAGAAAGATTCATGGATTTTAATGGTTTGCGTTTAACCAGAAGCGCCGCTTAGCGCTTCTAAATTTACTCAAATTTGACTCTACATCTTGTCTTTTGCGGCGATGCCCATTAGCCCTAGAGCTGTTTTGATAGAGAGCGCGACGACGGCGAAAAGCTTTAAAAGCTCGTCTTCGTTTTCGCTACCTACGACGCGATTTTCGTTGTAAAATTTATGAAAATTCGCAGCCAGGCTCTTTAGGTAGTCGCAAATTTTATTTACCGCGCGCGTGTTGAAGCTATCGACTAAAACATCGTTTAGCGCAAGCGCCTCAAATAGCAAATTTTTGCCGTCCTCGTTCAAATTTGCAAATTTAACGCCAGCAACATCGGCGACGTTTTTGCCCGCTTTTGCGAAAATTTGATTGATCCTTGCATGCGCGTAGTTGATATAAAATATCGGATTTGAGCTGTCCTCGCGCTTTAGCTCGTCCACATCAAACTCCAGGTGCGTGTCGCAGCGCTTGCTAAGAAACATAAATCTAAGCGCCTCATAGCCGATCTCCTCGACCACGTCGCTCATCAGCACGACGTTGCCAGCGCGCTTGCTCATCTTGTAGGCTTCGCCGTCTTTTAGCAGGCTCACCATCTGTGAAAGTATGATTTCAAGGCGGTTTTCGTCGTATCCAAGCAGATGTAGCGCCGCCTTCATGCGAGCGATGTAGCCGTGGTGATCGGCGCCCCAGATGTTGATACAGCGGTCAAATCCGCGCCTAAATTTATCGTCGTGATACACGACGTCGCCGGCTAGATAGGTGCCGCGACCGTCCTCGCGCACTATGACGCGGTCTTTTTCGTCGCCCACTTCGCTTGATTTTAGCCAGACTTTACCCTCGCTCTCGTAGATACCGTTCTCGCTTTTTAGGCGATCTAGCGTGAGAGGGAGCTTGTCATAGTAGCTCTTTTCGCTAGCCCAGTTCTCGATGAAAATTTGCGCGTCGGCTAAATTTTGCTTGATCAAAACAAGCACTTTATCCTTGCCAAACTCGGCTAGCTCGAGATTTCGACTCTCGTCGTAAAATATCTCTTTGCCGAATTTTTCTAGCGCTTCTTTTGCGATAGGCCCAATGTAGTCGCCTCGGTAAAATTTCTCCGGATACGCCACGCTCTCGCCGAATAGATTTTCGCGCGCCCAAAGCGAAATGGACGTGCCTAGAAGCTCGATTTGATTGCCTGCGTCGTTGATGTAGTATTCAGTCGCGATATTTTCGCCGATGTGAAGCCCGACGCGAGCTAACGTATCGCCGAAAACCGCGCCCCTAACGTGCCCTATGTGAAGCGGACCGGTCGGGTTTGCGCTGACGTATTCGAGCAAAATTTTCTCGCCGCTAGTTCCGCCGCCTTTTGCGAATTCGCTCGGATTTGCAAGGCTAGCCGAGGCGAATTTATCTAAAAAGCCCGGCTTTAGTTTAAAATTTATATATCCGTTTAGCGCCGTAGCCTCAAAAACTTCGCTATTTTCAAATTTAGACGCTAGCTCGGCGGCGATGGCTACTGGGGATTTTTTGAGCTGTTTTGCTAAGCTAAAAGTAGGCATCGCGTAGTGCGCCAAGCCCTTATCTTTTGGCTTTTCTAGCGCAAAGTCAAAGCTTGCGGCGCCTTTTATCTCGTTTATTACGCTTTTTTTCAACGCCTTTCCTTACGCGTTTTTAGCCGTATCTTCGGTCTTTGCGGCAGTTGCGGTTTCTTCTTTTTTCTCTTCTACTTTTTCTACGTTTTCGGTTTTTTTATCGTCTTCCATTTCCGATTTGAAGCTCTTTATTCCCTTACCTAGGCCTTTTGCGAGCTCGGGGATCTTTTTCGCTCCAAAAAGCAAGACCACGATAAGTAAAATAATAAGCAATTGTTGGACGCTTGGACCCATTTTTTCTCCTTTGATTTTCGTGATATTATCATAAATTTATCAATTATTCCAGTTTTTAATAATCTCTTCGACGTTTAAGCTTAACGTCCTTAAGCGCATCGAGCGTAAAATCGAACGTAAATTTTCGTAGCAGCTTTGCAAGTCGTCGTTTACTAAAAAATAATCGTACTCCAAAATATGCTCCATCTCGCCGACCGCGTTTTCTAGGCGTTTTTGGATAGTTTGAGCAGAGTCTGTACCGCGGTTTGAGAGCCTAAAATTTAGCTCGCTTTTGTTTGCCGTAGTGATAAAAACGGAAGTGATTAGCCCGCCGAGCTTTGATTTTGCGATATTAAATCCTTGCACGTCGATATCAAAAATAGCTATTTTACCGGCATCTAACGCCCTTAAAACCGGCTTTAGCGAAGTGCCGTAGTAGTTATTATGCACGCATGCCCATTCTAAAAACTCGCCCTCATCGATGCCCTTTTTAAACTCTTTTTCATCCGTAAAATAGTAATTAACGCCGTGCGCTTCGCCATGTCTAGGCGCTCTAGTCGTAGTCGAGATAGAAAAATATAAATCCTTCTCCTCTTTTAAAAGACGGCTTAGAAGCGTACTCTTACCGCTGCCGCTTGGACCTGAGACGATTAAAATTTGCCCTTTCAACTACTTTTCCTCAAAGCTAATACTGATTTTAATATTGAGGTTTTTTAGGGCTTCTCGTAGCTCGCCGTTTTGTAAGGAAGCTTCCAAATTTTTAGTCACCGCATCTGAAATTTGAGCCTTTATTTCGTCTATTTTTACGCTTTTATCTTGCGGCTCCGCTACTTCGCTTACGTCAAATCCGTTCTCGTTTAACGCTAAAGCCATATCTTTTTCGCTAATTTGCTCGATTTGGCTGTATTTCTCTACATCAAATTCGACGGTACCGGCAGGCTCGCTTTGAGCCTCTTTTTCTTTATTTTGATCGGCTTGATCGTCAGGCATTAGTGCTTGCGCTTGTTCATCCGCGGCAAAAACCTCACCTGCAACCTCGTCATCTAAGATTTCTTGGGTTAAATTTTCATCCTTTTTAGGCTCTCCGTTTTTTAAGTCAAGCGCTTCTCCTTCCGTATCATCGACCAAATAGTCCGCATCGTCTAAAATATCGTCTTTTATATCTCGCTCTTTGGTCTCGCCAAATTTTATCTCATCGTCCGTAGCGGCGTCTTTTGGATACTCTTGCGCCGCTTCGTCGCTTATGGACATTTGCGACTCTTTATCGTCCTCTGACGCAAGCTCTACGCCCGGCTCCTTAGAGTTTTCAAAATCGGCATCGTTAGGCTTGGCGTCTAGTTCTACAAATCTCTCGTCCGCATCCTCGGCGTCTTTAGCCTCCGGCTCGCCGCTAGTAGCCTCAAATGCCTCTTCGTCCATGGCGTCTATCTCGTCGATTTGGTTCTTTATATCTTCTATGCTGTCGCCAAATGCCTCAAATTTAGCCTCTTGAGACTCGTTTTGCTCGGCTATCTCTTCTCCAGACTCGTCATCCAAATCAAGCCCGCTAAAATCCTCTTCTTTTACGGCTATTTCAAAATCATCGAGTTCACCTAGCGCTTCTTGCTCGTTTATATCTTCAAATTTATCGTTATCCGCCTCTGATTCGTCGAAATTTGGCTCATCCGCCTTGCTCTCAGGCTCTTGGCTCGCATCGTCCGTAGATTTAACCGTCTCGCCGGGCTCCTCAAAACCGGCTGCTTCGTCGCCGGATAAAACCGGATCGTCATCCAAAATACCCTCTAAATCAAACTCGTCGGCATCGATAGGAGCAGGCTCTTCTTTAAATATTTCATCGCCCAAATCATCCATAAACTCAAATCCCTTTACCGACACTTCATCGTCTTGAGCCTCGGCCTTAGCCTCGCTAGCAGCCTCTTTGCTCTTGTTGGCCAGATCTTCGACGATAGCGATAAATTCAGTAGGCAAAAACGGCTTTGGCAGTATCCTGTCGGCACCTTCGAAAGTCGGGGCGTTTTTAGAAGAAAGATATAAAATTTTGTTTGCAAATTGTTTTAGGTTCGTATCCTTAGCGTCCGAGTCGCTATCTACGATAAGCACGTCGCAAGGGCCGTCAAGCTCGCCGGCGTTGCCGATCTGAGCGTATTCAAGACCGATTTTATCAAGCGCTAAGGTAGCAAGGCGCGATACGGCCGGATTTTCGTTTATGATGACGATTTTCACGAAGTCTCCTTTTATAAACCTAAAGAGCATATTTTAAGATATTTTCCATTACTTCAAGCTTAGTTTTAGAAAAATAGCGACGGAAGGTCGTTGATAACGCGAAGCACCAGCTGCCTAAAAAGCTCCATCATACCAGCTAGTATCGCGATCAGTACGGCAAAGCCGATCGTGATCTTGATCGGATAGCCCACGACTAGCAGGTTAAACTGCGGCATCGTCTTCATGAGCATTCCAAAAATCAAATCAGAAAGCAGCGAAAGCGCCAAAATCGGGAAGGAAATGATAAATCCGAAAGTAAATAAATTTATCATGGACTTTGAGGCGTACTGCACGATATCAGGACTCGGGTAAAAGCCGCCCAGCGGAATGTGCGTAAGAGAATTTGAGATAAAAAGCAAGATCAAATGATGCCCGTCAAATGCCAAAAAAGTCATAAGAGCGAGGAAATTTATGATATTTGAGATCACGGGCGAGCTGATACCCGTCTGCGGATCTAGCACCGTAGCCATCGAAAAGCCCATGATCATCGATATCTGCTCGCCTGCTAGCTGCAAACTAGCAAAAACGATGTAAAGCAGCAACCCCGCGCAAACACCCAGCGCCGCCTCGCTCACGATCTCGACGGCTAGATAGTAAATTTCGCCGTTTTTAATGCTAGCAAGCGGAAACAAAAATAGCGTAAGCAAAAACGAAAACGCGGTCTTGACGCTCATAGGGATCTGCTCGTGTCCGTAAAACGGGAAAAA
>CAUQMF010000103.1:0-7075 GCA_963518965.1 uncultured Campylobacter sp.
ATAATCGCACATACGCACAGTCTATAGCTTTGGTTACAAAGAATACCGCCGACACCGTATTGAGTATTAGAAATTACAGAGGTCAACTTATTTCCGAACAGTATTATCTGCTTCATACAGCTTATGCTGTAGTTCCAGGTCAAGCTAGCGCTAACGGAGATTTTAATTTATTTCTTCATTATAATTTTCGACCATGGGCAGGAGAGGAATATAATGACGGAAGCTCAGATATACTAGCAACAAATGTAACAAGATTTAATTTTACGGAACTCAATAATGTCATGGTTTTAAAGCTATGCATAAGAGATGCCGGCAGATCGCTTGCTAATGGCGAAGAGGAAACTACCGTATGCAAAACAAAGGCGATATACTAATGAGAAAAGGTTTTAGTTTAGTTACTGCGATTATTTTTATAGTTTTAATAGCTACTTTAGGCATGTTTTCATTAAATATCTCAGCGACTACAGCAAGACAAACCACTCATATTTTTTTACGAGAACAAGCTGAACTTCTGGCTCAGGGCGCTACAGAAATAGCTATTTTTAACCTCCTACAGGCGGATTTTACGCAAGCGGCAAACTGTGCAAGCTTAGATAGAAATGCGGTGGTAGTCCCGCAAACGTTTTATCCTACCGGAGTTCAAAACACATCCTTATTTGATATCAGAGTAACCATAAACAGGGTATTTGGCACTATAGGAGCTTGTGACGGTACTGCCGGTAGAGGTACGGCAGTAATCCCGATATCTACCGCTGCATCTGCCGGAACGGTTATATTAGACGTAGTCGTTAGGTCAGCAAACGCCAATATCCCGCCGATCAGAGTCCACAGACGCACGATCCAAAAGCTCTAAAATAATACTTTATATGCTATAATAATCAAAAATCTTAGCACATAAGGAGAGAAGATGAACCTAAGTATCGTAGGCAAACAGTTTGATTTAACAGATCCGATCAAACAACACATAGAAAATGCATTTGACGCGCTTGGCAAATACGGCCTAGATATAATCTCGGGTCGTTGCGTAGTTTCAGCGGACGAAAAAAACGGTAAAAAAGGCTTTAGCGTAGAATTTGCGCTAAATTTAGCCAAAAAAGACACTATCGTAATCCGCCATAAAGACAAAGATCTGTACGCTGCGGTCGACCTTGCGCTTGAGCGCGCATCAAAAGTACTTCGCCGCGAGCACGATAAAAACACAACCGTCAAAAATAAAGACGACGGCAAAGCTATTAGAGCTGCGATCGCCGACGAACATATAAATGACGGCGAGGTAGATGAGATAATCCCTATGGAACTTGAGCTATACAAGCCGCTAGAGATCGAGGAGGCTATGCAAAAGCTAAAAGATAGCGATGCGCAGTTTTACGTATTTAACGATATGGATGCCAAAATGCGCGTAATCTATAAACGCTCCGACGGCAAATTCGGGCTTTACTAATCAAACTTGGGCGGGATAAAATCTCGCCCCCTCCATTTTTTTATCTCTAACTTTAAATATTTATCAAACCAAGTATTTGAAATAAAAACTACAGATGCTTAACTAAGCCCGCCATTAAATTTATAGACAAAAGCGGTAGCTATTCTTCCGCGTTCGTAGCGGCAAAAGACAAATAAAACTCAACAAATTTTATGAGCGTATCCTTGTTTACAATAAGAGTTATAAACACAACTTGTTACTTTTAAAATATCTAAATCCATTTTAGTGGTTTGGTCAAATTTACAAAAACTCGCTTTTAAAAACAGTTCTAAAAATATTTTTCCTAAATGAGATTTGATATAAATTTTCTTGCATTGCTATAAATATCCAGGCTCTACTTAGCTTTGTATAGCCCACCGTTAGCTCTTTAAAGAATATTTAAAACTACACAACCACAATACAAACCAAGAAAGCGCACTGCTTTTAAAAGTATGCTTTTTGCCGATTTTATTACGGTTACGACTACTTTTTGATTAGACGTTTTACTGATTCACTGCACCCATAGCTTTTTTTAGGCTGCTATGCGATTTTTGCGCTTTATCGCTAGCGACGAGGCACGCTATTTCCGAAATTTTATATACATTATGCGGTTTTATCTTTTACGAATTTATCTTTAAGTACCAACCATAAATTTAGCTTTTAATCATCCGACTCGCGGTTTCAAATAACCAAGCCACGCTCTCATTAAAGAGATTATTTTTGTACCTGACTCTAATTTGCTTGCTACCGGCGGCGAGCACTCTTTGAAATTTTGCGACACAGACGCTAAACGTTTTAACTTGCCGTCAAGTTTTGATATTTTAAGCTTATCTCACTTTGTTTGTAATTTTTGATGCAGTTGCAAGCAGTCTTTCGTCTATGATAAAACAAGCAAAACGGCATTTTTAAGCAAAAGCTCTAAGGCTTAAAATTTGGAGCTAAATTTATTTACCTTTTTATGCTTGTTAGCCGTTAAGTCCCCGTCGCTAAATTTTTATCTTGGCATACTTTTGCGTTATCTACAAAAGTTGCGGCTTAGTACTTCTTTTAAATAAGCTTAGCTTGCGCTAAAGCAACTTATGCTCGATGCGAGGGTGTCGTATAGAAGAATATACTAAAGAATTAAACGGCAAAGCATCAAAATTGCCTTCGCTTAGCCGCTTAAAATCAATGCAAATTTTATACGATTCCCAGCAGAGCCGAGCCTAGCATCGACGGATTTTTATTTTGTAAGGCTTGCTGTTTTTCTAACAAAGAATTGCTTTGCAAACTAGCTCGTAGCTCTTTTTCATATTTAGTCAAAAGCTCGTCTAGCACGGCTTCAAGCTCGTCTCTTAGACTTTTTTTCATATCGGTATTTAGCCCTAGAGCTTCCATCAGCTCCTCTTTTTTGGCTCTTAGTTTTTCTTGGATTTTTTGTTCGTTCATCTGCGATAAATATCCGGCCGCACCAAGCTCGGTAAGAGTCCTTTTAAAACCCTCTACATCTGGCTCTTTGGAGATTTTTACCTGCACGGTAGCTTTTTTAAGCTCCTTTTCAAAGTCGCCTTCGTTTGCCGCTTTTGCGCTCTTTTGCGCAAGCTCGGCCAAAATTTTTTGGATAAATTTCTGCTCTTCGATCGTCATTTTGCATCCTTTATACAAGATGCATTTTTACAAGCAAATTTTATTCCCTAGCTTTATCTGCGATAAATTTAGCAAATTTATCATCGTCGTTTGGGCAGGCTATGACGTCGTAAAAATCAAATTTTAGCTCGTCTGCGATATGCTTAAATTCCTTTGATAGCTCAAAAACGGTCTCGGAGTTGTCGATACAAAACGAGATCGGATAGATGAGCGCTTTTTTATCCTTTAGCTCGGCTAGGACCTGATTTAGAGAGGGTTCGAGCCATTTTACGGGGCCAAGTCTTGATTGGTACGCCAGCATCGTTTGCTTAAATTTAACCCCTCGCTTCTCCAAAATTTCGGTTAAAATTTGAACGTGCCGCTTGACGTGCTCCTCATAAACATCGCCCGCATCGATGATTTTTTGCGGCAAAGAGTGCGCCGAAAATATTAGCGTTATATCGTCCGTATTTAGATTACGCGCGCTTTTTTCGATGCGGTCTACGATGATCTCGTTATATCTATCGTCCCCAAAAAACGGCTCGACGATTTTTATTTTTGCTTGTAAATTTAACTCACGGCATGCCTTTTTAAAGTCGTTTAGGCTTGACGTCACGGTGGTGATAGAGTGATGCGGGTATAGCGGGAAAACGACGATCTCCGAGGCCTCCGTAAACTCAGCCAAAACGTCCTTTGTAAAAGGCGGCGTGTAGTTCATCGCAAATGCCGCCGTCTCGTCATCCTCTAAAAAATGCGAAATTTTACCGCAAAGCCTAGCCGTAAGCTTGCAGATAGGCGACTTGCCGCCGATTTGGCGGTAGTTATTTTGCGCGGTTTTTAAGCGCGATTTTGTTATCGCAAATGCAACAAATTTACGCAAGAGCTGGCTTTTTATCCCCAAAATACAGGGGTCGTTAAACATATTTTTTAAAAAAACTTCAACCTCGCTAAGGTCGTTTGGCCCGCCCATATTTAGTAGCAAAATGAGCCTCATTCGCAAATCTCCTGAACCTTTAGCGTATCTTCAAGCGTGCTTAGATCGCTTTTTGCGCCGCAACAAGCCTGGTAAAACTCTGCAAACAATGCTTTAACCGGCGAAACGTCGCCGTAAACTTTCAAATTTTGCTGCCCCTCAAGAGTATATTTGTTTAACTTAAGACCCGACATATCGCCGAAATACACGCCTCCGCTCGCGGCGAATTCGATCGTAAATCGCTCGGCTTTAAAACGCTTTGAGTTGTGAATGCTGGCTAAGGTTTGATTTTTAAATTTAAGCTGAAAAAGCGCATCGGTTTCGCTTCTTTTATCTTCATTTTGGATAGAGATTTTGTTGCCAAACACCACTTCGCTACCCGTTACAAACCTTGCTAGATCGACGTTTTGTAAAATTTCCAGCTGTAAATTTACGCCTTTGTTAAATCCGCGCGAGATATTTAGCGAGAAAATTTCCCTTTCTTTAGCCAGCTCCTTTTTTATAGAGGCGATCACGGGATTAAACCTATCCGTAAAAGCTACGTAAGCACCGATATTTTGGGGCTTAAAGCAGTATTTTAATTCTCTTATCTCGCCTGATTTGCAAAGCCAAGGATCAAGCATGATAAATTTTATAAAATTTAGGCACTTTGGTATTAAATTTAGGTGCTTGTGCGTGTCGGTGACGATTATGGCGTCGATTTTAACGGAGCTTAAAAGATCGTTTATGTTGTTAAAAAACGGTATGCGCGTGCAAATTTCGTGATTTTGCACTCCGTCAAATATTCCAACCAGCTCGAAATTTTCCGAGCGACGCAGCTCATTGTAATAAATTTTGGCGTTGCCCGTAAAGCCTATGATCGCAACTTTTTTCTTCATATTAATCCCAAATTTTAATGTTTTTAAAATAATTATAGTAAAAAACGGTAATTAAACGGATAATGCGCCCTATTTTTAGATTTTTTCGGCTTTTTTACAACCGTTTTTATTGTTTAACCTCAAACAAGTTTTATCAAATTTATGCTAGAATCAGCCCTATTTTAAAACTTTAAATCAGGAAAAACGATGGATATTAGAGAGGCTTATTTAAATTTTTTCGCAAGCAAAGGTCATGAGATCATCCCGTCTGCGCCGCTAGTGCCAAACGACGCTACGCTGCTTTTTACAAACGCGGGCATGGTGCCGTTTAAGAGCATTTTTACCGGCGAAGTACCGCGCCCTACCCCGCCCATACGCACGAGCTGTCAGACCTGCATCCGCGCAGGCGGCAAGCACAACGACCTAGATAACGTCGGCTACACCGCGCGCCACCACACGTTTTTTGAGATGCTGGGAAATTTTAGCTTCGGCGAATACTTCAAAAAAGACGCGATCGCGTATGCGTGGGAATTTGTGACGCAGGTGCTAAAACTACCCAAAGACCGCCTCTACGTGACCGTTCACGAGAGCGACGACGAGGCGTTTGCGCTATGGGAGCAACACATCGCAAAGGAGCGCATTTATAGATTCGGCGATCACGATAACTTCTGGCAGATGGGCGATACGGGACCGTGCGGACCGTGCTCGGAGATCTTTTACGACCAAGGCGGCGAGCACTTTAACACGCCTGAGGACTACATGGGCGGCGACGGCGATAGATTTCTTGAAATTTGGAACCTGGTTTTCATGCAGTACGAGCGCAGCAGCGACGGCAAACTAACTCCGCTACCAAAACCGAGCATCGACACGGGCATGGGCCTTGAGCGCGTCACGGCGATAATGGAAGGCAAATTTAGCAACTACGACAGCTCGCTTTTTATGCCTCTTATCGAGGAAGTCGCAAAGCTTTGCGGCAAGCCTTACGCATACGAGAGCGGCGCTAGCTACCGCGTCATCAGCGATCACATCCGCTCGGTGACTTTCCTGCTAGCTCAAGGCACGACTTTTGATAAAGAGGGCCGCGGCTACGTGCTTCGCCGTATCCTGCGCCGCGCGATCAGGCACGGATATTTGCTAGGTATAAAAGAGCCATTTATGTACCGCCTCGTCGATAAAGTCTGCGAGCTAATGGGCGGCCACTACGCCTATCTAAACGAGAAAAAAGAGGCTGTAAAAGAGCAAATCAGACTCGAAGAAGAGAGATTTTTAGCCACGATCGCGAGCGGACTCGAGCTTTTTGAGAGCGAGCTAGCGCGCACGAAAGATATTTTTAGCGGAGAGGCTGCGTTTAAGCTTTACGATACGTTCGGATTTCCGCTTGATCTTACCGCCGATATGCTACGCGAAAAGGGACTCAAAGTCGACGAAGCCAAATTTGACGAGCTAATGAGCGAGCAAAGAGCGCGCGCTAAGGCTGCTTGGAAAGGCAGCGGCGACAAGAGCGCGAAGGGCGATTTTAAGGCGCTTTTAGAGAAATTCGGCGAAAATAAATTTAGCGGTTACGAGGAGCTTGAGCGCACGAGCAAGGTTTTAGCGCTGCTTGACGAGGACTTTAAAGAAACTCAAATTTTAAAAGCGGGCGAGCAAGGCTGGGCGATGTTTGACGTGACGCCTTTTTACGCGCAAAGCGGCGGCCAGGCGGGCGATAGCGGTGAGATCGTAGGCGCGGCCGACGTGTTAGATACGCAGAAATTTTTTGGGTTAAATTTATCAAACGTTGCGGTTAAAAAAGAACTTAAAATCGGCGACACCGTAAAGCTAAAAGTAAGCGAGCAAAGAGCCGAGATCGCGCGCCATCACAGCGCCACGCACCTGCTCCACTCTGCGCTTAGAAGCGTGCTAGGAACGCATATCGCGCAGGCCGGATCTAGCGTCGAGGCAAATAGACTTAGGTTTGACTTCTCGCATCCAAAGGCAGTGACGGCGGAGGAGCTAACGAAGATCGAAAATTTTGTCAATAGCGCAATCGCCGAGAACATCGCGGCAAAAACGGAGATAATGGACGTCGAGGACGCTAAAAACAGCGGCGCGATCGCGCTATTTGGCGAAAAATACGCCGACAAGGTGCGCGTGCTAAGCTTCGGCGAGGTTAGCAAGGAGCTTTGCGGCGGTACGCACGTG
>CAUQMF010000104.1:0-6936 GCA_963518965.1 uncultured Campylobacter sp.
GTCGTAAACGACCCGATCTTTGAGCGTAAAAACACGACCAATAACACCCCCGCCGTCATAAACGTAAGGATAGTAAGAGGCGATAAAATCCACATAAAAGTGGCTCCGAAGGGCTTTGGTAGCGAGAACAAGTCGGCTCTAAAAATGCTAGTACCCGCAGACGGCCTAGAGGGCGTGAAAAAGGTATTTTTAGACACCGTTAAGCTAGCGGGTCCAAACGCCTGTCCTCCGATGGTGATCGGCGTGGGCATAGGCGGCACGATGGATAAGGCCGCGCTAATGGCAAAATACGCCGCCGCTCGCTCCGCTGACAGCAAAAACCCAGACCCGAGGTACGCCAAACTAGAAGAGGAGCTACTAGAGCTCGCCTGTAAAACGGGCGTCGGACCGCAAGGTCTAGGCGGCGACACGACCGCGGTAAAAGTAAACATCGAGTGGTATCCTACCCACATCGCGGGCCTGCCGGTCGCTATCAACATCAACTGCCACGCCGCTCGCCACGCCGAAGCTGAAATTTAAGGAGAAAAGATGTCAGAAGTAAAAAAGATAACCGCGCCGTTTGACAAAGAGGTCGTAAAAAGCCTAAAAGCAGGCGATAACGTACTAATAAGCGGCACCATCATCGCAGCTCGCGACGCCGCGCACAAGGCGCTAACCGAGACTTTGGCTCGCGGCGAGGCCTTGCCCGTAAATTTAGCCGGCGAGACGATCTACTACCTAGGACCCAGCCCCGCAAAACCCGGCGACGTCATAGGAGCTGCGGGACCGACTACTAGCGGACGCATGGACAAATATACTCCGACGATGATAAACGAAGTAGGCATCAACGGTATGATAGGCAAGGGCTACCGCTCCGAGGCCGTCGTCGAAGCAATGAAAGAATCAGGCTGCGTCTATATGGTCGCTATCGGCGGTGCGGGCGCGCTAATCAGCCAAAGTATCAAAAAGTACGAAGTGCTAGCCTATCCAGAGCTTGGCCCTGAGGCGGTTGCTAGGCTTACGGTCGAGGACTTCCCGGCTATCGTAGCGATCGATAGCGAGGGCAACAACTTCTATGAAGCAGGACAAGCTCCGTATAAAAAGATATAAATAAATTTGGATAGGTTTACGCGATTTGGCGTAGCCTATCTTAAGCCAACATACATATTTTTGTTGTTTGACGTATCGTTACCAGTTACTTTCATCTTGTACTTAAAAATATTTGTATTTTGCCTTATAAATTCGCTTAGCGTTCCATAGCTTGTTTCTGGATTAAGTCTCTTATAGTCATAATTAGCATCTTTTAATATTTTGCCAAATGCGGCTGCGGATAACCAACCGTCTTGTGAATTTTGAAACAGCTCGGGAAGCTTTTTCAAAAAACCTTTTGGTAATGACGGGCTTGTTGCGGTTGTGTTGTTTTCGCCGTCTTCGATGGAAATAAATTGATTGCACGCTTTTTTTAAAGGAGAAGGCGTTTGCTTGTTACCGACTATATAAACTTTTTTGTTACGTTCTTTTAATGCCATTACTAGCGGGGTAAAATCGCTATCGCTAGATATTATACAAAAGCCGTCGTACAAATCTGAATAAAGCATCGTCATGGCCTGTATCGTCATCTTTATGTCGTTTGTTTTTTTGCCTTCCCTATATTGCGATGTTTGTATAATATTTATAGCTTTTCGATTGCAAAATTATTTCCAGCCCTTTTTGCTACCAGGACAGTCCTCATGAATCGTAAAATCTCCATATGCCCTTTTGAGGGTAATTTCTCCATAGTTTTTTAATTTATTTAAAACATTGCCCACGTTTCTATATGATATGTTATCTGAGTCAATTAGTACTGCTAAGCGCGGTGTGGATATACTCATTATTTAATCCTTGGCTAATAAATTGTGCAAATTATACATAAAAAGATTTAATATAAATAAAAATAAAAACTTTCTATTTCATGTGTGTAAAACATGGTAAAAATTTGGGTTTAGATTGTAGTTTGGAACTTTAAATTTGTTGTTCAAATTTAGTGTATATGCTCGTTAAATTTAAATGAAGCACGGGTAAATTTAACTCCAAATTTATAAAATTTTAGAACTCAAATTTAACCGCCTTGCCGAAAAATAGCAAAAAACTAATGAGTAAATTTAATCTCAAATTTCACAATAAAAAATCAGGCGGTGAGCCGTCAAATTTTACTCGGACGGCTCGTTAAATTTAGCGGAATCACTCCGTAGTGCTGTTTATGTAGCTGTTTTCGGAGATCTGCGTCCAGGCTCTAGCCTTTTTCATAAAGGCTTTTTGCGAGTCCAAAATTTCCTTAAACGTCGCGTCCTTTGCCGAAAGCTCGTCTAGGATCTCGTCCGTGGCTTTGCGTAGCGCAGCAATGACCCCGGGCGGAAACGAGGCGATTTTCACGTCCGGATGCTCGCTTTTGATTTTATCAAGTACTAGCGAGTTTTGATAGACCGCCGACTCGTATACGTCCGCCGCTACGGCCTTGGTCGCGGTTTCTATGATAGCTTGGAGGTCGGCCGGTAGCTTATCCCAGAGCTTTTTGTTGATGTAAAATTCATTTTCGCTCGCGGGCTCCTGCCAACCCGTGTAGTAAAATTTAGCCACCTTTTGAAAGCCGAAATTTATATCGATCGCTGGGCACACCCACTCGACGGCGTCGATCGTGTTCATCTCCATCGCCATGTATAGCTCGCCGATCGGGATCGTGTTTATATTGACTCCCAGTTTTGCCATTATCTCGCCGCCAAGCCCGGTCATGCGCAGTTTTAGCCCCTTTAGATCGTCCGTGCTCTTGATCTCTTTTTTAAACCAGCCGCCCATTTGCATGCCAAAATTTCCGCCGTGAAAGGTCACGATGCCCTGCTCGTTAAAGACCTTTTGCGCGAGCTCCTTGCCGCCGCCGTACGCGTACCATGCGTCCTGCTCGGCCTTGTTCATGCCAAAAGGCACGGTCGTAAAGAGCATGAGCTTGGCGTCCTTGCCCTTATAAAAGTAGCTTGCGGTGAAAGCCGCGTCGTACTGGGCGCTTTTGACCATATCAAGCAGCGCAAACGCCGCCTTGTGCTTGGACGGATAGTCGACGCGAACCTCGATGCGGCCGTCGCTCATCTTTTCTACGAGCTCTTTAAATTTCTTTGGAGCGTCGCCTAGTACGGGCACGTTGCTCTCGTAGGTGGAGGCGAGTTTGATCTTATATTTTTCCGCAGCCTGCGCGCTAAACGCCATCGCCGCGCACAAAGCCAGCGCTGAAAATAGTTTCATTTTTTCTCCTTTCGGTTTTAAATTTACCGATTATAGAGTTTCGTATTATATTTTTTGATTAATTTTAAAATTTAAGCTATAAAAATTTACGATACATGAGTAAAAACGTAAATAAATTTATAAAATGTTACGAAAATTAAATCTTACTACTTGCGGATAAATTTGACAGTCGCCGCTGTTAAAACGGCGATGTCTAAGCTAGAGCTTGATACATTTTATCTAAGCCGTCGGCAAATCGGCCTACAAACAAGGCTTTAAATCAGTAGGCTGCCAGACGCGACGCATCAAAATCGGCGGTTTAAATTTACCCGCGCTTTTGGGCAAAATAATGCAAACTCGCGGTAAAAATATACGCTAGCGCGCTCTTAAGCCTAATTTTAACGATTTTATGAGTCGTAAATGCTAAATCAAAGTAGCGCCGCTTGCGTTTACTGCGGTAATTTGCAGGCAAAATTTACCGCGGCTTTGGTAAATCGTCCTATGTTTTAGGTAGCTTGAGCCGTTGCCGAGTAAATTTAGCGGCGTTTTGTGTTTGTAAGCGATTTTTCCTAAATTTAGGTAAATTTCGTTTGGTCGGCAACAAAATTTAAGCGTAGGATTTAGCAAGACGGTTTTTGATAAATTTACTAGGCGAAATTTGTAAAATTTAAGCTTCAAAATGCGCGCTTGAAGCCTAAATTTAAACCGCCTAGTACAAAAGCGGCAAACCGGAGAAAGCGGATGGCTCCAAAAATTAGGCAAGATAAATTTTCGTTAGGGCGCGCTTGGCTAGAGTATCTTGTGCGAGGCTTACCGTTAGCTTTGGTTTGCGCGAGGTTTGTCGCCAAATTTGCAAGTTTTTGGCAAAAGCCTACGATTTCGCGCTTGCCCGTATAAATTTATAGATTAAATTACCGCGGCGCTTTGGATGAATTTTGCGCGTTTTACCGCCAAATCCGCGCTTTGCGGCAAAAATATTTGCTAAATTTAGCCGCGATTTTTGCCGAATTTAAAAGAGTGCAAAAAAGAAAAATTTAAAGTCGGTAAATTTAAATTTCGGTCTTGAGGCCAGATGTGCCCTTGATCTCGTCGTCGCAAATCTCGCAAAAGCGCTCCAACAGCGAAAATAGCTTCTGGGCGTTTTTTTCGCCAAGCCTAGCAAATACCCGCTCGCCCAGCTCATCGCTAGCGTGCACGATAGGGTCTGCCGCGTCGCGCCCTTTTTGCGTGAGGCTCATCGCGCGCTCCCTTTTATCAGCGCTTTGCTCGCTTGGCTGCACTAGCCCTTTTTGGCGAAAATCCTTGCAGACGTTAAAAACCGTTTGCTTGGGTATGAGCCACTCCTCGCTGATCTTTTTTTGCGTCGAGCGGCCGTCTTTTGCTAGCGTATAAAGCACCGCAAATTCGCTGTAGCTAAGCCCGGTTTTAGCGATCAGCGCGTCTATACGCTCGTCAATCTCGCTGATTTTTTTGCCTAGGTTGTCAAAGTTATACATCGTTTTCCTTTTTTATTTTGGGCGAATTTTAGTAAAATCCCAAAATATTTTCAAGGTTTTAGGATTGATTTTTAGTCCTAAATTTTGCTAATATGATAAATTTTAAGACTAATTTTAAGGGAAATTTTATGAAATTCGGCAAAATTTTAAAGTCGTATTTTTTATCGTTTGCGCTGATTTTGACCGCGCAACAAACGGCGGCGGCGCAGGAAAATAAATCGGCGCAAGAAACGCCGCCGCAAAACAAGCAAATGGCTCAAGCGGGCCTAAAAGACGGCGACGCTAGCGAAACAAACGTCGGTCAAGACGGCAAAAATTCGGACGCTAGGCAAAATCAAAACGAAGAAGCCATAAAGCTCACGGTCGTCTCGCCCAAGATCGCAAAATTTAGCCCAAAGCTAAATTTGCACGGTGAGCTGGTCTCTAAAGACGACGTTGCCGTAGGCTCGGCGCTGCAAGGCCAACAAATCGCCCAGATCTTAGTCGAGGTGGGCGAAAACGTGCAAAAGGGGCAAATTTTAGCCCTGCTAGATAGTGCCGGCCTAAAAGCGAAATTTGACCAGCAAACCGCCGCGCTTGAAGCCGCAAAGCAAAATTTAAACTCCGCCAAGGCAGCTTTTAGCGAGGCTAGCTCCGCGCTAAAGCGAGCTAAAGACCTAGCCGCAAAAAAGGCGATCAGCTCGCAAGAACTCGAACAAGCAAATGCGAAAGAAGCAAGCGCCAGAGCGAATCTAAACTCCGCAAAAGCCCAAATCTCGCAGATAAAAGCGCAGATCGCAGAGGCTAAAGATCAGCTTGGCAAAGCTAGCGTGATAGCGCCCGTTAGCGGCGTCGTGACGGCCAAAAAAGCCCAAATCGGCGCGCTAACTAGCGGCGAGGCTTTGTTTAACATCGCAAAAGACGGCGTCGTCGAGCTATCTGCGGACGCGGACGCAGCCGAGCTTGCGCAGATAAAAGTCGGTATGAGCGCGCAGGCTCAAATTTACGGCGTAAAAGAGGCCGTAAACGGCAAGGTGCGGCTCGTGCCCGTTAGCGTGGATACGAGCTCGCGCCTAGGCAAGGTCAAAATTTCGCTAGACGGCGGGGCTAAATTTATCGGTTCGTACGCCAAAGCCGTCATCGACCTGCCCGAATTTAGCGCGTTAGCGCTACCTGCGCAGGCGGTTTCGTTTACGGAGGCGGGCGCGTTTGCGACGCTAATAAAAGACGGCAAGGCGCAGAAGCGAAAAATACAAACCGGACTTAGAGCAAACGGGCTAGTGCAGGTGATTTCTGGCGTTAGCGAGGACGATGAGGTCGCGCTAAAAGCCGCCGCGCTGGTAAACGACGGCGAAGCGGCGCAAAGGGGCGCGGAGTGAAAATTTCGTCTTGGGCGATCCGTCATCCTATCCCGATTATCGTGCTTTTTATCGCGCTTAGCTTAGGCGGCGTAGCGTCGTTTTTGCGCCTACCGATAAACGCAAATCCAAACGTAAATTTTCCTATCGTTAGCGTCACGGTCACGCAGACCGGCGCGTCGCCTACTCAGCTGGAAAGCTCGACTACTAGGCGCATAGAAGACGCCGTGAGCGGGCTAGCGGACGTGAGGCACGTTAGCTCTACGATTTCTGAGGGCAGCTCGGCTACGACGGTGGAGTTTGCTATCGAGACGGACGTCGATAGGGCCGTAAACGACGTGCGAAACGCCGTGGCGCAGATCAGAGACGAATTACCCGTCGGCATCGATACGCCGCTAGTAGAGCGCGTGGACGTCGAGGGCGGCGCGCTGGCGTTTTATTCGGTAGGAAGCGTAAATTTAGACCAAAGCGAGATATCGCATCTGATAGATAACGAGATAAAAAGGCGGCTGCTAGCGATCCAGGGCGTGCAACAAGTAAAGCGCCTAGGCGGCGTTACGCGCGAGATTAGGGTGCTTTTAGACCCCGCCGCGCTTAGCTCGCTAAAGATAGACGCTGCTTATATTAACAAGCAGCTCGCGCAAAATAACGCCGATTTACCCGCCGGCAGGACCGTTTTAGACGGCGCGGAAAACAGCCTGCGCGTAACGGGCGGCGCAAAGAGTATCGAGGAGCTAGCAGATACCCCCATTCGGCTAGAGGGCGGCGGTAGCGTCCGTCTGGGCGACATCGCTCGCGTAGAGGACTCGCACGCCGAGGTTAGGTCGCGCTCTAGGATGGACGGGCTGGAGACGGCGGGATTTAGCGTATCG
>CAUQMF010000105.1:0-6381 GCA_963518965.1 uncultured Campylobacter sp.
CGAAAAAAGTAAAGATAAGGCTTCGCGCGGTAGGTAAAAAAGGTATAGAATTTTTTAGCTTCCAGGGTATAAATTTGCTTGAAAAATATGTCGGCGTGAGCTCGTCTCCTACCTATGAGAAGGCCCAAAATATCATAAAAGACGCGATAGACGACTTTATAAGCGGTGCGACCGATAAGGTTATTTTGGTGCACAACGGCTATAATAATATGATCTCTCAGCAAATTCGCATAAACGACATCGTGCCGGTCGAGCCGCCGAAACTCGTCGAAGTCGAGACGAATTCTTTGATGGAATTTGAGCCGAGCGACGACGGTAAAATTTTAAACGAACTACTTACGAAGTATTTCGAGTATAGCATGTATTACGCTTTAGTAGATAGCCTTGCAGCCGAGCATAGCGCCAGAATGCAGGCGATGGATAACGCGACCAATAACGCCAAAGAGCGCGTCGCGCAGCTAAAACTATCGTATAACAAGGCTCGCCAAGAGTCTATCACCACTGAGCTTATCGAGATCATCAGTGGCGTCGAATCAATGAAATAATTAAGGAGTATGGATGAAAGGTATCATTTCTCAGGTAATGGGTCCGGTAGTCGACGTCGATTTCACGGATTATTTACCCAAGATCAACGAAGCCGTCGAAGTAAATTTCGAGGTTGAGGGCAAGCAAAATAGACTTGTGCTAGAGGTTGCCGCGCACCTTGGCGATAACCGCGTAAGAACTATCGCTATGGATATGAGCGAAGGCTTAACTAGAGGCCTTGAGGCTACGGCTTTAGGCGCGCCTATTAGCGTTCCTGTCGGCGAAAAAGTTTTGGGAAGAATTTTTAACGTCGTCGGCGATCTAATCGACGAGGGCGAGGGTGTAGAATTTGACAAAAAATGGTCTATTCACCGCGATCCTCCGCCGTTTGAAGAGCAAAGCACAAAGAGTGAAATTTTCGAAACGGGCATAAAGGTAGTTGACCTTTTGGCTCCTTACGCAAAAGGCGGTAAAGTCGGACTATTTGGCGGCGCCGGCGTCGGTAAGACGGTTATTATCATGGAGCTTATTCACAACGTCGCATTTAAACACAGCGGTTACTCCGTATTTGCTGGCGTCGGCGAGCGAACGCGCGAAGGAAACGACCTTTATCACGAGATGAAAGAAAGTAACGTTTTAGATAAAGTCGCCTTGTGCTACGGCCAGATGAACGAGCCGCCAGGGGCAAGAAACCGTATCGCTCTAACAGGTCTTACAATGGCTGAGTATTTCCGCGACGAGATGGGACTTGACGTTTTGATGTTCATTGATAACATCTTCCGTTTCTCTCAGTCTGGTGCAGAGATGTCGGCTCTTCTTGGACGTATCCCGTCTGCCGTTGGTTATCAGCCGACTTTGGCAAGCGAAATGGGTAAATTCCAAGAGAGAATTACATCGACTAAGAAAGGTTCGATTACATCGGTTCAGGCTGTTTATGTTCCTGCGGACGACCTTACCGACCCGGCTCCTGCAACCGTTTTTGCGCACCTTGACGCGACTACCGTTCTAAACAGAGCTATTGCAGAAAAGGGAATTTATCCTGCGGTGGATCCGCTTGATTCGACATCAAGAATGCTCGATCCTCAAATTTTAGGCGGCGAACACTATAAAGTAGCTCGCGGCGTACAGGCGGTTTTACAAAAATATAAAGATCTTCAAGATATCATCGCAATCCTCGGTATGGACGAGCTTAGCGAAGAAGATAAGGTTACGGTCGATCGCGCTAGAAAGATTGAGAGATTTTTATCTCAGCCGTTCTTCGTTGCAGAGGTGTTTACGGGAAGTCCCGGTAAATACGTAAGCCTTGAGGAAAATATCGTCGGCTTTAAGGGAATTTTGGAAGGAAAATACGACGATTTACCGGAAAACGCATTTTATATGGTAGGAAACATCGACGAAGCGATAGCGAAAGCCGAGAAACTTAAAGCCTAAATTTAAAGGAAAAGTAATGAGTAAATTACATTTAGAAATCGTTACGCCTGAGGGTTTAGTGTTTTCAAACGATATTAAAAGCGTAGTTTTGCCGGGCAGTGAGGGCGAGTTTGGGGTTTTGCCCGGACACGCCTCGCTTATTTCGCTTTTAAAGGCTGGCGTTATAGACATCGAGAGCGAAGATAAAAGCCATGATGCCGTAGCGATAAACTGGGGATATGCCGAGATAAACGAAGGCAAGGCGACCATCCTTGCCGACGGCGCCGTTCACGTGTCGGGAAATTCTGAGAGCGAGATAGCAAATTCATTGCAAAAAGCGAAGGATTTAATTGCCAGCATGAGTAGCGAGAATAACGCTATGGCTGCCACTGTGGCAAAATTAGACAGCATGGCTCGGGCAAGATAGTGGCTGGACTTGATATTTTTTTAAACTACTTATCTAGAAGTAGTTTTATTACTATATTTGTGCTTAGCTGGCTTTCTTTTTATTTCATTATAAGCCTTACTATACTGTTTTCTCGTATGGCAGGGCTTAGGTCATGGCAAAAAAAAGAACAAAATGCTCTTGAGTCGTTATTGATGGGCGGGTCTAAACATGTTTTAAACGAATCCATTTTAAAACGGTTCGTAAGCGGCTCGATATCTAGAGAGAAGCTCTCGGTCGCCGTTAGTATCGCTGAGCGAAATGCGACTAGTGGCATTACTTGGCTTAGTATAGTTGCCTCTACGTCGCCTTTTATCGGACTTTTCGGCACGGTTGTTTCTATCTTGGAGACCTTTTCTCAGCTTGGACAAGGCGGCGGAAATTCTTCTCTAAATGTTATCGCTCCTGCTATCAGCGAGGCACTGGTGGCAACCGGAGCGGGTATATTTGTAGCGATACCTGCTTACACGTTTAGCTTGCTTATCAAGAGGAAAGCTTACGAGCTTATGGGCGTGATTAAGCGAGAGGTGGATATTCTCGTAACGCTTAAAGAAGATCAATGATAAATCTTGACGAAACCCCGGAGTTAAATATAACTCCTCTCGTGGATATCATGCTAGTTTTGCTGGCGATTCTTATGGTTACTACGCCTACCATTGTTTACGATGAACAAATTTTATTGCCGGACGGCTCAAAGACCAAAGCCTCTTCAGCCCAAAAAAAAGATTTAACCGTTATCGTGGATGCTACAAAAAAGGTTAGGATAGATCAAAGCACTATGGATTTGCGCGAGCTTCCCGATAACATCGTACTTATCGGGGCAAGATACGATAAAAATTCGCCCGTTTACATTAAGGCCGACAAAAGTCTTATATATGACGATGTAATGTTTGTTTTAAAAAGCGTAAAAAATGCTGGTTTTACAAAGGTAGCGCTTCAGACTAATGGATAAATTTGACCTCAAATTTAACACTTCCGGCTACTTTGTGCTGTCGGCTTTTCTTTATTTTTGCATAATAATCGGTATTTTTATCAAGCTTACATACTTTAAGGAAGAGCCGAAAAAATATACCGATACTAAAGACGCCTTTATGGATATCATGATAGTCGAGCGTGAACCTGACGTTACCGTAAAAGCACCAGAGCCTAAAAAAGAGGTCGTAAAAGAAGAAAAACCACAGCCTATAAAAAAAGAGGAAGAGGTTAAAAAAGAAGAACCCAAACCTGATACCACCAACAAGCCGCCTGAGCCTGATCCCGTACCGCCAAAACCTGAAGAAAAAAAAGTTGAAGAGCCAAATTTAAAGGATTTATTCGGTAGTATCGATACCTCTAAACTAAAAGAGGATAAGGTTGCTAAGAAGAAAGAGCAACCCAAAGAGCAAAGTCGCAAAAAACCAGAAAAAGTTCAAATAAAAAGTCAGCAAAAAAAGGCTAGCGATGTAATTAATGCGCTTACTTTAGATCAGGTTGCCAAAACTCCAAAGTCGCAAATGACAGGTGAATATAACGAATATTTTGGTATGATTAGCAGAATTTTGCAGAGCAGATGGAGCGCTTATAAAGCTGATTCTAGCGATGAGGCGGAGGTTGAGATTGTCATCGACATTGACGGATCGTTTAGTTATGATATAAAAAAGTTATCGTATAATAGCGAATTTAACGACAAGGTTAGAGATTTCTTAGAGCGTATGACTTCTGAGAAATTTCCGCCGCCTACTCAGATAGGCAGAGCTGTTAAGCTCGGAACTAAATTGCAAGACAAACTAGAATAACGGAGGAACAATGAAGAAAATTTTACTTTTTCTTACTTTTGCGAGTTGGCTTTTTGCCGTTGATGCCACTATCTCGGTCGTCAACAAGGGTATGGCCTTACCAAAAATCGTGCTTCAAGACGCCACTACGGCTGTCGGAGATCAAACTTTTAAGGGCAAATTTCACAAAATTATGCTGGGAGACCTAAAGGTAAGCTCTGATTTTGAGGTCGTGGACGAGTATGTCGCAAGTAGCTATGAAGGCGACTCAAATACGAACGTTATGAGCGAAAAAGGCGCACAACTAATTTTTAGATACGCGCTTGAAGGCTCGCCAAATTCGCCTCTTACTTTAAGAGTTAAGCTTATAAATGCCAAAACGGCAACTACTCAGTACGAGAAAATTTACAATATGAACGATGGGGCAAAGTATCCGTTTATCGCGCATAAAGCGGTAGTCGAGCTTATTAACGAGCTGAAAATGCCTCCGGTTAACTGGATGGAGAAATTTATCATTTTCGCTAAGGGAACAGGCTCAAAACAAAGTGAGATCGTTATAGCCGACTATACCCTGACCTATCAAAAAGTACTTGTACGCGGCGGTCTGAATATATTTCCTAAATGGGTAGGAGCCGACCAGAGAGCATTTTACTACTCTGATTACAGCGGTAAAAATTTAGTACTTTATAGGTACGACGTTGCAAGCGGCCAAAAAACTAAAATTTTAGATAGCAAGGGCGGTATGCTCATAGCCTCCGACGTTAGTCAAAACGGCGATAAAATTTTGCTAACTATGGCGCCTCAAGACCAGCCCGATATCTATATATATGATTTAAACTCAAGAAGGTTATCACAGATAACAAATTACAGCGGTATCGACGTTAACGGCAATTTTGTAGACGGAGATAGGCGCGTAGTTTTTGTTTCAGATAGGCTCGGCTATCCGAATGTTTTTGCTCAAAACGTCGACGGAAGCGGTTTTGAACAGATGGTTTTTCACGGCAAAAATAACAACTCCGTCAGCACTTATCAAAACTATATAGTTTATTCAAGTAGAGAAGACGGCAAGAGCAGCTTTGGCACGAGAGATTTTAATATCTATATGATTTCTACTCAAACCGATTATATTAGACAGCTTACCGCAAGCGGAAAAAATTTGTATCCTAGATTTTCTAGCGACGGACAAAGTGTAGTGTTTATAAAAGAGCTCGGAGGACAGAGTTCTTTAGGCATAATTCGAGTGAATGAGAACAAAAGTTTTCAATTTCCATTAAAAATCGGTAAAATTCAGTCGATTGATTGGTAATATTTAGTAAATTTTATGATATAATAGCGATTAAATCTTATAAAAAGGATGAAAATGAAAAAAGTAGTTTTAGCTTCTGCTGCTGTGGCAGCTTTACTGTTGAGCGGTTGTAGCTCTAAAACCCCTGAAGTTGATATGAGCGCTGATGCTAATCAAAATACGAGCGGTATGAACTCAAGCGATAATATGATGAGCGATAGCGAGAGATTGCAACAATTAATCTCAAGCATCGAAGGTCAAGTTCAAACTGTATATTTCGACTTCGATAAATTTAATATCAAAGGCGATATGCAGCCTGTTATCAATACAAATGCAGGCTTGTTTAATCAAGCGGATGCTCAAAGCCTTTCTGTAAAAGTAGAAGGTAACTGCGACGAATGGGGTACCGATGAGTACAACTACGCGCTTGGTCTAAAAAGAGCGAAAGCTGCCAAAGACGCTCTAGTAAAACAAGGCGTTAATGCAGATAGAATAATGGTTGTAAGTTACGGCGAAAGCAATCCCGTTTGCACAGATAAATCAAAGGCTTGCGACGCTCAAAATAGACGCGCTGAATTTAAAGTTCTTCCATAATTTAGTTTTATGACAAATTTTAAAACTATCGTGGCTCTTTTTGCGGGAGTCACGCTCTCTTATTCTGCTTCCAATGAAATTTCGGTATTTGATGCTGGAAATTTAGATAGCTCGAGCCCCTACGGATTGACTGATAACGAAAAAACTTTTCTAAAAAACAAGCAAAACGTAGAAAATTTAAGTAGAAATATGGGCGACGTCGAGTCAAATTTGAATGCCATGCAAGAGCGCTTAGAAGGCTTGCAGAGCGTATTAGACGGACTAAACTCGAGAATGTCTAGGATAGAAAAAAGACTAAACGATATCGAAGGTAACGACGGAAATTCTACCGCAAAAAGCGATTTTGACGAGCTTAAAAAATACGTAGA